>DQDL01000031.1:0-12689 GCA_003533405.1 Clostridiales bacterium | reverse complement strand
GTGCTCGGCGGAAAACAGCTCAAGCTGAGCCTGCATAAGCGCAAGCGGAGTGCGAAGTTCGTGGGCGGCATTTCCGGTGAATTGCCGCTGGGCGGTAAAGCCCTCGTCAAGACGGACGAGCATACCGTTGAACGATATGCTGAACTGTCGAAACTCCGGCAGAACTTCCTCGGTAATCTTCATATCTGTCAGGTTATTAGGCTGCACTTTTTCTACTTGAGCTGCAAAGGTTCGCAGAGGCTTCAGCGCACGGCCGCTGACGAAATATGCCAGCACGCCGCCGATAAGCGTCACCGACGCCGTAATATACCAGTTAGTGGCGATAAAGGAATCCTGCACGCCGTGTATGACAATAGTCAGCTCCTTATCGGCATTTTTTTGCTCCGGATCGAAAAAGCCGGGCTCTCCCTCCTCTGTGTCGCTGAATGCGGAAACATATGAACCTATGGAATCCATATAATATCTGCCGGAGTAGCTCAAAAGACAGTTCATTGCAACGCAGGTCAAACCGATCAAAACGGCGGTCATTAAGGTGATGCGCCATTGCAAAGAAAGCTTTTTCATAAGATGTTTTCCTCCAAAACATATCCTTCGCCGATGCGGTTGCGGATAGGATCGTATCCGAGAGCGGTGCGCAGTTTTTTGCGCAAAGCGGAAATGTGTACCCGAATCGAATTGCTGAAATTGTCCACGCTGTTATCCCAAACATGGTCAATAAGCTCTTCCTGACTTACGGGACGCCCCTGATTCAGCAGCAGATATTCAAGAATTGCCGCCTCTTTTCGGGTAAGCGTCAGCTTCAGTCCGTTGGCGGAGGCTATGCGTGCTTTGGTGTCGAAGGAAACGCCGCCGCAGTTCAAAACCACGTCGTTTTGCGTGAACTGTCGTCTGGTCAGGCTGCGTATTCTTGCCTCCAGCTCTTCCAAATGAAAGGGCTTGGATAAATAGTCATTTGCTCCGCCATCAAGTCCGTCCACCTTATCGGCGACCTCGCTGCGTGCGGAAAGGATCAGAACCTTGGTGTCTCTGTCCGTTTGGCGGAGCTTCCGCAATACTGTCATGCCGTCCGCGCCCGGCAGATTCAAGTCAAGCAGTACAAGGTCATAGCTCTCAATGCCAAGCAGCTCGATCGCTTTGTTCCCGTCATAGCAATGATCCACACTGTAATCAAGACGGCGCAGACTGCGGACGATCGTCTCGCAAAGCGCCTTCTCGTCTTCAACAACTAAAATATGCATGAAAAGCCTCCTTGCTTCACTTCTCGGTTTATTTGACGGTTCTATTATATCATAGAAACATAAGATTTCTGTTAAGTTTTTTATTCTTAACCTTAACACAAATTTTATGTTCTCCGTGCTACAGTGAGGGCACAAAGGAAAGGGGTGACCTCATTGGTTCAATCGAAAAAAGCTTTGCTTCAGTTTGCATTGATCGTCGGCGCTGCAGCAATGATCTGTTTCGGAGCCTTGCGCGGAGAGGCGGACACCGTGCTCAGCAAGGCGATCAGGCTGTGTTTGGAGTGTATCGGAATTGGATAGAAAAAAAACTGATAATAAGAAAAAGAGCATATCAAGGATTTTGTCACGCTTTCGGAGCTTGATACAAGCGGCAGCGACGCTTCTTACCAACATCCATCTGCCGAATTTTTTTAAGGGCGGAATTTATCAGGGCCAAGGGAAAGCCGTTTGCGTCCCCGGACTGAACTGCTATTCCTGCCCGGCGGCATCGGGAGCCTGCCCTATAGGAGCATTTCAAGCGGTGGTGGGGTCGTCAAAATTCGCCTTCTCCTATTATATTACGGGCTTTCTTATTCTGTTGGGCGTGCTGCTGGGGCGCTTCATCTGCGGCTTTTTGTGTCCGTTCGGTTGGTTTCAGGAGCTGCTGCACAAAATTCCGACCAAAAAGATTTCCACAAAAAAGCTGAAGGGTCTGACCTACATAAAATACGCCGTTCTGCTCATAATGGTAGTTTTACTGCCTGCCCTTGCAGTCAATGATGTCGGTATGGGGGATCCGTTCTTCTGCAAATATCTTTGTCCGCAGGGAGTGCTTGAGGGAGCTATTCCTCTCGCAGCCATAGATTCCGGTCTCCGCGATGCACTCGGAGCCTTGTTCTCATGGAAGCTCGGCATTCTGATAGTTACGATCGTGTTGAGTGTGCTGTTCTACCGCCCGTTCTGCAAATGGCTTTGTCCGCTCGGTGCTTTTTATGCATTGCTTAATAAGGTATCCCTCCTCGGTATGAGGGTTGATAAGCATAAGTGCATCTCCTGTGGAAAATGTGCGAAGGCGTGCAAAATGGATGTAGATGTAACCAAAAGCCCTGACCATGCCGAATGCATCCGCTGCGGAATGTGCGTACGCGCCTGCCCCACGGAGGCAGTAAAATTTCGTTATGGATTTTGCAAAGGAAAAGATGACATCTGTTCTGCAAAAAATGCGGAGCAGTAAAAATATCCAATAAAGATAAGGAGTAATCATTTATGAAAAGAACAAAAATACTGACCGTGCTTGCTGCGCTGCTGCTGATCCTCGGCCTTGCCGCCTGCGGTATGTCGAAAGACGGCAAAGAAAATGAAGGCAGCAAGGAAACCGGGATTGCCTCGCTGCTGGCAGCAGATCCGAAAACAACGGACGAGGCGTCCGAACTGCATCAAAAGCTGATGCAGCAGGAAACAGCGATCCTGTCCGAAAACAGCTCCCTCTGGGAAAAGGTGTTCATGTCCGCCGACAAAGGTATGGCAATGATCGAGAACGGCGGCAATTACGGCGATTTTTTACTTACAACAATTGAAAGCTCAAAGGATCAGTTTACCGACGATGAGCTTAAGCTGCTCAAAGACGGAGCGGAACAGATACGCGAAATCGAGGACAAGCTTACCGTTCTTGAGCAGAAGTTCCCTGATTGCGGAAAAAAGCCGTCCGAGGGCAATATGAGCGTTCCGGCAGAAAACGGAAAGCCCAAAGAAAACAGCGACCTGATGAAGTTCCCCTCATTTGAGGGCAAGGACCTTGACGGAAACGAAGCAAAGAGCAGCACACTGTTTGCCGGCAATACCGTCACCGTGGTTAACTTCTGGTTTACGACCTGCAGCCCATGCGTGGGCGAGCTCAGCGATCTTGAGGCGCTTAACAAAAGCCTCTCCGAAAAAGGCGGAGAGGTAGTCGGTATCAACTCCTTCACGCTGGACGGCGATAAAACGGCTATTTCGGAAGCAAAGGATGTTCTGACAAAGAAAGGTGCATCATACAAAAATATCTGGTTTGAATCCAACAGCGAGGCCGGAAAATTCACTTCGGGGCTGTATTCGTATCCCACCACATATGTGGTTGATAAGAACGGTAACATCGTAGGTGATCCGATCACGGGCACCATCACAGGGAAAAAGCAGTCGGAGAAGCTGAACAAGCTTATCGACCAAGCTATTGCAAACAGCAAGGGTTAAGTCGGCTGAATACCCGCTTATATATGCCCTCTGCGGATTTTTCCGCGGAGGGCTGTATTTTTCCTCTTTCGGATCCGGTTCAGGCGCCAAAGCAAGGCCCGACCGGAAACGGGTGACAGATTCAACCGAAGTCAATCTGGTCGTGCAGCGGCAGTCCTTTCCGATTTCGGATTTGCACGGCGGAGATACTGCGTCATATGATTTACGGCGAACCGCCTCTCAGCATGGTAACGGAAGCTGCCAAAGGACAAAGGCAGCCGGCGGAACATGAGCCGTAAAGTGCTCGTCCGGACAATGCCGTTATGTACGCCTTCTCCGTTAGCCGAAAAGCCTTATTTCAAGCGGTTTTCGGGCATAGAAAAAGTCCACCGTAATTCTATCAAAATTACGGTGGACTTATGGTGGAGATGAGGGGAGTTGAACCCCTGTCCGAAAACGCTTTAACAGGAACTTCTCCGAGCGCAGGCGGTCATTTACATTCCCTTACCCCTGCGCAGGCCGACATGCTCAAGGGCTTAGTAGCTTCATTGTGCATGGTGCGCTCAAAGCTTTGCGCACTCATGTTCACCACTAATCGACGCCCTGTCCCCGGCCGTGGTCCTCCGAGGCAGAACGCTCGCTAATTAAGCAGCGAGAAGAACAGTGTTATTGTTGTTCTTTAATTTATAAGGTGCCCATTTTAAAGATGGTAGGCGCATCTGCTCGCTATTCCTGCCTCCACATCCCCGTCGAAACCGGTACATCCCCATTTCAATTCGTGTTAAGGCTGGTGGTAGTCGTTATTGCGGCAGCTCGACCGGTAACATTGTACCGGTCTAAACTGCCACGCACTTAATTAGTGCGGTGCTGATTTTGCGGCAGCCCGACCAGTGACATTTCACTAGTCGGGGTGCAGCAATCAACCAATCGGGTTTTTGCTAGTGTGCGGCTTTAGCCGCACACAAATAACATTTTACGCCTTTACGGGTTCGGGATAGTCAACGCCGAAGGTGTCAACAGTCACCTTCTTCATTGCCTGTCTGTGGATGGGCTTGTCGTTGCGGCCGGTCATGCAATTTGCGATCTTGTCGACATTCTCCATGCCCTCGATGACCTTGCCGAAGGCTGCGTACTGTCCGTCAAGGTGCGGTGCATCCTCGTGCATGATGAAAAACTGGCTGCCTGCGGAGTTGGGTGCCATGGAACGTGCCATGGACAGAACGCCTCTGGTGTGCTTGAGGTCGTTTTGCACACCGTTCATTCTGAACTCACCCTTGATGCTGTAGCCAGGGCCGCCGATGCCGATACCCTGAGGGTCGCCGCCTTGGATCATGAAGCCTCTGATGACACGGTGGAAAATAACGCCGTCATAGAACTTGTTCTTTACGAGTGAAATGAAATTATTTACGGTATTGGGAGCTACCTCGGGGTACAGCTCGGCCTTGATGATATCGCCGTTTTCCATTTCGATGGTCACGATAGGATTACTCATTAGTTTCTCTCCTTCATTGTTCTTTCAATGTCTCGCATCGCTTCACGCTTAGCGTCGTCATTGCGCTTATCATAAAGCTTTTTGCCCTTGCATAGCCCGAGCTCGACCTTTGCCCTGCTGTCCTTAAAGTACATCGACAGCGGGATGAGTGCAACGCCGTCCTGCATGATGCGGGCGTTGAGCTTCATTATCTCACGCTTGTGCATGAGAAGTCTGCGGGGTCTGACAGGGTCTTTGTTGAAGATGTTGCCCTTTTCATAGGGACTTATGTGCAGCGAACGGATAAAGATCTCGCCGTTTTTAATCGTGCAGTACGAGTCCTTCATATTGACCGTTCCCGCTCTGAGCGACTTGACCTCCGTACCGGCAAGCTCTATGCCCGCTTCAAAGCGCTCGAGCACAAAATAATCGTGAAACGCCTTGCGGTTCGCCGCTATCTGCTTTACACCCGTCTGCTTCGGCATAAGCTCACCTCCCTTTCGCACCATGATTATAGCATACTATTGCAAATAATAAAAGAATATTGTGTAAAATCAGTCCTTATTAAACTCACGAAGTATTAGGCCTTCGTTTTTGTTCAGCGCCCAGTTGACGCACCACTCGGAGGTGAACAGCAGAAGGTTATTGCCCCTGAAGTCCTGCACCCACTTGGTGTCGCTCGTGAGGTTGAGGTCATTGGGGTTTAAGCCCTCGTTATCGATCCAACGGACGACCTCGAACGGCAGGCTGCGGCGGCGGACATCGACGCCGTACTCGTTTTTGAGCCTGTACTCCAGAACCTCTAATTGCAGAACACCGACAACTCCGACGATTATCTCCTCAACGCCTGTATACGGCTCGTGGAATATCTGAATCGCACCCTCCTGCGCTATCTGCATGATGCCCTTTTCAAACTGCTTGCGCTTCATGGTGTCGATACGCTCAACGGCGGCGAATATCTCGGGCGCAAAGGTCGGGATGCCCTCAAACTCCACCTTCATGGTCTTGTCGCAGATGGTGTCGCCGATTGAGAATATGCCCGGGTCGAACACGCCGATGATATCACCGGCATAGGCCTCGTTTATGATGGCACGCTCGGAGGCCATGAGCTGCTGCGGCTGGGCAAGTCTTATCGCCTTGCCGCCCTGCACATGGTAATACTCCTTGTCACGCTCAAACTTGCCCGAACAGATGCGCATAAATGCGATCCTATCACGGTGAGCCTTGTTCATGTTCGCCTGGATCTTGAACACGAAGGCAGAGAATTTCTCGTTAAATGGGTCAACTATCTCGTCGCCCGCTATTCTCGGCAGCGGCGGCATGGTCATTTTAAGGAAGCTTTCCAAAAACGGCTCAATGCCGAAGTTATTAAGAGCCGAGCCGAAGAACACGGGGCTGAGCTTGCCACGACGCACCTGCTCGATATCAAACTCATAGCCTGCGCCATCAAGAAGCTCAATATCGTCCGAGAGCGTCTCTCGAAGTTTGGGTCCGATGAGTTCATCAAGCTTTTCCGTCTCATCAAGCGTACACTCTATCGCCTTTATCTTGTTCTGACCACGGTGGAACTCGTTGAATGCGAGTATCTCACGCTTTTCACGGTCGTAAACGCCCTTGAAGTCGATGCCGCAGCCGATAGGCCAGTTCATCGGATAGGTGCCGATGCCGAACTCGTTTTCCAGCTCCTCCATGAGGTCATAGGGACTGCGAGCCTCACGGTCGAGCTTATTTATAAATGTAAAGATAGGAATATTGCGCATTGCACATATCTTAAAAAGCTTTCTCGTCTGCGGCTCAATGCCCTTTGCGGCATCGATGACCATGACTGCCGAGTCTGCCGCCATAAGGGTACGGTAGGTGTCCTCGGAAAAGTCCTGGTGACCGGGGGTGTCGAGAATATTGATGCAATAACCCTCGTACTCAAACTGCATGACCGACGAGCTTATGGATATACCGCGCTGCTTTTCAAGCTCCATCCAGTCGGACACGGCGTGCCTTGCGGTGGCCTTGCCCTTGACCGAGCCCGCAAGCTGTATCGCTCCGCCGTAGAGCAGGAGCTTTTCGGTTAGCGTTGTTTTACCGGCGTCGGGGTGCGAGATTATCGCAAATGTACGGCGACGCTCGATCTGCTTTTGCATTTCTGACATTTATGCTTCTCTCCGTAATCAATTTCACAAAATGGTATGTTATCATAATAATGCCCGAAAATCAATGAAAAACTGACGGGATCACCCGTCAGTTTTCCTGATCGTATATGACGCTGACTATCTTTGTCGGCGTGGGGTCTGCCGCATGGCGCTTTTTGCTGACGATAACGGCGATGATAACGCCGATGACTGCGCCGATAAAGGCCGCCAAAATGCACATACCCTCGGTGAGAGACAGCACTGCACCGACGCCGTAGCCGACAAAGAGCAGAATGATCGGCAGGATGTATATCGCAAGTGCACCCTTAACAACGCCGACGGTCGGCGTTTCTATCATAACATGCTGGCCACGATGCGCATCGATGGGGTTCTGGACGACCGATTTCATGAGATTATCGTATTTGCAGCCCTCACACTCATTGCAGTCGCCGCCGCAGATGCCCAGCCGCTCGACAACGACCTCGGCAAGTCCGTCGTCCCTTATCTTCGTGATTATCGCTTCCTGAAGCATTTGACCTTCCCCGTTTCGCTTTTTTTCTTATTATACACGCTCATTCGCCTTGCCGCAAGCCCCCGAGTATGCTACAATGATGCTGAACATACAATTGGAGGTCGGTCACCATGCCAAGTGTTCTCAATCTAAAAAAATCTAACTGCAAAAACTGTCACAGATGTATAAGAAAATGTCCGGTCAAATCCATCCGTTTCTCCGGTCATCAGGCACATATCATAAGCGACCAGTGCATCCTCTGCGGTCAATGCTTCGTCGTGTGTCCGCAGGAGGCAAAGGAGATAGTCGACGACAGGGGCACGGTGCGTGCGCTCATCGACAGCGGTGCGCCAGTTATCGCAAGCGTTTCGCCGTCATTCTTCGCCGTGTGGGATAACTGCGGCATAAACTCCGTGCGAAAAGCCCTTAAGGCTCTCGGCTTTGCCGATGCCGAGGAGGCTGCCATCGGCGCAACGATAGTCAAGCGTGAGTACGAGCGGCAGATAAGAGAGGGCACGCAGGATATCATCATATCCTCGGCCTGTCACTCGGTGAACCTGCTTGTGGAAAAGCACTTCCCCGAGCTTCGCAAATTCCTCGCCCCCACCGTGTCGCCGATGGTTGCGCACGCAATGGACATCAAGCGCCGCATACCCGAGGCCAAGGTCGTATTTATAGGCCCATGTGTTGCAAAGAAGGACGAGTATGCCGGCACCTGCGTTGACGCTGTTCTGACCTTTGAAGAGCTTGACCAAATGCGTCATGCGAAGGGCATTGAGATAGAACCCGAGTTCGGCGAGAGCTTCAAGGGCAAGGCAACAGGCTTTTCCGTTGCAGGCGGCATAATAAACAGCATGGATATGCCCGACACCGGCTATTTTACGATAACCGTCGACGGCACGAAAAACTGCCTGAACGCCCTGCGTGACATCAGAAGCGGCAAAATCGACAAGTGCTTTGTCGAAATGTCCGCCTGTGCAGGCGGCTGCATCGATGGGCCTATCATGGAAAAATACATAAACTCGCCCGTGCGCCACATCTGCTCGGTTCTCAAGCATGTCGGCAAGGAGGACTTTCCCGTTGAGCAGCCCAGTCCCGAAAGCCTGCACAAGGATCACATCGGCACACCGCTGAACCTGCCGACACCCAGCGACAAGGAGATCCGTGAGATACTTGCAAGGATAGGCAAACCGAATCCCTCGGATGAGCTCAACTGCGGCTCGTGTGGCTACGACTCCTGCCGTGACAAGGCTATCGCCATTTACAGAGGCACCGCCGACTACAGCATGTGTCTGCCGTTTATTATGGACAGATCCGAGCGCATCAACAACAAGGTGCTCAACAATATGCCAAGCGGTCTTATCGTCGTAAACGAGGATCTCGAAGTGCAGCAGATAAACCGTTCCGCCCTTGCGCTTCTCAATATAAGCCACGAGTCGGATATCTTGGGCGACTGCGTTGTACGCATACTCGACACAGCGCCGTTCTTCACGGCGCTCGAAACCGGCAAGTCCGTCAAAAAGCTGCGCAGCTACTTCTCCGACTACGGCAGGTATTTTGAGCAGACGGTAGTCTACGACCGTTCATCGAGGATACTCATCGACATATTCAGCGATGTCACCGAGGAAGAGGAAGATGCCGCACGCAGCAAGGCGATTAGCCGCCAGACTGCGGAGATAACGAACAATGTCATTGAAAACCAGATGCGAATAGTACAGGAAATCGCATCCTTGCTCGGTGAGACTACCGCCGAGACAAAGATTGCTCTGACAAGGCTGAAGGAGTCACTGAGTTTGAATGATGATGAAGAAGAATAATCTTAGCTGCGATATAGGCCATCTGAGCCTTAACCACTACGGCGAGCAGCTTTGCGGCGACCATGTTGACACCGTTGAGGAGGGTGACACAACGATAATCGTGCTTGCCGACGGCATGGGAAGCGGCGTTAAGGCCAGCATACTCTCGACGCTGACCTCAAAGATAATCTCCACCATGCTTGCCGCCGGTCTCGGCATCCGTGACGCCGTTGAGACTATTGCTGCCACGCTTCCCATTTGCGCCGAGCGCAAGACCGCTTTTTCGACATTTACTATTATTAGAATAGTCGGAAACGAGCATGCGGATATCATCCAGTACGAAAACCCCAATATCGTGCTGCTGCGAAACGGCGTGCACTACGAGTTTCCCATGTCGACGATGCACATCGGTGAAAAGACCATTTACCGCTCATCTATCGAGCTTGCCGAGGGCGATGTGTTCATCGCCATGTCAGACGGCGTTCTCTACGCAAGTGAGGACGGTGTTCTGAACAACAACTGGAGCAGAGCAAAGCTCATTGAGTTTGTCGAGCCCTTGGTGGCGGCAAACTTCACCGCCAAGGTGCTGGCATCGATCATCCTTGACGAAACCGACAAGCTCTACGGAGGCAAGCCCTTTGACGATGCAACAGTCTGCGTTCTGAAGATAATCAAGCGTGAGCCGCTGAATATTGCTATCGGCCCGCCGGCTCATAAGAACGATGAGCGTCGAATGATGTCCCTGTTCTTTGCCAAGGAGGGGCAGCATGTTGTATGTGGCGGCACGACCTCGAAAATAGCAGCCGATTATCTCGGCGAAAAGGTCGAGGTGAGTGCCTTCTCCCCAGACCCGGATATCCCGCCGATATCGACCATCAAGGGCATTGACCTTGCAACGGAGGGCATAATCACGCTTGACAAGGTGCTCATCTATGCAAAGGATTACCTTGCCGACAATAAGTCCTTTGAGCAGTGGAACTACAAAAAGGACGGTGCTTCCTTGGCGGCGAGAAAGCTCTTTGAGGAGGCGACGGACATAAACATGTTCATCGGCCGAGCCGAAAATCCCGCACATCAGGATATGCCCATTAATTTTAATGTAAAGATGCAAATAATAAACGAGCTCGCCGACTGCCTTGAGCAGATGGGCAAGCGAGTTAAAAAGCTGTACTTTTAACGAAAAAGACGGACTTGAAGTCCGTCTTTTTCATATATACCATGCCCTGCTATCGTACGGGCAGAACCTGTACGCAAGCCCCGGTGCAAGCTTGTCGCCGTTACGGCAAAGAAGCTCATCGACCCTGACAAATTCAAAGCCCTGCTCGGTGAGAATGTCTATAGCCCTTAAGACCGCAGGCACGGTCGCATCCTTGGTGTCGTGCAGGAGGATGATATCGCCGTCCTTGGCATGCTTGACGAGGTAATTGCAGATATAGTCCTCATCGATGTGCACCCAATCTCTCGGTGAGTCGGACCAGAGCACGGCAATTTGGTCTATCCTATTGAGCTGTGAGCCGAGATAGTGACCGTAAGGCGGGCGGAAGAATTTCGGTCTCTCGCCGGTAATGCTCTCGATAAGGTCGTTCGTGCGCTCAAGCTCGCCGTGTATCTGCTCCCTGCTGCTTTTGAAAAAGTCTATATGCGACCATGTGTGCACGCCGACAAGGTGGCCGTCATCGTACATGGTCTTGACTGTCTCCTGCCGCTTTTCGACCTTCCTGCCCATCAAAAAGAAGCTCGCCTTGATATTGCGCTCACGCAGTCCGTCAAGAAGCTGCTCTGTGTACTTTCCCGGGCCGTCATCAAAGGTGAGTGCGATCTGCTTTTTGCCGCTCGTGGTAGGCTCAACATAGTAATCCTTGCTATACGGTGTCGTCAAGAAGCTGAACGCCGCCGACGCAAGCAGGAATGCAAGCACAATTGCGCTCATTCGGACTGTTTTATTTTTGCGTTTTTTAGTATTCATACATCACACTTTAGTAAAGGCAGGAGCTTCACAAAGCTCCTGCCTTGGTTTTTGCCGTTCGGTTCGGTACGCTGCGGAGTGCTCAATTCCGCAGTACAGCCTGCCTTGCGGCAGCTATTGGTTCCGTTGGCAGAACAAACACCGTCTGCGTCAGCGTTCGTTCTTGCTTTTGGAACGGGTTTTGCCTAGCAGTGACTATGCCCTTTTGAAAAGGGAAGCTGACAAGCGGGTGTGGGCCGCCCGTCACAGTCCAAAACGGTTTCATACGCTGCTCGGCAGCTATCTCAATAATAGGTCGGGCTGTGCCCTTCCATTAAATGAAATACAAGCTTATCAGTGCTCCTTGCACCATGCGACAACATCGTCAACGCACCATGATGCAGGTTCACCGCAGCCGGTCTCCGCCATCTTGAGCGTTGCCTTCTCCTGCTCGTTGAGCTCGCCCTTTTCGTTGAGGCGCTTGGCAATATTCTTATTCATAAGCGTCATCATTAGTCTGTAATGCAGTGGGAGCTTCTTGAGGTCAAATCCGCCCTGGAGGCAGAACAAAGGCATTTCTGGTTTGAGGCCGTTCTTTTCTCTGCCGATCTTCTCGCTCTCCTCATTTACAGCACCCATACCGACCTGGCAGACAGCGCCAACATCATACATGTCAAGAGCCTTGTCCAAACCCTTGATCTTAGCGGCGAACAGCCAGCTTATGTAGACAACCTTGCCGTCACCCAGCCCCTTTGCCTTGCCGAACTCGACAGCATTGATGCCAAGCTGCTCGGCAATGAGCTCAGCATACTTTTTGCACGAGCCTGTGCAGGAATTATATACAACAGCAGTAAACATAGTTTATGCCTCCTTTTATAATACAGTAAGAATAGCACAATCCCGTTCCAAATTCAAGTACAACAAAGCGCCTCAAAAATTTTTATACAAATACCCCCTGTTTGGTTCATATCGTAAAACCATTGTATAAACTCATAATAAAATCTATTTTATATGATTACAATTTCGACAAAAAGTTGTTGCATTTTTACCAATCATGTAATATGATAGGCATGTATATTGGAAAATCGGCTAGATGATTGCTGCCGTGCGCACTGTCCATGCGTTCTTTACCGAGGAATAATTGTTCGGTGCAACCGGTTAATTTCGTTTAGTCTCAGGCTTCAGTATCGCATCACTGGAGAAAGGAGGAAAACTAAATAATGATTAAAACAGAAAAACTCGGTAAACTGTCGATCTCTCTCGGCCTGATACTTGTAGTTTTCCTGCTTATGGCTTTCGTGTTCGGAACGACGGCAAACGCTGATGAGCTTGATGCTGCCGACGATATCGAGGTTGTTGACGCTGAGGCAGTCGACGATGTCGAAGTCGTTGAGGATTCTGAGGATGTGGCTCTG
>DQDL01000107.1:17209-17365 GCA_003533405.1 Clostridiales bacterium | reverse complement strand
CTCACGCTGACCGCGGCCGATGGGAACAAGTGCGTCGATAGCCTTGAGACCCGTCTGCATGGGGACGGAAACGGGCTTTCTGTCGAGCACACTGGGTGCGGGGCTTTCCACGGGGCGGAACTGCTCTGCCTTGATGGGGCCTTTGCCGTCGATGGG
>DQDL01000107.1:6762-17018 GCA_003533405.1 Clostridiales bacterium | reverse complement strand
GAGTCGATGGCCTTGATGCCGGTCTGCAGCGGCTGCTTGACAGGCTGGCGGTCCAGGATGCCGGGAGCCGGGGATTCGATAGCACGGTAATCGGCAGCTTCGATGGGGCCTTTGCCGTCGATGGGCTGACCCATTGCGTCAACGACACGGCCGATCATGCATTCGCCGACAGGCACTTCGATTATACGGCCGGTACGGCGGACGGTGTCGCCCTCCTGAATGTGGCTGAACGGTCCGAGCAGGACAACGCCGACATTCTCCTTATCCAGATCCTGAACCATGCCCTTGAGGCCGCCCGGGAACTCGAGCATCTCGCCTGCCATGCAGTCGGCAAGGCCGGACACACGGCAGATACCGTCGCCGACGGAGATGACCTCGCCGGTCTGGAACACATCGATGCCGTCATTGACCTTGGCAAGCTGCTCCTTAATGCCCTCGGCGATATCCTGCATCTGCTTATCGCTGGCACGGCTGTTATTCTCAACATCCTGGCTGAGGCGGTCAAGCTGATGGACAAGCGTACCGTCATAAACGGTGTCGCCGACCTTCATCTGAACGCCGCCGATAAGCTCGGAATCGACCTCGTTGTGGCAGGATATGAAGGTCTCGCAGATTATCTGCGTGAGCTTCTTCATCTCCTCGTCGCTCAAAGGCTCTGCGCTCTTTATTGAAATGTCAAGTTTCTTCAGTTCGTTCATATTCAATATGTCACTCGGCATTGCCGATACCAATTCTTTTATTTGTTCTATAAATCTGTCGTTAAGAGCCTGCTTGGACTGCGAAAAGTCGCCCTTGCGCAGTACCTCCGCCGTTATCGCCGCAACCTTTTGCATAGTCTCGGCGCTTACACGGCTCCGCATCTCCTCACGCAGATGCTCCTCGCTTTTTGAAGCGTTTTCGACAAGCGCCTTTGCCTCCGCCTCACCGGCGGCCGCAATGGCCTTGCTGTTTATCTCCGCCTGCTCTGCTGCGCCCTGCATTATCTGCGCCTTGCGCTGCTCATTGAGCTGTTTTTCGCGCTCAACGTCGGCATCCAAGGATTTTGCCTGCTCACGGGCCTTATCGGCCTCGTCAAGCTCCTTATCCACCTGCCGCCTGCGGCTGACAAACATCTTGTCTATTAAATTCATCTTCTTTGCGACAAACACAAGCGCTGCCGCAAGAATCAGAAAGTTTATTATTCTAAATAGCATATCCACCTGAGAACTATCCCTCCTTTCCCGTTAGTCCTGTCAGTTTGGAAAGCGTTACTTTGACGCTTCGATGCAGTCCTTTATGAGTGCTGCGCCGGTATCCATCTCATCGCTGTGCAACAGCTTGTTCGACAAAACGGCGACCAGCTCCGGCATATTGCTCTCGACGGAGCTCACCGCCTCCGCTTCCTCGGCCTTCACCTTCTCACGCACCTGCTTGTGAAGCTGTTCGGCTTCGGCATGTGCGGTAGCAAGGACCTCGCCCTTGGCCCTCTCAGCCTCGGTGCGTGCATCGGAAACGAGCTGCCGTGCCTCACCGTTTTTCTCGGTGAGCTCATCGGCTAATTTGGCTTTGCTCTCCTCAAGTGCCTTTTGGGCATTTCTGCCCTCCTCAAGGCCTGCCTTGATGTGCTCAGCACGAGTGTCCATTACCTTGAGTATCGGCTCGTAAAGCACCTTTTTCAACAGGAACATAAACAGGAAGAAGCTGATAATAGTCCACAGAAATTCTGCTGTGCTGATTTGCAATCCGGCTAAATCGAGCAATCAGATCTCCTCCCTTCAGAGACTAATTTAAATCTTTGCTATGAGCATGAATGCGATGACCAGGCCATAGATAGCAAGTGCTTCCATAAAGCCCATTGCAAGAATCATAACGCCCTGAAGCTGGCTCTTCATCTCGGGCTGGCGAGCCATACCCTCAAGTGCCTTTGCAGCTGCAAGACCCTGGCCGATACCGACGCCGATGGTGCTCAGACCGATCGCAAGTGCAACGCCGATAGCTATAAGACCCTGTGCTATACTCATTTATTTTTCCTCCTAAATTTGTGTATACAATGTTATTCTTCGTCCTCTGTCGCCTCGTTGAGGAACACGGCAAGCAGCATGGTGAACACCATTGCCTGTATAAAGCAGAACAAAAGGCTCAGGACATTCATTACCAGCGGCAGACCTATCGGGAACAGGCCGAACAGCGTGTCCGTTGCAAGCTCCTCGCCGTAGATGTTGCCGTAAAGTCGCAGTGCCATGGATACCGGCCTTGTTATCTGCTCAAGTATCATGATCGGGAAAAGAACCGCAACAGGCTTAAAGAAGGTCAAAAGATAACCGCCCAGACCGTGCTTTTTGATACCCTGCGACTGGATAAGCACAAACGAGATGACCGCAAGTGCCGCCGTTATTGCAAGCACCGAGGTAGGCACGGTAAAGATGTGTCCCGCCCCGGGCAGCAGTCCGCAGTAGTTGCAGACGATGATGAGGATAAAGAAGGTCGCAAGTATAGGAAAATACTGCCTTGTCTTTTTCTCACCCAAAACGCCGCCGAAGAAGCCCAGCAGTGAGCTGACCGCAAGCTCCGCAACATTTTGCAGAGGGCCTGGTCGCTCCTTAATATTTCGTGTGCAGATAAACGCAAACAGCACTATTACCGCCATGATTATCCACATGCTGTATATTGTCTTTGTCGGTGCCAGATATTCGCTCCAAATCTCTGACAAGATCACTCACCTCCGTCCGATTCGGATTCATTGTTTTCGCTCAGCTTTTTTACGATGCTCCTAAGAAACAGCATCCCGAACACCGTAAGCCCGAGTGCGACCGATATCAGGGTGACGACGATCGGCAGCTCAAAGCCTCTGCATATCAAGAATGCGCAGACTAAAAACGCCACATCGATAAGCATTCTCAGCATATTTGTTCCCATGACGGAGGCCATACTGTCCGATTTAGTTTTCAGGCTGCGGCGGCTGACGGTCGCCGTGAGAAAAGCTCCCAAGGCGCCGAAGGCAAGCCCTCCGACAGCGCACAGCACATAAATGTACTTATCCATAGTATATCTCCGATATCGGTTTTGCATTGCGATGGATATATCCGTCACAACAGTATTATTTAACACCAAATTAACACAAAAATCAACGGCTTTTTCGGGCAACTAGAACATTTCCATCAAATCGCACAAAAATAGCGCAATTTTTGCACATTGTTCTACGAAACAATAAATAATAACCTGTTTCTATATAAAATGGAACAAAACCGGCTTAAAAGGGCCGGTTTTGTTCGCAATTAGTATTAATCGAATTTGTCCTGTGCGAGATAATCGGTGTAGTCACGGTCAAACTTCTTCTCCTCGGGCAGCAGGTCAAGGCCGATCGTGCCGCCGGGGTTCATGTTGTACTTCGGGTCAAAGTAGTTTTTCAGCACCTTGAATACGCCGTATTCCTTCTCGCCGATGTAGCCCTCGAGCCACGGGGCGAACATCTTACCGATGCCGTGGTGGTGGCTTATCGATGCACCCGAGCGCTGGATAGCATCGAGGATGGTGGTGTGATATGCCTTGAAGGCTTTCTCATCCTGCATCTTTGTAAGGAAGATGAAGTAAAGGTTTGCGCCCTGCGGGTAGCAGTGGGACATATGGGTCGTCACAACGGTGTTCGGCAGCGCATGGCAGACCTTGCGGACATCAAGATGCACCTGCTCCATATTGGACCAGTTGACGGTGCACTCCAAGGTATCGGTGGTGATGCCGAAGTCCATGAGCGTATCACGCAGATACGGGTCGTTAAAGCGTCCCTTTTCCCAGCTCTTCGTGACATAGCCGGTCAGCGGCAGGCCGCCGTGCTTGAGAGCGATCTTGCGGATATTCTTTGCGACATTCTTTGAATAGCCCTTTTCGCCGTCGGTGAAGCCGAGGAACAGGCAGCGCTCCATATCCTTGTAGCCGAGCTTGTCAAGGATGGGGTACAGCGGCGTGTCATCGACATTATACAGTCTGAGCATCATGCTCGTCTCCTCCTGGTCAGACAGACGGAAAACGGACGAGTAGCCGCACTCGTGCTGCATCATCTCACGGGCGGCCTTCATGGCCTCGTCCCATGTTTTGAATATGTAAGAGAAGCGCTTGCGGTTCTCCGGCATCCAGCGGAACACCTTCAAGGTGACCTCGGTCAGAACGCCGAAGGTACCCTCCGAGCCCATCATTATCTGATTGAGGTCGGGGCCACAGGCCTCGCGGCTGTAGTGGCTGGTCTGGATAGTGCCGATTGGGGTGGCGTACTTCTGCGACAGCACGATATCGGCAATGCAGCCGTAGTAGGTGCTGTTCTGACCTGCGCCTCTCGTGACCGTCCAGCCGCCGACGGAGGAGTATTCAAACGACTGCGGGAAGTGACCGCAGGTGTACTGGCGCTTTGCGCCGAAAAGCTCAGGTGCGTTCTGCAGAGTCTTTTCAAGGTCGGGGCCGGACATGCCTGCCTGAACGGTTATGGTCTGGTCTATCTCATTAAAGGAAATGACCTTATTGAATCTTCTGCGCATATCGAGCGAAATGCCGCCCTTGACAGGCTCAACGCCACGGGTGACGGAGCTGCCGCCGCCGTAGACATACAGGGGAATGTCGTGCTCAGTCGAGTATGCGACTATCTTCTCGACCTGCTCGGTGGTGTCGGGATAAAGGACAACATCGGGAACAGAGTCGATGACCTTATGGCGCAGACGCAGAATGTCATAGGCCGTGAAGCCGTATGCAACGGACAATCTGTCGTAATCGGAGGTGGAGATGCCCTCATCGCCGACTATCTCACGCAGAGCGTCAATGTGCTCCTGCGCAAGCTTCACAGGGTGGTCGGAAAGGTCGACCTTATCAAAGCCGATATCGTCGGTGTACTCCTTGAAGTCATCGTCGGTGAGCTTGAAGACCTCCTTCATCATCTTGTACAGCGATTCCTTGGGGTATTTGAAAAACTCGGGGTCGCCCCAGCGGAAGATGGAGCGGTAGCTGTCAGCCGGTGCGGGGGTGTCGACCCACTTGGGCTCGAAGCCCTTATAAGGTTTGTGACTCATTAAAGCATATTCCTTTCCTTGAGGTTGTTCATCGTTGCGTAAAGCGGTCTTACATTCTTATATATCTTTCGGTACACCTTATTATAAATGTTCATGTACACCTCATGATGCTCGGGGATGGGAATGAACACATCCTTTTCGTGCACCATGCTCTTTATCGCATCATCGTAGCTTGCAAACTCGCCTTTTGCGACAAAGGCGACCATGGCAGCTCCAATGGAGCACGCTTCATGCGTATGGATGCGCTTAACCGGCAGACCAAAGGTGTCGGCAAGTATCTGACAGGCAAGGTCGCTCTTTGAACCGCCGCCGCCGACGAAGATCTCCTCGATGTGCTTTTTGCCTCGGCGCTCCATGGCCTTCATGGACATGTAAAGCTCAAGGCAGATGCCCTCGATTATGGCACGGTATATGTGATACTTAGTGTGGTAATCGGAAAAGCCGATGATAGCGCCGTAGGAGTCGGGCTTCAGGACATCGGGCGTCCAGTACGGCTGGAGCATCAGACCGTTGCAGCCTGCGGGGACTTCGGCGGCACGGCGGTTGAGAAGCTCCTCGGGGGATATGCCCATTTCCTGAGCCTCGGCCTTGTCCTTGTCGGCAAACTCCTTTATGAACCAGCTGAGCATCCAGAAGCCGCGGAACACCTGAATTTCGGGGTTCCATGCCTTGTTGATGACCGAGGGGTACGAGGGCAGGAACTGCTGCGGCTCGAAGTAATTTTCCGAGTACATCTCTATAGTCGAGCTCGTGCCGAAGGATATAGAAGCCTTTTCGGGGCTTGCAACGGAAAGGCCGAGCGTCTCGCAGGCTTTATCTGCGCCCGTTGCGATAAGCGGAAGCCCCTCCGGTGCGCCGGAAAGCTCGGCGGCTTCCTTGGTGATATAACCGATGACATCGCCCGAGGGTACAAGCTCATACAGCTTCTCCTGCGGAACATCGTACATGCAGCGGGTAAGGTCGTTTTCGGTCATCCATGTTTTCTTTTTGTAGTCCATGGGGATGTGTGCGATGGTATTTGCGGGGCTGTCGGCAAGGCGGCCGGTCATTCTGAAATTGAGATACGCAGGCAGGCAGACTATCTTCTTGGTCTTTTCCCACACATCGGGCTGGTTCAGGCGCACCCAGTTGACCTTTGAGGTGCGGTAGGCGATCTTCGTGCCCTTGTCCATGCCGATGAGCTTGAAGGCGATCTTCTTCCACCACGGGAACGGATCGTCAAACTCGCACTTTCTTGCGTCCAGCCAGTGGATGATATCACGGGTGGGACGGTTGTTCTCGTCAAGGAACACCAGCGTGTCACGGATGACGGTGACGGCAACGGCGATTATATCGCCGACCTTTTCCTTATTGCGCTCCATGAGCACCCTGCTTGCGGCGCACATGTGTGCAAAATAAAAGTCCGTTTTCTGCTCTGCCCAACCGGGCTGGGGTCTGATATAAGGCTCCGTATATTTCATCTGAACCTTATCGACTATGCTTCCCTGCTTGTCAACAAGGATGGCTCTTGCGCTCTGGGTTCCGACATCGTATGTAAGTATCAGCGGCCTATCCATTAGCTCTCTCCTCCGTTTTTATGTGTATATTTTCGTTTAATACATTGCTCGTTGATATTACATCGACACCCAGACCGAGAACATTCTCGATCACCGTGTCGCCGCCGGATATGCGCTGTGTGAGCACAACGGAGTTTATCTCACGCATGACATCGAATATCCTGTCCTTCTGGATATCCGCCGACACCTTGACCGGCAAAACCGGCACATCCGCAAACACGGTTCTGACCGTGGAGCAGATGGTGCGCTTGGGCTCGGTCATCTCGGAAATTGCAAACTTCCTGCCGTTATCGCAGCTGTTGCCGGTAACGGTAAACTCCCCGTTTTCCTCCTCAACATGAAGCAGGCAGCCACGGGGACAGCCTATACAATTAAATTCTTTCATTGCTCGCCCTCTATCTCAAAGCAGACATCGGAGGTGGCCGACAGTCCGAATTTGTTCATATCCAGCACAACCTGCTGCATCTCGGGCGGCCTGAGGAAGGGATAGCGGCGCTTCCAGACCTCAACGCCGTTTACCTTGAGGCGGAGTGCGCTCTTGCCCATGACCTTTTTCGAGCGGAAGTAAAAGGTGACCTTTGAATTATCCGAGTCGAGGTCGAGCTGCTGCGGCACGAGATACAAAAACTCGTTTCCGATGCGTATATCCACCCTATGCTGCGCTTTTTTGGCAAACAAAGCCGCGTTTTTGCCCGCTTCCTCGCCGGAGGCGGAGACAAAGTCGACAAGGTCGTTTACATGCAAGGCATTGCCGCAGGAGAAAACGCCCGGGACGCTCGTCATAAGCTGGCCGTCGCAGACGGGGCCTTTCGTGTGCCAGTCGAGCGTAACACCGATGCTCTCGGCAAGCTCGTTTTCGGGAATAAGACCTACCGAGACTATAAGCGCATCGCACTCGACACGCTGCTCGGTGCCCTTTATGGGCTTTAGATTTTCGTCGACTTCGGTTATCTCGACCGCTTCCAGTCTGTCGGCGCCGAACACCCGTGTGACGGTGTGGCTCAGATGCAGCGGAATGTCGTAATCGTGCAGGCACTGGTGGATGTTGCGGGTAAGCCCCGATGGCGTGGGGTTAATCTCATAAACACCCAGAACCTCGGCCCCCTCAAGCGTGAGCCTGCGAGCCATGATAAGTCCGATATCGCCCGAACCCAAGATGACGCAGCGCTTTGTGGGCAGAACGCCGAGCCTGTTTGTAAAATGCTGCGCCGTTCCGGCGGTGAACACGCCTGCCGGGCGTGTGCCGTGGATGAACACCTGCTTTGCACTGCGCTCACGGCAGCCGGTGGCGAGCACCAAGGTTTTTGTATGTATTTTCTTAAGTCCCTCGCTGCTTACAACGACTACGCAAAAGCCCTCGTCGAGCTTCTCGACCCTCGTGACAAAGGTACGCAGGCAGACATCTACATCCTTTTCGTACAGCGTTTTCATGAAGCGCTCGACATACTCGGGGCCGGCGAGTCTTTCACCGAAGCGGCTTAAGCCGAAGCCGTCGTGTATGCACTGCTTGAGCATGCCGCCAAGGCGCTCCTCACGCTCGATAACAAGCGTTTTTGCGCCGTTATCGCAAGCGGATATTGCAGCGGCAAGACCCGCAGGGCCGCCGCCTATAACGGTAACATCGTAATCAAACATCTGCCATCTCCCCCTTTCTGCTTCCGAATACTATCGGGGAGCTTGCGGAGCTCTTTCTGACCTCGGTAAGCGGAACGCCTAAATATTCGGCGATAATTTTCGTCACCAACGGCGAGCAGAAGCCGCCTTGGCAGCGACCCATGCCGGGGCGCAGGCGCTTTTTGATGCCGTCAACGGTCGGCACGCAGATTGGCGAGTTTAGAGCGTCTAGTATCTCACCACGGCTGACCTCCTCGCAGCGGCAGATGATGATGCCGTAGTCGGGGTTCTTGGCAATAAGCTCCGCCCGCTCGGCATCGCTCATTGCGGCTAGGTGCGGCGGGGCATGGCGAATGGGGTCAAATGCCTCGTTTTCCTCGGCCTCGAGCCACTTTGCAGCCTCAAGCGCCACATCCTCGGCAACGGCGGGTGCGGTGGTCAGTCCCGGGGACTGGATACCGGCGACATGGTAGATGTTCTTCGTTTTTCTGCCCCACTCGATGATGAAATCCTCCTCGTATGTGGGCGCACGAACGCCGGTGAAGTATGTGATTATATCCCGCTCGGAAAGCTCGGGCATGGTTATCTTCTGCTTTGCAAACACACGCTCGATGCTGTCGGGGTTCGTTGCGGTATTCTCCCGCTCATATGTCTCGACAGCGTCTGGGCCGACGAGCAGATTATCATGCACCGTGTGCAGTATGCCGCCGCCCTTGGTGTGTGTCTTGCCGGGGGTGCTTGCACCCACGACGGAGGCAATTGCGCTAAAGCGCTTACCGGTTTTCTTATCTAATATGGAGTTTGTTCCTCTCCTCGGGTGTATCGAGAAGAACCTGTCGTCCGCCATGCGTGCGACCTCGTCGGAGAATACGCCTGCGCAGTTTATGACGAGCTTGGGGCATATCGTTCCCCTGTTCGTCTCAACGGAGACTATTTTGCCGTTTTCGACCTGCATGCCGGTGACTGCTGTGTTGAGCGACACTCTTGCGCCGTTGTGCACCGCATTCTCGGCATAGGCGATGACGAGATTATACGGGCTCACGCTGCCGGACGAGGGATTGGACAGCGCAAAGGCGATATTCTCGTTTATCTCCGGCTCTTTTTCGCGCAGCTTATCGCCCATGATTATGCGGGTATCCTCAATGCCGTCATAGAATCTTCGCCACATGGCGTACAGCCACACGGGAACAAGCCAGCTTTTTTTGCCGAAGCAGGCATACTGCCCCGTGCGCTTGAAGGGGACATCAAGCTCTGAGCACACTCTGTCGTACATCCTGTTTGCACGGCGGATATATTTATGCTTCAGCGAGCCCCGGGACAAATCTACGCCCGGGTGAACCTCGCCGTCATTGCGGCCGGAAGCACCGAGTGCAAGGTCCGCTTCCTTTTCAAGCAGCAGCACATTGAGCTTGTATCTCGTAAGCTCCCTTGCTATCGAGCAGCCGGAAATGCCGCCGCCGATGATGAGCACATCGGGTCTGTCTCCGTCAAGCGCCGTATCCTTTAGCTCAGGCATACGCATGGGTATCTCCTCAGCTCCGGTAAAGACGATATCGTTCACGACATGGCACTTTGAGTGCGGCTTTGCGCACACCAGGCCTGCCGCAACGACATCCTCCCATCTATCCAAAGAGCCACGTAGCACGATGCAGTTATCCTCAAGCGATGCCGTCACCCTGCCGCCGTACTCCTTATAGAGCTTTCTGTTCAATGCCTTTATACCCATTTGCTGTCCCTCGGTCGTTATCTATACATCTAGTTCAGATTTATACAACTTGTCAAGTCTCACGACTTATTATATACCAAAATCAGCATTTTCGTCAATTGCAAACTTGTGCAATTTCACATACTTTTAATACTAATATGTATAGAAAGCCCCACAACGCCGGTTGTGGGGTTTTCAGCGAGTCAAAAAAAGTCTTTTGACTTCTTTAACTCGCTTCAAAAAACGCCACATTTTTTGTGAAGCCTTGCTTCACGAAAAATCTCGCTATGCTCGTCAAAAAGCCTTTACAGGCGTTTTTGATGGCTATAATCAAATTTGAGGCGGGACCTT
>DQDL01000107.1:417-6627 GCA_003533405.1 Clostridiales bacterium | reverse complement strand
ACACTCCCCCTGCTGCGTATTGGGTTTTACATGCTGCATCTATTTTCATTAGTTCTTTGACAGACTGAAAGCCCCACAACGGCGGTTGTGGGGCTTTATTTCTTCAGTCAACCCTGAGGTTGCTCGATGAGGATTTTCTCGGGGGTGTAGGCGTGTTTTCAGGCACATCTACATTGGGGGTCACCGGAGTGGGAGTTGTAATATTTACATTGCTTCCAGAGCTGCTACCGGTGTTATCCTTGGTTGAGGTGCCGCTGCCTGGCTTCTTGGTCGTGCCGGAGCCGGGGTTGGTCTTTGCAGGTGCAGGGGTCTCGGTCGGCTCGATTGTGGGCTCTACCGTTGCGGTGGCCGTGGGAATAGGCTCCTTTATATGGTCGGCTTCCTGATTTGTGCAGCTGCAAGCCGAAAGGAACACGCATAATACCGCTGCCAGCGATACTATGAGTATCTTACATGATTTCATAGCATATACCTCTTTCCGTTTATTTGGAAATTGCTAATTTTCTGATTCCACTACTGCGCATTTTAACACATGGCTGCGAAAAGTGCAAGCTATTGAAGCTCACCCGAGCGATATGCCTCAAGCAGTGCCTCGAGTGCCTCGATGCGCTTGCGCAGTCGTACGCCGTCGTCGCAGTCGGAGATATACCGGCGGCGGGGAAAGCGCTCGACCTGCTCGGCCTCGGACTCGATATCGGCATTCTCGTCAATTGCCTTGGCGATGCCCTCAAAGGGTCTGTGTGCCTTTATCTTAAGGCCGTGAGAGTTGTAAACGAGTGTATAGCCCGCTATGCCGGTCGTTTTCTGGTACGCCTCGCAGAAGCCGCCGTCAATGATAAACAGCTTGCCACCGGCTTTGACAGGGCTTTCGCCCTTGCCTGCCTTGACCGGCGTGTGGCCGTTTATGATATGCCCATTTTCGGGGTCAAGGCCGAACTCGGTGAGTATCATGCGTACCGCCCGCTCGTCCTCCCAAAAGCTGAAGTATGGGTTTTTCGGCTCTGTCCATGTGCTTTTATCATCGACGACGGCACGCTCAAAGGTGTGGAACACCCTGCCGGAAAACGGGCTGTCGTTGCCGCACCAGAGGTACCACATCATGTCGAGCGCCGACTCGTCATGCTTTGCCCATGCGCTTTTGACCACCGTGTCGGCATAGTCCAAAAGCTCCTTACCGGCATACCATCTGCCGCCGTGCCGCACCCGGGCAAACTCGCCGTCGGCGGTCATGGGGATGCAGCCGTGATACAGGAGATTACCGTTGCAGCAAAGATATGTACTGCCGCAGCGGTAGACAAAATCCATGTGGCGCCGCAGTGAGCGGCTTTCACGGAAAGCAATTACATATTCGTCTATAAGCGCCTGCTCGTCGGCGTTTAGGCTATAGGGATCGTCCCTGTCTATAGTCGGCCACTTGTCGGTGTTCAAGGGGTAAACGCCGTCATCGAGAACAACGGTGTTGCTGGCAAAATCGACCCTGTCAAGCATGAGCCGTGAGTTCATGCCGTAGCCCGGGTGGCGCTTTATTATCCTGCCCTCGAGCTTAAAGCCCAGGGTGTGCAGCGCAAGCTTGAGCGTTTCCTTATCCGATGCGCCGTAATATTTCTGCGCAAAGGCCATGAGCGGACGCAGCGATATACCGTAGCGGCGGCCGATAAGATCCATGTTGTCATATGTAACGGCGATGCGCAAAACGGTAAAAATGCAGGCCGGACTTCCCGCAGCCGCACCGAGCCACAGGATATCGTGGTTGCCCCACTGGATATCGATATTCGGATGCTCCATCAGGGCATCCAAAAGCCGTGCAGGCTCGGGGCCTCGGTCGAAGATATCTCCGACTATGTGCAGCTTGTCAACGGCAAGCCGCTTTATGATATCGGCAAGCGCAGCTATCACCTCGTCGGCAGCGCCGGTCGAGACTATCGACTCCAGCAGCACCTCGTGATAGCGCACCTGATTTGAATACTCGTCACGCTGCATGTGCAGCAGCTCGTCGAGCACCATGCTCCACTTTTCGGGCATCTGTCTGCGCACATAGTTGCGAGTATATTTGCTCGAAAGCGTCTCGGCAAGCGTGCGCAGCATTTTGAGGTAGTCACGCAGCTTTGTGTCGGTAAGCTCACCCTTTTCACGCATGGCGCTGAGCTTTTCCTGCGGGTAATATATCAGCGTGCACAGGCTGCGGCAGGCCTCCTCGCCTATCTCGGCTTCAAACAGCCTGCGCACCTTTTCGAGGATAACGCCGGAGCAGTTGTTGAGGATATGCCGCACTGCGCCGTACTCGCCGTGCAGGTCGCTGATAAAATGCTCCGTGCCCATCGGCAGCGCCATTATCGCCCGAAGCTTTATGATCTCCGAGCACACGGAAGCCTCATCGGGGTACTTTTCCGCCAGCAATTCGAGGTATTCACGGTCAAATCTGCTCATATCGCACCTTCTTTATGTTTATGCCTTGATATTACCATCTTCTTTTGGTTTTTACAACTTCAATTTAGCAGATATATCCCATAATTGAGATAACCGGCGAAGCTCACCCATAGGATATACGGCAGCATGAGCCGGCCCGCCGTCCTGCGTATGCCGAAAAACTGCACCGTTGCGATAACGATGAGCAGCCACAGTGCGCACAGCCATATGAAGGCGAGCAGGTAGTTGTCGAGGTTAAAGAAAATGATGCTCCACAGGAAGTTAAATACGAGCGAAACTGCGTAGACGATGAGCGCCGAACGCTTCCTGCCCGACGGTGCATTGGCGGTGCACACGAGGTAGGACGCAATGCCCATGAGGATATACAGCACCGTCCATGCTGCCGGAAACAGCCACTTGGGCGGGGATAGCGGCGGCTTTTTGACAGCGTCGAACATCACCATGTTGTCCATCGTCAAAAGTGCCGACAGACCGCCAACTGCAAGCGGTATCGCCACCGCCAGCGCAAGCTTTTTCCAATTGCATTTCATACTGCACCCTCCAAATCATTTTGCAGCTAATATATGCCAGCCTGTGCAAAAACATACGCCGATGGGTGAAAAATGAGCAGATAGCACTGTGCCTATCTGCTCTAAGGATTATGCTCTAAGGATTATTATATATCTCGCTAACAGTCGCTGACGGCAAGGCACAATGACATTGCAGGCGGCAAAAGGTTGTGCTATTATTAATGTAAGCAAATCACATGTGACTGATGGTGAAGCAAATGGATAAACACGAACTTACAGAGCTTTTAAACCATGTTGCCGACGGGAGCGTCAGCCCCGACGATGCGGCGCTTAAGCTTAAAATGCAGCCGTTTCAGGAGATCGGCAACTACGCTAAGGTGGACTTCCACCGTGGCATACGCCAAGGCGTGCCCGAGGTCATCTACGGCGAGGGCAAGGCCAAGGAGCATATCCTCGGCATTGCAAAGGCGATGCTTAAAAGCAAGCAGCAGACCGTGCTCATAACACGCCTGACCGAAGAAGCGGCAGAGTATATAAAAGCCGAATTGCCGCTCAACTACAACAGTCTGGCTCGCATCGGCATAATCGGCGAGATGCCCGAGCCAAATGGCAAGGGGCGCATCGTCATCGCCACCGGCGGCACGAGCGATATTCCCGTCGCCGAGGAGGCCGCCATGACCGCCGAAGCGCTGGGCAACAATGTCCTGCGCCTGTACGATGTCGGCGTTTCGGGTATCCACAGGTTGCTTGCAAATATGGATACCGTCATGAGTGCCCGTGTCATCATCGCCGTTGCGGGCATGGAGGGTGCGCTGCCGTCGGTCATCGGTGGACTTGCCGACTGCCCTGTTATCGCCGTCCCCACAAGCGTTGGCTACGGTGCATCGTTCGGCGGCGTTGCGGCACTGCTGAGCATGCTCAACTCCTGTGCAAGCGGCATGTCGGTCGTCAACATTGATAACGGTTTCGGCGCAGGCTACCTCGCCAGCATGATAAATCACCTTGACTGACATGAAACTGAACGAATTTTTCACCGAACACAACAAAGTTGCGCTCGCCTTTTCCGGCGGTGCAGACTCGTCATACCTGCTGTACGCTGCAAAGGAAAGCGGTGCTGATGTGCAGCCGTACTATGTCAAATCGCAGTTCCAGCCGGAGTTTGAGCACGAGGATGCAAGGAAGCTGACCGAAATGCTGGATGTTACTCTGCACGAGATAAATGTTGATATTTTGCAGCTTGACGAGGTAACGGGCAACCCTTCAAACCGCTGCTATTACTGCAAAAAGTGCATCATGGGCGCTATCCGCAAAGCGGCAAGTGCCGACGGCTATGACACGATAATCGACGGCACGAACGCAAGTGACGACGGCGGCGACCGTCCGGGCATGAAGGTGCTTACCGAGGAGAACATTCTCTCCCCGCTGCGCATGTGCGGGATAACGAAGGCCGAGCTTCGCAGGCTCTCGCACGAGGCAGGGCTGTTTACATGGGATAAGCCCGCATATGCCTGCCTTGCGACCCGTGTTCCGACCGGCGAAAAAATAACCGCCGAAAAGCTTGCGGCAGTTGAGCAGAGCGAAAGTTATCTGTTCTCTCTCGGCTTCACCGACTTCCGTGTCCGTCTGCGAGACGGCGGTGCTCTGCTGCAATTCACCGAAAAGCAGCAACCGAGAGCGCAAGCCGAATTTGAAGCGATAAATGCGGAGATGTCCAAGTATTTTGCCGCTATAAAACTTGACCAGAAAGCGAGGCCAGAACGCAAATGAAAACCCTGTACATAGATTGTGCCATGGGCTGTGCCGGAGATATGCTCACGGCGGCACTGCTGGAGCTGCACCCCGACCGTGACGGTTTCATTGCCCGCATGAACGACGCTCTCGGCGGCAAGGCGGTGCTCTCGGCAAAGCCCGACAGGAAGTGCGGCGTCATGGGAACACATGTGACGGTGCTCATAAACGGTGACGAGGAGGGTGAGCCCGAGCGGCATCACCATCATCACACGAGCGTTGCCGAGATAACGGAGTTTATTGACACCGTGCCGCTTGCCGATGAGGTGAAAGATAATGCAAAAGCAGTATATACTCATATCGCAGAGGCAGAAAGCAGGGTTCATGGTCATCCGATAGAAAACATCCATTTTCATGAGGTTGGCTCGCTTGATGCGCTGGCTGATGTCCTGAGCGTGTGCGAGCTTATGCACGAGCTTGCGCCCGATAAGGTGCTGGCATCGCCGGTGAATGTCGGCTCGGGCTTTGTAAAGTGTGCGCACGGTGTGCTGCCCGTTCCAGCCCCGGCTACGGAGCTGATTTTGCGTGGCGTGCCGATATATTCAGGGCAGATAAAGTCCGAGCTGTGCACCCCGACGGGCGCTGCGCTGCTCAAGCACTTTGCAGAGGCTTTTGTTCCGATGCCGGTGCTCAGGGTCGAGCGTGTCGGCTGCGGCACTGGTAAAAAGAATTTTGAGACTGCAAATGTGGTGCGTGTACTGCTCGGTGAGACGGATGAGCAAAAAGAGCGGATAATTGAGCTTGCCTGCAACCTTGACGACATGACCCCCGAGGAGCTCGGCTTTACGATGGAGGAGCTGTTCAGGCTCGGTGCTCTGGATGTATATTTCACCAATATTGGTATGAAAAAGAGCCGTCCGGGCGTGATGCTCACCTGCATGTGCCGCAGCGACAAGCGTGACGAAATGCTGCGCTGCATTTTTAAGCACACGACCACCCTTGGCGTGCGTGAATATGTGTGCAATCGATATAACCTCACCCGCAGCATCGACACCGTCCAAACCGAATATGGCGCTGTTCGCATAAAAACCGCCACCGGCTACGGCGTTAAGCGCAGCAAAGCCGAGTACGACGACCTCGCAAAACTTGCAAGAGAAAATGACACAACGATTGCCGAAATAAGAAAAGCAACCGAATTATAAAATCAAAAAGCCAAGTCTTTCGACTTGGCTTTTTGATTTGCGAACACTTATTATATTACTTTTCAGCCTGCTCCTTAATAGCTGCCTGTGCGGCGGCGAGGCGGGCGATGGGGACACGGAAGGGGCTGCAGGAGACATAGTCGAGGCCGACCTTGTGGCAGAACTCAACGGAGCTGGGGTCGCCGCCGTGTTCGCCGCAGATGCCGAGATGCAGGTCGGGACGGGTCTGTCTGCCGAGCTGGCATGCCATCTTAACGAGCTTGCCTACGCCCTTCTGGTCAAGTCTTGCAAACGGGTCGTTCTCATAGATCTTCTTGTCGTAGTAAGCGCCCAGGAACTTGCCG
>DQDL01000107.1:0-187 GCA_003533405.1 Clostridiales bacterium | reverse complement strand
GTTCGTGCCGAAGGAGAAGAACTCTGCCTCGGTTGCGATCTCGTCGGCGGTCAGTGCCGCTCTGGGGATCTCGATCATAGTGCCGACAAGGTACTTCATCTCGATGCCGGAAGCTGCGATGAGTGCATCGGCTTCCTTGACGACGACATCCTTGACATACTTGAGCTCCTTGACCTCGCCAACCAGC
>DQDL01000022.1 GCA_003533405.1 Clostridiales bacterium | reverse complement strand
CTATTTTTCCTAGTTCTTTGACAGACTAAAAAAACGCACCCCGTGGGGTGCGTTTTTTATTATTCGATATTATTCGATTATAAGCTTGAAATCATGCTCACTGCCGATATCGGCGGCGAGAGTCTCGTCTGCGTACACGGTTTTGAGCGCCGTCAATGAATCAAGCTCCGACCAGTCGGAAACGCCCCTTGTGCCGGTGAGGCGCAGCATCGTCAGACCCGTGAAGCCGTCAAGACCGTTCGAGGACGATAGCGTGCAGTCACAAAGCTCAAGCTCGGTTATCGCACGCTCACGGTCAAACGACTTAAAGAAGCTGCCCGTGAGGTCGCAGTTATAAAGCTTCACCGAACGCAGCGAGCTCATGTCCAGCACCTGCGCAATGTCGCCCAGCGAGCAGTTAGAAAATGCAACGGACTGAATTTTCGTCAAGGGCTTGAACACATCAAGGTCGGAACACTTTGCGCCGATGAATGAAGCACTCGTCAGCTCATGGCACCTGTTGAGGTCGCCCAAGGACGAGAGTGCGGCGCAGTCTGCGCTTATCGCTCTAAGCTCCGGCAGATTGCCTATGCCGGAAAGCGAGCTTACACGGCTGCCGTCAAGGTCAAGGCTCGTCACCCCGCAGGCAGGCAGCGTCTCAAGGCTGCTCAGGCTCTGGAACTGGAGCCACAGCGTTTTGAGCCCCGTGAAATACGCAAGGTCACTGAGGTCGTTTATCCCGCCTCGGCTCACCGTATGCGTATTATCCTGCCAATCGGTGTAGCCTGCCGAATTATCGGCGAGCTTCACGGCGCTGCCCACGCCGCTTGTCGGCTCGTGTAGGGTAAATTCCGTGCCGATGATGTAAAGCTCCGTCATACCGCTGAGCTCGCCGACGGTGATGTCGCCGCTTTCCTTGCCGGTGTATTCACGGGCGGCCTTCTCGAAAATTTCGGACTTGAACTTGCACACCGTGTCGCTCGGCAGCGTTTCGATCTGCGTTGTCGGGGTCGTGAGCCGCTCAAGATAGCCCGTGAAGTAGCCGACGATGAGCGCTGCGATTATAACGCCGAGCACGGCGAGGGCTATTGACCAGCGGGCGATCTTTTTACCCTTGCTTTTCTTTTTCTTCTCCGGCTTGGGCTTGGGTACGGGAGCGGGCTTCGGCGGCTCGGAAACGGGGCGTGGCGCTTTGTCTGCAAAGTTTTCGCTGTTCAGAAGCGGTGCGCCGTAGAGCTTTTCGTAAAAATACTCGTCGCTCGGGTAGGTGTACTTCATCAGCGCAAAAATGTTGCCTATCTGAAGCTCCATGCCCGGGGTCAGCGCCGTCTCCTCGACGAAAATGTTGATGGTCTTTATCTTTTTCGACTGCGCATAGTGCATCTCACGGCGGCAGTTATCAGAGCGCATGTAGGCGTTCGAGATAAACGCCACGACTAAGTGCGCATCGGCAAGGTGCGAGGCGATGCACTCCTGCCACTCGCTGCCGACCTCGATGCCCTCATCGTACCAGATGTTGTAGCCACGGCGGTGCATGTCGCTCAGAACGGGCAGCACCTTGTCGTTGTCGGCGTGTGCGTAGCTGACGAAAATATACGGTTTATCACCCTCGTAGGGCTTGAAATACTCAAAATCGCTCATATTATCCTCCAAAACGGTACAAAAATTATAGTACCATGTGCAAGAAATTGCAATTGACTATTTGTAAAAACTCCGGCTTGATACGCCGGGTGATTTGTGCAAGAGTAGATACGAAGGTGCTGACCATTAAATAAAACGAAAAACAGCCTCGGCAATTGCTGCCGAGGCTGTTGGTTTGATTATGCGATCATGCGAGGGTCTTTCTTTCGGCACGCTTTTTGCCGTAGAGGATGATGCCGACGAGGTATACGACTGCGCAGACAACGCCGACGATGTAGGCTGCCGTCCAGGACATGTTAAAGCCGATCTGAGCGTTCATTATGTAGGTGATGGTGATGAATGCATAGAAAGCACCCGGGATGAGCGGCATCCAGACCCACTTGGACTTGCCGTTTTCAAACATCCAAACTGCGATGCAGACGAATGCAAACAGAGCCAGCGTCTGGTTTGCCCAAGCGAAGTAGCGCCACAGGATCTTGAAGCCATCGGGGCTGCTCTTTGCCCAGACGAGGATGCCCGCAACGAGAGCAAAGATGATGGCGGAGAGTGCAAGACGCTTTGTGTTGCTGTCCTGCTTGATGTGCAGGGAGTCGGCAACGGTCAGGCGCAGCGCACGCAGAGCCGTGTCGCCGGAGGTGATGGGCAGGATGATAACGCCGAGCAGGGCGATGATGCCGCCGACGGGGCCGAGGATGTCCTTGCAGACGATGCCGACGGTCTGGGTTGCGAGGGATGCGTCGGCAGCCTGGAGACCGAGGTTATATACGCCCATTGCACCAGCTGCCCAAACCATTGCGATGAAGCCTTCGAGGATCATCATGTTGTAGAAGGTGTTGCGTCCCTGACGCTCGCTCTTCATGGTGCGGGAGATGATGGCGGTCTGGGTGGAGTGGAAGCCGGAGAGGATGCCGCAGGCAACGGTCACGAAGAACACGGGCAGGAAGTGGCCGGTAGCAAAGTAATCGCCGTAGTTGAACACGCCCTGATAGCTCCAGACATTGTTCCAGACCTCGACGAGGGGGTAGCCCTTGACGAACAGGCCGATGAAAACGCCGATGGCGGAGAACAGCAGGATGCCGCCGAACACCGGGTAGATGCGGCCGATGATCTTGTCGATGGGGAACACGGTCGCAACGAGGTAGTAAGCGAAGATGACGCCGTAGATGACCCAAGTGGAGGTCGCATCGGCAGCGCCGGAGAAGTTAAACACCTGAGTTGCGGCGATATCGCCGGGGGTGTAGATGAACACTGCACCGACAAGCAGCAGGAGCAGGCATACAAATATATTGTATACGGTGAAAACGCCCTTGTTGGTGTATTTCTTGACCATGTCGGGCATCTGGCTGCCGCCGTCTCTCAGGCAGATCATGCCGGAGAAGTAGTCATGCATAGCGCCGCCGATGACATTGCCGATGGGGATGGTGATGAAAGCGATGGGTCCGAACAGGATGCCCTGGATAGGTCCGAGGATAGGACCTGTACCGGCGATGTTCAGAAGATTGATAAGGGCGTTTTTCCAGCCCTTCATGGGGACATAGTCAACTCCGTCGTTCTTGGTGTAAGCGGGAGTCTGACGGTCGTCGGGGCCAAAGACCTTTTCACAAAGCTTGCCGTAAAGCGCAGCTCCGACGAAGAGAATAAGCAGACCGATAATAAAGGTTACCATTATTCTAGTTCCTCCTATAAAATTTTCTCGGTGTACGGGCGAAGCCGCACAGCCCTCTCTGCTTGACATTTTAATAGCAATGCCCGTTAACATGCCATATCAACAAAGCCTAAACTTGTGAATAAGCTGTTAATATAATCAATCTTTTAACAAGTTGACATATACGGCGATTTTGGCTAAAATCGGGGTAGAGATTTTAGTTCAAGGAGCATGGGATGAGAAAACCGTTTATTATTGGGGTCGTGGTCGGTATCGTGCTGGTGATGGCCGCAAGCATCGCTATAACGCTGCCTTTTACGGTGCCGTTTGACGAGGCTTGCAGGGATATAACCGTTTATGACGATATCTCCGAGCTGAGCTTTTTGAAGCCCTATGAGACCGAGAAGGTCGACCGCCTGCTGCCGGACGGCGCTAAGGAGAGCTATTGCGCCAATATAAGCTACAAGGGCGGAAGCTGCACCGTCACGGCCTTCGTGTTCGACAGCGAGGATCTGGCGTGGCGGTACATGTTCGATGTCTCGGACGAAAGCTTCCCCGCGACCGGCACAGAATACAGAACGGGCTTTGACATGGCGACGGACAAGGCGTATGTTGAGGTGGCGCACAACGGCAATTACTATCGGGTAGACGGCAACTGCTCGGACGCATTTATCGAGTTTTTGCAGCTCATGTTCTCGAGCATGCACACGCCGGTAAAGGGGGCTTGAGCATGGAGCGGTTTAATGCAAGAAGCACATTCGTATTCATGTTTAAAAAGACATCGTTCATGCTCGGCCTGATGCTGGGACTTTCGTTTGCCGTGCCGCTGCTTTTCGGCAGATATATCGGCGACGAGTATCAGCTGCTCACGCTGCCGATAGTGTTTGCGGTGCTTTTTGGCGGCACCGTGCTGTGCGGCAGATGGGCTGAGCACAAGCTGGGTTCGCTGCTCAAGATACTTTATGACGACTGCGAACCCGAGCGCTTCCTTGCACAGTTCACAAAGGAGATCTACAGCCGCAGGAGCGAGGATTGGCGTGGTGCGGTGCTTGAATTTGTCGCACAGGCGTACCATGCGCAGGGCAGGTACAAGGAGGAAGAGGCACTGTATCTGCAATTTCTCAATAACACAAAGCGCAAAAACCCCGACGACCTTGAGGACTGTGCCATTCTCGGGCGGCTGACGATGCTGTACGGCGATGCGCAGAATGCCGCCGGTGCGCAGAAGGCCTTTGCGAAGTTCAAGGAAAAGGTGCTCAATGTGCCGAGCGGCGTGATCGGCATCACCGGCAGCAATTTTGACCTTTTTAAGGACGCCGTGTACAACAGCTACCTCATGGGTATGGGCAAATTTGACGAGTGCGTCGGCTTTTTCGAGTGGGTGTGCGAAAGCCCGTCGGACAAGCTTGCGTTTCTCGCCTCACACTATCGCCTCGGTGAGGTCTACCGTGCGCTCGGAAGCTCGGACGAGGCCGAGCGGGAGTATCGCACCGTTGCCGAAAGCGATAAGGATATCTACGCCGTGCGCATGGCAAAGCAGCGGCTGACGGAAAACGGGTAAGTGTAAATGCACTTGACAATTTGTTTAAAAGCTTTAAAATAGTTTCTGTCAGTAGACTGAACCTAGGGAGCGTATAGTGGGGAGGTGAGGTAAGCTGGATCGGAAGCATAGCGAGTATATAGAAAAATTATATGTAAGCTCATACGATATGCTGTTTACCTACGCAATGGCGCTTTTGGGCAGCGGAACTGCCGCCGAGGAGGCGGTGCAGGAGAGCTTTCGCATCGCCTGCATGAAGCCGGAGGCGCTCATAGGCTCGGATAATCCAAGGGGCTGGCTCATCAAAGCGATGAGATACACCGTGAAAAACATGAAGCGTACGAACGTGCGCCGCAGGGAGGACACGGGCTTTGAGCTTTACGAGCATGAGCGTTACCTCGTTGGAGAGGGCGAGGCAAACGAATATGCCGAGATAGAGTTTTCGGATCTGGTGACCGACGAAGAGTACAGTATGCTCAAGTGGCAGACACTGTTCAAAATTCCGGTAAGGGACATTGCCGCAGCCATGGGAATTACCGAGGAAGCCTGCAAAAAGCGGCTCCAGCGGACAAAAAAGCGGATGAGAAAAATTTTATCCGAAAAAATTTAAAAGCGGTGTCCCCTAACACGGCTTTCGGTACATATTATTAGTAGATGGGAATTTAAAGCCCAAATACTAAGGTGAAAGGAGGATGCAGATGTCAAGCTTCAATAAAAACGGAATAAATACCCGAGTTGTTGAAAACATGGATATTCAGACACTGCAAAACCTTTTGCTCAGAGACCTTGAGCTTGACGGTGACCTGCTCGATGACGAGCTGCGCACCATTGCACTTAGGACGCTTTCCATAAAGCAGACGGAAAGCGGCGAGGTGTACCCTGATGCCGATGCTTCGCTTGAAAAGTTCCGGACGAAGCATCCGGAGTGCTTTGCCGCAGTTTCGAAGGCAAGCTTTTGCACCAGACACAAGCGCCTCATGCGTGTGCACAATGCCGTAGTTCGCACGGCTGCGGTGTTTGCCGCCGTCATCGTGATGTGCACGATGCCGGTCTCGGCAGGTGAGGCTGACCCGGATCCGAGAGCTGCAAGATGGACAGACGGCGAGTTTTGGTTCGATTGGACCGTCATGGATGTATATCCCATGAAGCACAGCTCGATTAAGATCGATGCCCGGCTCGATAAGCTGAGTGGGCTCCTGTCGGGGTATGTCGATGAGCCGGAGAACCTGCTTCCGAGCTACCTGCCCGATGGCTTTGCAGTGGACGAAACGAAGATGACCAACGACACCGAGTGGTTTGCCGGCGGCATGTGCTGGCTGTCCGACGGCGAAAGCGGAAGGAATATGACGGTCGGCTGCAAGATAGTTTACGACAAGACCGTAAAGCTCGGCATACCCAAAAACAGCGTTGCTCCCGAGCGGTATGTCAGAAACGGCATAACCCATTACATCATGCCGAACGCAGGTTATTACGAAGTCGTGTGGGTCAACGGAAATGTGCAGTGCTCTATCGGTGCGCAGGTGTCGTACGATGAAATGATAAAGATTATTGATTCTGTATACGGAGATGTAAAATGAGTAAGTTTAAAAGATTTTTGGCCGTTTTTCTTGCAGCGGCAATGACCCTGAGCGGCGCTTCCTATGCCGATGATGCCGTCCCCGCCGAGACAGCCGAGACGGGAACTGACGCAGTTGCTCCGATTTCAAACAACTACTACAATACCCCGATCGCAAGACTAACCAATAAGGGCAACGGCAAAATGAGCATATATTTCTCCATCACGGCAAAGTATAAGATGAAGAAGCTCGGTGCGACCTCGGTAAACATCTATAAGAACGGCAAGTTCTACACCTATTTCTTCTACTCCCAAAGCGGGTGGGAGGATATAATGGCCTATAATACTACCTCCATGAGCTTTACCAAGAGCTATACCGGCTCGACCGGCGCATCGTACTATGTGGTCGTGGCCGCCTTTGCCTACAACGGCAGCAGCGAGAAGTCCGAGCAAGCCATCACAAACACCATAAACACATAAACCAAAAGAACGCATTGCAGCTGCAATGCGTTCTTTTCCAGCGTGTCAAAAAAGTCTTGTGA
>DQDL01000129.1:4684-5196 GCA_003533405.1 Clostridiales bacterium | reverse complement strand
CGGAAAATCGATGATCCTGTACTTGCCGCCAAAGGGCATATTCGGTTTTGCAACATTCTGCGTCAAGGCGAAAAGGCGTGAGCCCTGACCGCCCGCAAGCAGCATTGCTATGCAGCTTTTTTTCATGCTTTCTACCTCAATTAAATTTGTTCATCGCCCTGTCGGGCCCCTCAATGATGTAGCACTGCACAGCCTTGGACACCCGCTCGGCAAGTGCCTGCATGTCCTCGGCGTCCTGATTTTTAAAGGTGCTGAGCACCCAATCGGCCATGTCGTAATCCGGATGCGGGGCAGCGCCGACTCCCATGCGGATACGGGGGAAGTCCTGCGTGCCGAGATGCTGAATGATGTTTTTAAGCCCGTTGTGTCCGCCGGCCGAGCCGCTTTTGCGAATGCGCAGCTTGCCTATCGGCATCGCCACCTCGTCTGACACGACGATGATGTGCTCGGGGCTTATCTTATAAAACTTTGCCGCCTGAATGACAGCCTCGCCCGAAAGGTTCATGTAGGTC
>DQDL01000129.1:4174-4458 GCA_003533405.1 Clostridiales bacterium | reverse complement strand
GGTTCATGTAGGTCTGCGGCTTCATGAGGAGAACCTTTTCGCCGCCTATCTCGACCTGCGCCGTCAGCGCCTTGAAGCGCAGCCTGTTTATGCTGACACCCAATCCCTTTGCCATTGCGTCGGCGGCCATGAAGCCTGCGTTGTGCCTTGTTCCGTTAAATCTGGTGCCCGGGTTGCCGAGGAATACGACAAGCCATGTTACACCCTGTGCGCTGCGAAATCTATCAAACACGGGTTGTACCTCTAACAATTATATACGCAGTGCAAGGGCTTTTGCCCTTGCA
>DQDL01000129.1:0-3913 GCA_003533405.1 Clostridiales bacterium | reverse complement strand
ACACTCCCCCTGCTGCGTATTGGGGTTTACGCCTTTGCGCCTATTTTTCATGGCTTTTTTACATTCTTAGTGCAAGGGCTTTTGCCCTTGCACTAAGTCTTATCATTCAAACAGATTGGAGATGGACATTTCCTCGTAAACACGCTGGATCGCCTCGGCGAACACGGGTGCTACGGACATATACTTTATCTTGTCGGAGGGCTGCCTGTCGGTGGGGTAAGGAATGGTATCGAGCAGCAGAAGCTCCTTGATGGCGCTGTCGTTTATGCGGTCGATAGCGGGGCCGGACAGAACGCCGTGGCTTGCGCAGGCGTAGACCTCCTTAGCGCCGCCGATCTCGACGATAGCCTTGGCTGCGCCGCAAAGCGAGCCTGCGGTGTCGACCATGTCGTCAAGCAGGATGCAGGTCTTGCCCTCGACATTGCCGATGATGTTCATGACCTCGGACTGATTTGCTCTCTCACGGCGCTTGTCGACGATAGCCATGTTGCAGCCGAGCTTGAGGGAGAAGTTGCGGGCTCTTGCGGTGCTGCCGACATCGGGGGATACGACCATAATATCGTCGTTGCCCTTGCCGAAAATGTCAAGATAGTGCTTTGCGAAAAGCGGTGCGCCGAAAAGATTGTCGACGGGAATGTCAAAGAAGCCCTGTATCTGAGCAGCGTGCAGATCCATCGTGAGGACACGGTCTGCGCCTGCGGCGGTAATGAGATTTGCAACGAGCTTTGCGGAGATGGGGTCACGGCTCTTGGCCTTGCGGTCCTGACGGGCATAGCCGAAATACGGGATGACGGCGGTGATGCGGCCGGCGGAGGCACGGCGCATTGCGTCGATCATGACAAGCAGCTCCATGAGATTGTCGTTAACGGGCTTGCAGGTCGACTGCACGATGAAAACATCGGTGCCTCTGACAGGCTCATGTACGGAAATGGAGCACTCGCCGTCTGCGAAGTGGGAGCAGCTGCACTCGCCCAGCTCCTTGAAAAGGTGCGAGCAAATGGCCTTTGCAAGCTCGGGGTTGGAGTTGCCGGAGAATACCTTGATCTCTTTACCGTGGGAAATCATTTTTAATCGTCCTCTCTATCTGTTTTGGTTTTATCGCATAAACGATACTATTTCCATGGTATTATATCAAATACCCCCGCAAAATGAAAGAGCCTGCGGCATATTTTTTAGCATTTACAAGCAGGATATTATCGTGTATAATAATTTAGTTAAATTTGTACAAGGAATGATAGAGATGCTTGAATTTGAAGAATATAAGCAGAAGCTCAACGCCCTAAAGCCCACGCTTGACGGTCTGCGTGATGCGCTCCGCCTCGAGGCAGCCGAAAAGGAGATCGAGGAGCTGGAGGGGCAGTCGGCGCAGGACGGCTTCTGGAACGATGTCGAGAACTCGCAGCGTGTGCAGAAGCGCCTGAAGCAGACGAAGAACAAGGTCGAAAATTACAACAGGCTGTGCACCGCTTGGGACGATATGATGACCCTGTGCGAGATGGCGCTGGAGGAGGATGACGACTCCATGCTGCCCGAGCTTGAGTCGGAGTTTGACGCTTTCCAGAAGCGCCTTGAGGAGACCCGTCTCGGCACGCTGCTCACGGGCGAATATGACGCAAACAACGCCATTTTGACCTTCCACGCCGGTGCCGGCGGCACCGAGGCGCAGGACTGGACGCAGATGCTGTACCGTATGTACAACATGTGGGCAGAGCGCCACGGCTACGCCGTCAAGCTCATGGATTATCTCGACGGCGACGAGGCGGGCATCAAGAGCGCCACCATTATGATAGAGGGTGAGAACGCCTACGGCTTTTTGAAGAGCGAGCACGGCATACACCGCCTTGTGCGCATCTCGCCGTTTGACGCATCCGGCCGCCGCCACACCTCGTTTGCGGCCGTTGAGGTCATGCCCGAGATAAGCGACGATAACGAGATAGAGCTGCGTGACGAGGATATCAAGATGGATGTTTACCGCTCCTCGGGCGCCGGCGGTCAGAAGGTCAACAAGACCTCCTCGGCAGTCCGCCTTACGCATATCCCTACCGGCATCGTCGTTGCCTCGCAGGTCGAGCGCAGCCACTTCCAGAACCTCGAAAACTGCAAGAACATGCTTCGTGCCCGCTTAGCGGAGATAAAAGAGCGTGAGCATCTTGAGAAGATATCCGACATCAAGGGAGTGCAGATGAAGATAGAGTGGGGCAGCCAGATCCGCTCCTATGTTTTTATGCCCTACACCCTCGCCAAGGATCACCGCACCGGCTTTGAAAACGGCAACATCCAAAATGTCATGGACGGCGACATCGACGGCTTCATCAATGCCTTCCTCGCCATGAAAGCCGCAAACTGAATATGAAAACGGTCTGAGTAAAGTTTACTCAGACCGTTTTTAGTTAAGTTTCAATACGCTTCAACACTTCCTCTTATCGCTTTTGTGTCAGCCCGACCGGTTTTTCAATCCGCATGTAAGTTTCTGCTATCCGTTATTGCGTCAGCCCGACCGGAGGGTGCACCTTAAAGTGTGGCCTGTACATCAACCTATCGGCGCAGCGAAAATTTTTTACAGCGCCAATACATTGCCGCTGCCGATCGTTTATATATCGAGGGGGTGAGGATATGCCCAAGGACAACACCAATGCACTTATCATAATGACCGCTCAGGGTGACACTGCGGCGTTCGAGATGCTATATAAGCAAATGCGAAAGCCCGTGTACTTTTATGCACTGCATTTCTGCAGCGACCATGCGCTCGCCGAGGATGTGATGCAGGATACTTTTGTCACCGTTTGGAGCAAAAGCAGCTCATTTACCCCAAGGGGCGACGGTCGCTCGTGGATGCTCTCCATCGCCAAAAACAAGGCGCTGGATGCACTCAAAAAGCAAAAGCGCCTCAGCTCGCTCGACGAGCTGGGCGATGCCGGCTGCGATGACCGCCGTTTGGCCTCGTTCGAGAACAAAACCGTGCTCGATGACCTGCTGCGAATTTTAAACGCCAAGCAATCGGATGTTGTGCTTCTGCGGCATGTCGTCGGTCTGTCCCTCACCGAGATCGCAAGAGAGCTAAATATGAAGAAAGGCACGGTTTTTTGGATGTACAACAATGCCATCAAAAAGCTGCGTGCCGAAGCAAAAAGGATCGGTTTACTATGAAAAAAAGCATTTTTGACCTTATAGATGAAGCTGCCGAGCAGTGTGTGCCGGACGATTTTGATGCCGTCATGAGCCGTGTGCAAGCCGCCCCGCAACGAGCTCCCGCTCAGCCGCCGAAAAAGCGGCCGGTCGTGCGGCGGGCTGCGATATCCTGCGTCGCCGCCTGCGCAGTCGTGGTCATCGGCGTTTACCTCGTGAGACAAAACCCACAGCCTGAGCCGCTGCCAGCACCCACCGCCGCAAGCTCGACCGGGCAGCCTGCGCACTACTTCAACATCCCCGCCCACATCGTCTACGACCATAATTTTTATGGCGGAAGCGCCACCGCCACGAGCGCCGACTGCGGCAATAAGCTGCCGGACACGGTAGGCGACTGGGAGGTCTACTCCGTCAAGGGGCGCTCGCCCGATAAGTGCATCATCGTCAAGGTCGGCGAGGTGTACATGCGCTATGACTTTATCCGCAGCGGCGTATTCACCCTTAACGGCAAGCGCTACGGCCTGACCGAGACCCCGCCCGACTACTCCCACGAAAAGGGCGCACTTCTCGACACCTCGGACGGTCTCTCCCTCTACGCCGCCACCGGCGACCCCGCCGCAGTCTATGTCGACCTATCCCCCGTCATCCCCCACGATGACGCCGATGCCGAGTATCTGTATCTGGCAAGGGAGCTTGACTAGCGCATTTATGCAAAACCTGCGACCCAAAAGGCCGCAGGTTTTTAGACTGTCAAATAATTATGAAAATAGGCGTAACGGGTCAAAAC
>DQDL01000051.1:1267-3757 GCA_003533405.1 Clostridiales bacterium | reverse complement strand
GCGCTCAAATCCGCTTAAAAACGGTTTTGGTTACTCCCCTTATGCTTAAGTGCTCTGATAAGATACATTGCGCCGAGGCCGGTGAAAGCGCCCGTTATGATGCCCGAGGCTATAAGCACCGGTGCATACACCAAGACAGAGGGTGTGCCGGTAACGAAAACGGAAACGGCAAGCTGGCCGACATTGTGCGCTATCGCACCTAGGATGCTCACGACCCACAGGAGCTTTTCCGGGAAAAGCTTCACCGTCAGGCACATGACGGCATACGCCAAAACGCCGCCCGCTATGCTGAACAAAAAGCCGGAGAAGCCGCCTGCGTACATGCTGCCCATGATAATGCGCACCAAAAGTATGGCTCCGGCCTCCCTGCGGCCGAGAATGAGCATCGCAACAAGCGTTATCATGTTCGCAAGGCCGAGCTTCACGCCTTGGATGGGAACTAAGGGCGGTATTTGCGCTTCGATGATGAACACGATGAGCGACGCTGCCGTCAGCATCGCCATGAGGGCAAGCTTTCTCGTTTTAGGCATCGATCTTGTCCCCCTCGATCTCAATGGTCACTCTGTGGGGCATACAAATGATCGGCACGCCGTCATCGCTGATCTTGCCCTGCTTTACGCAGATCTGGTCACGGCAATCTGACTTAGATATGCAGATGCTGCCTTTGTCTACATGTATCTTATTATACCCGTATTTCGTCTTGATTTCTATGTCATATGCAACAGTGACTGTGTCAAGGTCTATTTTTTTATACACCTCACCGTCGACACGGATTACCGCCACCGTGCCTATGCTGCCGTGTCTGAGCAGCAAAAATGCGCCGATGCATATAATGAACACAGCGGCGAAAAGCAGTATCCAGCTTTTGATCTTACCCTTAAACATACTTATATTTTAATTGACTGCGCCTTGCTTGTCAATGAGCATAAATAATGATATAATACAAAAATGTATAACTGTGAAAAGAGGTGAATTCGGTTGACCGACATGATCGTAAGAGCCATATCGTTCATTCTGCCGCTGTTTGCGTTTATCGTGCTGATAAGGACGGTGCGCTCCATGTTCAACGGCAAATCCCAGACGGAGATCTGGGGCTATATTCAGACCGATGACAAGGTGCTTCGCATAACGCACTGGGAAAACATCATCGGTAGGACACGCTCGGCCGATATCCATCTTTCCAACCCCAAGGTCAGCCGTGTTCATGCCGTACTTATCCGCAGTGCCAAGGGACAGTGGCGGATATTTGATATTTTCTCAAAGGGCGGTGTGCGTGTCAACGGGCAGTCGGTCGGCGTGAGCGGATATCCGCTCAATGACGGTGATGTCGTCAACCTCTCTGAGGTCAGCGTCAGATTTCGTGAAATAAACGAGCGACAGCGCAGTGAGATCGAGGCTCGCAGGATCGTTACATGGAGAAATGTACATCCGGCAATAACGCTGCTGTATCTTTCGATTTTTCAGGTGTTTCTGCTTTTGGAGCATTGCTTCAGTGCCACGCAGGAGACGCTGCCGGAGATTGCGCTCGGCTTTGGGCTTCTCATTTTGCTTGAGTGGTTCTGCTACTTTGCCATGCGCAGCATCAGGCGCACGGGCTTTGAGGTCGAGACCGTTGCGTTTTTCCTCTCCACCATTGGTCTGTCGGTCATTGCGACCTCCGTTCCGTCGGAGATGTTCCGCCAGATGATAATCGTTTTTGCTGGCGTTGTGTCATTCTTCCTATTGGGTGCGTGGCTGCGTGACCTTGACAGGACAAAGACGATGCGTCTGCCCGCCGCCGTGGGTGCGGTGCTGCTGCTTGCCGCAGTTTTGGTGCTTGGCCGTGAGCAGTACGGCGCAAAGAACTGGATATTCATAGGCTCATTGTCGCTCCAGCCGTCGGAATTCGTAAAGGTTGCGTATATATATGTCGGTGCCGCAACGCTCGACAGGCTGTTCAGCACCAAGAACCTTATTGTTTTCATCGGCTTTTCCGCAGTCTGCGTCATGGCGCTTGCGCTCATGAGCGACTTCGGTACGGCGCTTATATTCTTTGTGACCTTCCTCGTCATATCGTTCATGCGCTCGGGCTCTATCGCAACCGTTGCACTGGCCGTCACAGGTGCCGGCATGGCAGGCTTTTTGATGCTGCGCATGAAGGCGCATGTCGCACGGCGCTTTGCCGCATGGGGACATGTGTGGGAGGATGTTTACGACACGGGCTATCAACAGACGCACGCACTGTCTGCCGGTGCATCGGGCGGACTATTCGGCAAGGGTGCCGGCAACGGCTGGCTCAAGGACGGCTTTGCCGCAAACACGGATACGGTGTTCAGCCTCGTGTGCGAGGAGCTGGGTCTGATCATCGCCATCTGCGCCGTTCTGGCCATAGTGTCTCTTGCATTCTTCGCCGTGAGAAACGCAGCTCAAGGCAGGAGCGCATACTACTCCATCGCCGCCTGTGCAACGGCAAGCATGTTCCTCATCCAGCTTGCGCTCAATGTTTTCGGC
>DQDL01000051.1:0-1120 GCA_003533405.1 Clostridiales bacterium | reverse complement strand
GCTTGCGCTCAATGTTTTCGGCTCTGTTGATATTCTGCCGTTTACCGGCGTCACCTTCCCCTTCGTTTCAAGGGGCGGCACCTCGGTACTGTCGTGCTGGATGCTGCTTGCATTTATCAAGGCCGGCGACACACGAAAGGGAGCAAGCTTCGTTGTCAAAGCTCCCGACGCTAAGCAAAAGGAGGCAAAGGCATGAAAAAAGTCTCCCTAAGAGCATCCTTTGCAATTATAATGGCGCTTTTGGTCATTGTCGGCCTTGTTGTCTATGTTTTCAGGTTCGTAAAGGACGGCGAAAAATGGGCACTGTACTTTGACGAATCGACCTCAAAATGCACATACACACTGCGTGACCGTGACGGCACGGTGCTTGCCAAGATGGGCGGCGGCAGCAGAACCTATGCCGAAAGCTCCAAGGTGCGCACTGCCTGCTATCAGCTGATCGGCGACTTTAACGGCAATGTCGGCACTGGTGCACTGCAAAGCTTCTCCCGTCAGCTATCCGGCTACAACATCTTTACCGGCATAGAGGAGGGTGAAGATGTCGACCTTAAGCTCACCGTCGATGCCGACCTCAATGTCAAAGCCTACGAGGCGCTCAACGGCAGAAGCGGTTCGGTTTTGGTCGCAAACTATAAAACCGGTGAGCTGCTTTGCATGGTTTCATCTCCGTCCATTGATCCTTCTAAGCCGCCCTCTACCCTGCCCGACGGCGTATATATCAATCGCTGCATAAGCTCAAGCTTCACTCCGGGCTCGATATTCAAGCTTGTCACGCTTTCGGCGGCGATCGAGAACATCGACAATCTGTTCCAGCGCACATTTACCTGCAACGGCAGCATCGATGTTAAGGGCGTTACCGTCACCTGCACGGGTCACCACGGCAACCAGTCTATAGAACAGGCGCTTGCGAACTCCTGCAACTGCGTATTCGGCACGCTGGCACTGGAGTTAGGTGCCGACACTCTTGGTGAATATGCCGACAAGTTAGGTCTCACGAGCGAGCACAAGCTTGATAACATCACCACCGCCGCCGGCAAGTATGATAAAGACGAATCCGGCAGCGCAGCGCTTGCATGGTCTGGCATCGGCCAGTACAACGACCTTGTCTGCCCGTACTCCA
>DQDL01000018.1:32737-33000 GCA_003533405.1 Clostridiales bacterium | reverse complement strand
CCGATGATATCGCCGATATCATATTTTCTGAAATCTGCAAATTCCTGCTCGGACACATCATCCTTGCGGATATACAGCTGGAGCTGGCCACGGTCATCCTTGATGTGGCAGAATATCGCCTTGCCCATGCCACGCTTGGACATTATGCGGCCTGCAACTTGAACGGTCTTGCCATCGAACGCATCGTAATCGGCCTTGATATCGGCAGAATATGCGCTTCGTACGAATTTGGTCTGCTCAAAGGGGTCTCTGCCCTCCTGCTG
>DQDL01000018.1:32104-32574 GCA_003533405.1 Clostridiales bacterium | reverse complement strand
TCTCTGCCCTCCTGCTGGAGAGCCATAAGCTTATCACGGCGAACCTGCAGGATCTCGGACAGCTCCTGTGCAGGTACCTCATTGGTCTTAATATCGCTCATATGTTTTCCTCAAATCAAGTATTTTCTACGGAAAGTATCTCAAAATGCAGCTCGCCTGCGGGGGCTTCGACATTGATCTTGTCGCCTGCGACATGGCCGTAAAGGCCTCTGCCGAAGGGGGAGTCATCTGAAACTCTGCCCTCCATGGGGTTAGCCTCCTGTGAGCCGACGATGGTGTATGTTTCCTCATAATCTTCGTCAAGGTCACGAACCTTGACAACGCTGCCGAGCGTGACTGCGCCCTTGGCGGCACCTGTGTCGGTCTTTTCGACTATCTCTGCATTTTCAAGCAGAACTTTTATCTCGGCTATCTTGGAGTAGAGCTTGCCCTGCTCGGTCTTAGCCTCGTCATATTCGCTGTTCTCGGAA
>DQDL01000018.1:31421-31923 GCA_003533405.1 Clostridiales bacterium | reverse complement strand
CTGTTCTCGGAAAGGTCGCCGAAGCTGCGTGCCTCTTTGATCTGCTCGGAAACTTCCTTCGCCTTGTCGGTTTCGAGGTACTGAAGCTCCTCCTTCAGAGCGTCGTAGCGCTCCTGACTCATTTTAAATCTGCTGTCGGTAGCCATAATGCGGTCTCCTTTATAATTAGTTGCTGAATTTTTATGTTATCACCCGTCAGCCGAGTGCGTTTATCGCCGTGTCAAGCTGCTTATCAGTCTTTTCGTCGTCCTGCGCCACTGCGATATCCGGCGTTACGCCGCCCGCCTCGGCGAGGTCAACTCTGTTGGGCGTGAGGTACTTGTGGGTCGAAATGTGGACGGCGCTGCCGTCGGAAAGCTCAAGCGTTATCTGGCTGCGAGCCTTGCCGGTGGTCTGCTCGCCGACGACGGTCGCCCAGTTATATTCCTGCAGAGCGGCCGCAAAGAACTCCGCTGCGCTGTAGGAGTTGCCGTTTACAAGCACGACCATCTTGTTTTTAAGG
>DQDL01000018.1:15766-31327 GCA_003533405.1 Clostridiales bacterium | reverse complement strand
AGCAGTGCAGACCAGTTCGTGAGCACGACCATCTTGTTTTTAAGGCTGACCTTATCCGAGGTCTGCACGGTCTCGTGGCCTTCCTTGTCGACGCTTATGAACAGGTCGCCCTCGGGCAGAATGTAGTCGAGCAGATCGACAAGCTCGGTGAGCAGACCGCCGGGGTTATTACGGACATCAAAGATGAAAGAGGTCGCACCGGTCTGCAGAAGCTGCTCAATTGCCTTTTTGGTGTTTTCGCTTGAGCCTGCCTCAAAGTTACTTATCTTTATATAGCCGATATTGCCATCAAGAAGCCTTGAGCTTACAGGGTTTTTGTAAATTATCTCGCAGGCAACGGTGACGGTTTTGGTGTCTCCGCCGCTTTCAAGAGTCATGGGAAAGTCCTTATTGACCTTCGAGCGGATGAGAAGGCTCACATCCTCAAGAGTCTTATCGGAAACATCCTCACCGTCGATGGCGGTTATGATATCGCCGACGGCTATGCCTGCGTTTGCGGCGGGGCTTGACTCCTCAACGGAGAACACCTCAAACTTGCCCTTGCTATTGACCTTCACGCTCACGCCGATGCCGGAGTATTCGTTCGAGCTTGACAGCTTGTACGCCTCGTACTCCTCGGCGCTCATGAAGTAGCTCCATTTATCGCCGATGCTCTTTACCATGGCCGCCGCAGCGGCATTGTATAGCTCGTTGTAATCGGCATCGCCAATGTAATTTTGGTCGATTATCTTCTCTATCTCAACATAGCGTCTTGCATCGTCAAGATACTGCTTTGAACCGAAGCCGCCAATTGCCGCAACATAGGTCAAAACGGCAGTCACCACGGCGACCGCAAGACAAGCTATTATAAGGTGAGTCAGCTTGATTTTATTGTCGAAGCTCGGTAGTTTGCGCTTTTTCAAGTTGCTTTCCCCTTTCCGATATACAGCACGATTGACTGGCAGTCTCAATGACTGCCAGTCAAGCATATTTTATGTTGGTTCAATCCGCATATTCACTTGCATCGCACACGGCGGCGGTGTTTATCCCGCCGGTCTCATGCATAAGTCCGACAACGCCCGTCGTATACGGTATGACGCTCAGCACAAGGCTCAGCACCATTGTCAGTGCAAGGATTATCGCAAGTATCGATACTACAAGTCTTCTGTTCATTTTTTAACTCCTCAGACCTTGAGGTAATTTCTGATGGCGATTGAGCCGCCGAACGAGCCGACTATAACGCCTACCGCAACGAACACCGCAAGCACGAACGGCCAAAGCTCCGTAAACGGAACTATCTGAATAAAAGATATCGCAAGGCTAGAGGAAATCTTCGACTCAAGAGCGGTGTACAGTCCCCACTGCGCAAGGAAAGCAAGTCCGCCGCCGACAAGTCCGAGGATAAGGCCCTCGACGATAAACGGGCACCGGATGAAGCTGTTGGATGCGCCGACCATCTTCATTATCGCTATCTCTTCTCTTCTGCCGAAGGTTGCAAGCTTGATGGTATTGGACATAATAAACAGGGACACGAAAACGAGTACAACTATTAGCGCAAGCGACACAACGCTGACGACATTCCGAACCGAGATGAACTTGTCGGCATAGTCAATAGGCGCATTTACCTTGACGATACCGTCAATTTCTCCAATAGCGGCCTGTGTCTGCGCCATTTTACTCAAATCAACCAGCTGAATGACAAAGCGGTGGCGGAACACGGAGTCGTCGATGCCTTCCATGAGGCTCTCGTCATACTTCTGCATGAATTCTTCCCTGGCTTCGGTGCGGCTCACAAACTCGACGCTTGCGACATTGTCTATCGCTTGAATCTTCGTCTGAAGCTTGGCCGAAGCATCCTGTGCGCTCATTGATTCGTCAACATAGGCGAGGATCTGGTTCTGATTGCCTATGTCGTCGATTATGTTATTTACATTGATATCAAGAAGTGTGAAGCTGCCCATTACAATAAGGCAGGCAATGATTATCGTGACAGAGGCAAAGGACATGAAGCCATGCGTAAATATATTGCGGAAGCCTTCGCCTATCAAATATCCGTATCTATTCAATCTCATAGCTGTAATACCCATCCATTCCGTCACTGATCAGGTGGCCGCCGTCAATGGCGATGACACGCTTGGAGAATGCGTTGACCAGTTCCTTCTCGTGAGTTACCACAAGTATAGTGGTACCCATCTCGTTTATCTTCTCAAGCAAGAGCATCAGCTCAAGGCTGCGCACGGGGTCAAGGTTGCCGGTAGGCTCGTCGGCGATGATCATGGTAGGATTGTTGACCAGCGCTCTGGCAATGGCAACACGCTGCTGCTCGCCGCCGGAAAGCTCGGCAGGCAGACGCTTTTCACGCCCGTCAAGACCGACAAGCTCCAAAACATGCGGAACTCTCGCCTTTATCTCTCTGTTCGATGCGCCGACAACGCGCATTGCAAATGCGACATTGTCATAGACCGTCATATTCTCGATAAGACGGAAGTCCTGGAAGATAACGCCCAGCGTTCTGCGCATTTTGGGCATCTTGCGGCGCTTTATCTCGCCCATATTGAAGCCGTTGACGATGACCTTTCCGTCGGACGGTCTGATCTCGCCGGTGAGCAGCTTGATTATCGTGGTCTTGCCGGAGCCGGACGGACCGACGAGGAAGGCAAACTCACCCTCATTGATGGTCAGGCTGAAATTATCCAGCGCAGCGACATCGCTGTTTTCATAGACCATCGTGACATTCTTCATTTGAACCATAGGTTTTCCTCCTGAGGTTTTGCTTGGCAGGCTGCCCTGCCGATTTTTCAGCGGCCGTTATTGTTTACCGAGTCGAGATACTGCTTGACCATCATTGCGACCTTGAACACTATCGCATGGTCAAACTCACGTAAATCGAGGCCCGTTATCTTCTTGATCTTCTCAAGGCGGTACACGAGCGTGTTGCGGTGGACATACAGCTTGCGTGATGTTTCGGAGACATTGAGGTTATTTTCAAAGAACTTGTTTATAGTCTCAAGCGTGTCCTCGTCGAGGGTCTCGAGCGGGTTCTTCTTAAACACCTCATTTAAGAACATCTCGCAAAGAGTTGTCGGCAGCTGATATATGATTCGGCCGATGCCGAGATTTTCATAGCTGATGATAGTCTTTTCAGAGTCGAACACTCTGCCGACATCGATGGCTATCTGTGCTTCTTTGTAGCGGTCGGCGAGCTCTCTTAAATGTCTTGCCGTTGTACCGATGCCGATGATACAGTCAATTTGAAGCTCTGCTTCAAGCGTTTTTTCAATACTCTCGGCAATGGCCTTGACCTCACTGCTGTTGTCGCCGTTGGGAAGCTCCTTGATGACGACCATATCCGCCTCATTGACACTTATAACGAAGTCATGCTGTCTGTCGGTGAACATATTCTGCAGCACCTCGACCGCCGCAACATCTGTGCGATCGACCTGACGCACGAGAAACAGTGCTCTCGGAACATCGGGCACAAAGTGAAGCTCTTTAGTTCTGACATAAACATCACCGGGCAGAATGTTATCTGAAATGATGCTCTTTAAAAAGGCTGCCTTGTTGTACTTTTCCTCGTAATTGGTCTTAGCCTCGTTGAATGCAACGGCAGCCATCATGCAGCTGACCCTTGCGAGCTCATCGCAGCCCTCGACGAAAACGGCATAGTCAAACTTGGCGGCATTCGAGCCGAGAATTTTATAGGTACGCTGATTGCTCACATAAACAGGCTCGGACGGATCGTAATTATAGCTCTGGAAATCCTCAAGGCGTGAACCTATCATGGGAAGCTCGCTGCAGGTGATGACGAAGCCCTGCTCGTCAATCACACCGATGCATCTGTCGGTCGCTTCCTTTATCTGAATTATGACACTTTGAAAAATCCTGCTGGACATTGCTTTTCCTCCCCTGACAATATGGGTATTTTAACGATAGTCTCGCAATGATACTTTCAACATAATAATACTTTTTTGTGCGTTTTTCAATAGAAAAGTATGTGAAATTTGTGGACTTTTCAAAAAATGCGTTAATTTCCTTGCTATATTGCCCAAAAATCAGAGCAAAATTTGTCTATTATTCCTTCATCACACTGCACAATTCATCTGCGGTAAGGGGGCGATAATCGCCCGGTTCAAGGCTCTCATCAAGCTCCAAACTGCCGATCTTGAGCCGTTTGAGTGCCATTACCGGCTTGCCTCGAGAGGCAAGCATGCGCTTTACCTGATGATATTTGCCCTCCATCACCGTAACGAGGCAGCTTCCGTCGGCGCAGAGCGACAGCCCGGCAGGCAGGCACTTTGTGCCGTCGGCAAGCGTCACGCCCCGGACAAATGCTGATATGTCGTCAGTATTTACGGGCGATTGAGTATGTGCGTGATAAACCTTCATGATCTTTGACTTCGGAGAGATCACCCTGTGTGCAAAGTCGCCGTCATCGGTTATGAGCAGCAGTCCCGTCGTGTCCTTATCCAATCTGCCGACCGGAAAAAGGCCGAGCCTTTTGTGCTCGGGCAAAAGCAGATCGATGACGGTCTTTTGCTTACCGTCATCGGTCGCAGACAAAACTCCGGCAGGCTTGTTGAGCATAAAATAATGATTTTTTTCATATTTTAAAGCAGTACCGTCAATTGCAACTACAGCTGTCTCGGGGTCGAGCTTCGTTTCGGGAGCAGGGGCAGTTTCGCCGTTGAGCGTCACTCTGCCGGCCTTTATCATCTGCTTTATCTCCCGTCGAGATGCCGCTCCGCAATCGGAGATGAACTTGTCCAATCTCATCAAAGGCATAAAATCACCTTTGCGATTATAACATAAAGTATAATAAATTTGAACACTAAAAGGCTATAATATGAGTATGTTTACAAAATGTTTAAAGCTCACGAAAAAGCGAGCTGTTATAATTATCCTCATTGCTGCGGCGCTCATGCTTGCGGCGGTGATGCTACGCTCCTCCCCGGGGTGCAGCTTCGGCGTGTCGGAGCTTATTAATGTAACAAGTGCCGAGGGCCGGATCAAATATCTGAGCAAGCTTGGCTGGGAGGCTGATGTTTCAACCGAGGAATGCAAGTATGTGCTCATCCCAAAGGAATTTGAGGGCGTTATGCTCAGCTACTCAAAGCTCCAGACCGAGCAGGGCTATGATTTTGCGTCCTTCGGAGGTCTGGAATGCAAGCAGTACACTTATGTTGTGACAAACTATCCAGCCTCAGACGAAACGGTCTACGCAACGCTCTATATTAAGGGCGGTCGTGTCATCGGCGGCGATATTCACTCCGCCAGCATCGACGGCTTTATGCACACATTGAAATAAATAGATATACGCCCTGTAAGCAATGCTTACAGGGCGTATATCTTGAGTTGAGGTATTTAAAAGGAGAATCACAAATCGTTTTAAGCCTTCAGGCCGAGCATTCTCGCTTCCTCAATAAGGGAGCCTACGAACGCTACGCCGCTGACGATGGCTGCTACACCGAACACGATGTGAGCGGTAACGGTTGCTGCCTCACCCATGAAGCAGGCGAAAACTGCTGCTGCGAAGAAGCATACGATTGCAAGTTCTACGAAAAAGCTCTTTTTCATTTCAATTTCCTCCGTTCAAAATGTCCTATATAACTAACATCTAGTTGGCTTAGTAAGTCAGGCGGTGAAGCCGAGCTGCTTTGCATCTGCGATCAGTGCGACCACAAACGCAACGCTGCTGACGAGAGCTGCCAGACCGAATACGAGGTGTGCGACCGGAGTTACTGCCATGCCCATGAAGCAGGCGAAAACTGCTGCTGCGAAGAAGCACACGATTGCCAGTTCAGAAAGAATGTTTTTCATTTCAATTACCTCCGTCAAGATGTTCCTTATTTATTTTCACTTGTTTGTTTTCCCTTTGTGACTATAATATAGCACCAAGTTTGTTAAATGTCAAACAAGTTATTGTAAAGTTTGTTTTAAGTATTGCTTAATGCTGAAATGCATCAAACGATGCAGAAAAGCACGGTAGCTCAACCGTTACCGTGCTTTTCTGATTATTTCATTGCATACACAAAAAATGCCGCTAAGCTGTCCCAGCTATTGATTATCTCCGGCTCATCATGCTCTATCTGCACGACCTTGCCGTTTGGGGTCAGCAGCACCATGTCGGTGTCGCCGCACTCGACGACGGCTGTACCTTCGATGCCCAGCTCGTTCAGCCGGGCGGTCTCCTCTTTTGCTTCACTGATGTCGAGCAGCCTATACTCATCGCAGAGATACCCGCTCCCGCAGACGGAGTAGTACGGGATAAGCGGCGCAAATTCGGTGTATATTAGCTCGTCCCGACGCTTTTTCGGCAGCGGCTTTTCAAAATCCTCCGCTCGCTCGGTCTTTACGAGCTTCAATAGCTTGACTGCTTCCTTTTCGCTTATCTTTCTCGGTGGATGATCTTTACTTATATAAGCCTTATACTCGTTCATACGCTCGGCAAGCGCTGCATCGGTCGGAAACGGCTTTTCGGCCGTCTTTTTGACGGTGTAGCCGCTTATCGGTGTGTCGCAGACGCACACGGGCTCAAGCTGATCTTCATGCAGCACACCGCAGGCTATCAGCTTCTCTGCCGCCTCCTTGCGTATAAGCAGGTCATTCTTCAATAAGAAGTGCTGCGATACATACGCATATGCAAAGTTTGCGTTCGGCAGGTCGGCTCTCAGGTAGCTGTTCGGGAGACTTATAGTGAGCCCGCCGAAAACCTCCGCAAGCTTCGGCAGCTTGCCGCCGAGCTTGACCATAGTCTTGTACATGGGATTCAGCTTCATAAGCGCCGAGCTTGACGACTTCCACCCATAATTGAAGTCGCCCATCACTTGTTCCACTCGCTTCTCCGGAAGCACGGCAAAATACTGCGTGCCTGCGTATCTGCCTACATCACGAAGCCAGCAAAAGCGCAGGTCGTTAAAATTATTGGCAATGCACGCATCCATGAACGATGCCGGAACACAATGCTGCGATAGGCTTTCTTTAAAGCCGCCCGTCAGTGTGTACGCCCTGACCTTTTCAAGCTCCATATCCTTGCCCCGTGCATTCTTGACAGTCTCGAAGGTGTCCGAGGTCTCATGATCCCTAAACACATCGAATTTGAGCCTGTACCACTCACTGTCGGCAGCACGGTACTTCCGTATGTAGTGTCCCTTTGCTTTCATGCCGCTTTGCTTGCAGAACCGCCCGATTTGGTCGAGCATTTTGTCGCAGTCGGGAGCTGACAGGTCGGCCTCACACCAGCCGCTGCCCTCGCTTTTTAGCCCGAGCGAACGGACGAAGTCTGCGCCTTTTTCTAAGTCCGCTTCAAACTTTGCCCCGTGGGCACTGCTGTCAAGTCTCCAAATAAGAGTTTCGGTGTAGCTCATATGCCCTGCTCCTTTTTCGTTATTGCATCTAAAAGGCCGGTGCAGCCTTCGAGGACATCTCGCCATGTGGCCTCGAAGTCCCGGGTGTACCACGGGTCGGCAACGCTGCCGGGTCTTGCGGTGTAGTCCATGAGCAGACTCAGCTTGTCCTCGGGGTCATTTGGGAACAGTCTGCGCAGGTTGTACATGTTCTCTTCGTCCATGCCGATGATGAGGTCAAACCTATCGTAGTCTTCCCTTCTCACCTGCCGTGCGGTCTTGCCATCGCAGGCTATGCCGTGTTCTTGCAGCTTGCGTCTTGCGGGTGGGTACACGGGGTTTCCAATCTCCTCCGTGCTTGTCGCCGCAGATTCTATCAAAAACTCGTCTGATAGCCCCGCCTTTGCCGTTATATCCTTCATCACAAATTCCGCCATCGGGCTTCTGCAAATGTTCCCGTGGCAAACGAAAAGTATCTTTGTCATAATGTCTCCGATTTCCGAAATCACGCTTCCGTAGGGTCAGTATAGCATTACAAAAAATTTTCCGCAAGTAATTGAATTTTACAAAAAGCGTCTGCTGTTTTGAAGTGGAGCTTTAGCCGTTAGATGCCGACAACGGAGTCTATCGGCAGGGACATCACGATGCCCTGCGCCTCGCTGTGCATACCGCAGCTTTCGCCGATGCACTGCATGAGCGTTAGCTTGTTTGCCGAATCGGTCAGGATAAGAACTATCTCTTTTTCGTCCTGAGCGCTCAAGCCCCAGAAGCTGGTCACATCCTCGCTGCCGATGCGTCGGCTGTGGATAACGGTGCCGCCCTTAGCGCCCGCACTGCGGACAGTCTCCATCACATCGCCGCTGAAGCCTCGGTTTACTATCGCTGCGACGAGAGAGTATTTTGTTTCGGACATTGTGTTTTCTTCCTTTCCTTCGATATTCAGCAGCTCCTTCCCCGTGTTTCGGGCAAGGATGCGCAAGATCAGGTTGTTTGCTCCGTTTAGCGGGACGGTGAATGCGATGCCGCTGTTTGCGGTGTTAAGCCGCAGCTCCGAGCGCAGCTTTTCCAGCAGAACGCCGGACAGCTGCCTCGGTACCATGCTTATAAGCACGCTTTTATCGATGCTGCCGAGACCGAGCATATCCATTATCTCGCTGGAGGCGGTGCCTTCGGCGCTGAAGCGGTATTGCAGCGGCAGCGCACCCTTTTTGAACATCTCCGCCGCCCGCTCGGCGAGCTTCGGCGTGGTTATGACCGTCAGCAACTGAAATGATGCTTTTTTCTCATATTCCATTTTACTCAACCTCCTCAAGGTCAACGATAGCATCGCAGTCATCGGCGATCTGCGCCCTTTCCGTCGATGCTCTCTTTCCTGTTTTCAGCTTATACACAACGCCCATAAGCTGAATGGCGATAAGCGGCGTCAATGCAACAAGTGCAACAACGCCGAATGCATCGGTCATAAGATTTCCTCCGAGTGCCTCGCAAGCGCCTATACTCAGAGGCAGCAGAAATGTCGAGGTCATCGGGCCGCTGGCAACTCCGCCGGAGTCGAATGCAATGCCGATAAAAATATTGGGAACAAAGCGGGACAGAAGCAGTGCTATGATATACCCGGGTATCACAAACCACTGGATTGGAATACCGGCAAGGACACGCAGCATTGCAAGCCCCACGCTGACGGCAACGCCTATCGACATGCAGCGGTTCATCATTTTTACGGATATAGCACCGTTGGTCACGGTCTCGACCTGATGGTTCAGGACCTGTATCGCCGGCTCGGCCTTGACGATGTAATAGCCTATCAGCATGCCGATGGGGATTAGCGCCCAATGGAAGGACACGCCTGCCAGCTCCTTACCGAGGTAAGCGCCGACCGGTGTAAAGCCGACATTGGCTCCGCAGAGAAACAGCACAAGGCCGATATATGTATACGCAAAGCCGACGGTAATGCGCTTTATCTGCCGTTTATGATAGCGGCGGGTCATGAGCTGGAAAATCAAAAACACCGCATTGATAGGCAGCAGCGATATAAGAACTTCCTTGGCGTACAGCGGCAGACCCAGTGCAAACACACGGGCAACATCCTGCGTAGTGACCACCGTTGCCACATCGGTGAGTGCGAACGCAGCCTCGGTGGGCTTATAAAAGCAGCCGAGTATCAAAACGGCAAGGATAGGGCCGATGCTGGATATTGCAACCAGACCGAAGCTGTCGCTGGCTGCATTTTTATCGTTTCTGACAGAAGCAAGCCCGACACCGACCGCCATAATAAACGGTACGGTCATGGGTCCTGTGGTAACGCCGCCGGAGTCAAATGCCACGGCCAAAAACTCCTTTGGCACAAACAGCGACACAAGGATGAGTACGGCGTAGCAGATGATAAGAAGTCTTGACAAGCCGATCTTATAGCGGATGCGAATTATCGCCAGAGCAAGGAACAGTCCGACACCGACTGCCACCGTCAGGATAAGCACGGTGTTCGGGACAGAGGGCACCTGACCGGCGAGAACCTGCAGGTCGGGCTCTGACACGGTTATGATGACTCCCATGATAAAGCCCGTCAGCAAGACAGTCAATAGCATTTTCATCTTCGATATCTGCACGCCGACGCCTTCTCCGATAGGTGTCATTGCCATCTCGGCGCCGAGCTGGAAGAAGCCCATTCCGACTATCAGCATGGCAGCTCCCGTGAGGAACATGACGATGCTGCCAAGCTCCATGGGGACAAGAAAAATACTGATTATCAGAACGATCACAGTGATCGGAATGACTGCGGAGAGTGACTCGTTGATTTTTTCCTTAAGTTTTAAATTCAATAATGTGCTCTCCTTTTAATTTATTTGCGTGGCTATGTCCGGTACGAGGCCATGACCTCCTTAAACAGCTCCTGTGTTGACGGAGGCGTGTATGTAATCGCATTGGCTCCGGCATCGATGGTCTCTTTTATGCTTTCGTTGGTGTTGCCGCCTGATGCTATGAGCGGTACATCGGGAAACTCAGAGCGAATTTTCCGCACTAACTGCGGAGTGTTTTTCCCGCTGGCGACATTTAATATTGCCGCACCGTGTTCGAGCCTGCTTGCGATGTCCGTCTCCTTGCTCGTGACCGTTATGATAACCGGGATATCAACGGAATTGCTCACGGCAAGAAGGTTTAAGTCTGATATCGGCGCATTAAGCACAACGCCCATAGCGCCCTGCGCTTCCACATCCTTGGCTAAGGCTACGGTCCGCAAGCCCTTTGTCACCCCACCGCCTACGCCGCAGAACACGGGGATATACGATGAGCGGATGATAGCGTCGCTGATCGCCTGCTGCGGGGTGAAGGGATAGACCGCAAACACGGCATCGGCATCGCAGTTTCGGATGATGGCAAGATCCGTTGTAAATACGAAGCTTTTTATTCTTCGTCCGTTGATGATTATCCCGCTGGCTTGGAATACTGCCTCGGGAATTTTCAGAATATGCTGCCGCAAGCGGCCGTCGATGCGGGGTATCTGCTCGTTTTTGTTCTCATCCATACCATGTCTCCCCTATTACCAGTCAGAGTTTCTGCGGACAAATGCGGCAATGATGCTTTCGATGCCGAATAAAATCAGGAAAATCGCCGCCATATAGCATATTGCCTTGAGCGTCACAAAGGACATCGTCGGGCTGAATATCATCACGAAGCCGAGCACGAGGCCGAGGATGTTCAGCGTCAGCGAAAAGTAGTAATAAAACCGATCGCCTATCATGCGGATGAGGTTCATCCTGGTCAGTCCCGAGATGCAGTGGGCAATAAACCATATCGGAAGAAGGATAGTCAGCGCCCATTTGCCGATATTGGGGTCTGCGACCAGCATAACGCCGCACATTACGCTCAAAATTCCGGCGATAAGCGACAGCGTCGGCCCAAAGCCGGTAAAGCGGGCAAGCCGGACATAGACGACAATGTCCTCAACGCCTATAACAATGGCGATAACGCCGTAGACTACGACCGCTCCGGTCAACATGCTTTCCGGGCGGGCAAAGGCGAAGATGCCAAGCAACACAAGAAGCACACCGACTAAAAGTTCGCTCCAACCGAAGCCGTTTTCCCGTTTCATACTGCACCCACATCCTTTCCGTTCAGAATAGACATAAATTCACTGCCGGTGATAGTCTCCTTCTCGTAGAGATAGCCTGCAAGCTCATCGAGCTTGCTGCGATTATCGGCTAGCAATTTGCGAGCCTTTTCATGCTGCTTTTTAACGGTCTCGACGACCTTGTCTGCCCGTACTCCATGCTCAGGGTCGTGAGCGCCATTGCAAACGGCGGCACGCTCAATGAGCCCTCAATGCTCGGCGCTTCCGAGAACAAGACTACGCTTCTGAGCTCGTCAACGGCGACTAAAATTGCCTCGATGATGAACTACAATGTCACCTACAAATACGGCAAGTCCACCTTCTCCGGCCTTGACATTTCCGGCAAGACCGGCACGGCGGAGGTCGGCAAGGGTCAAGCAAGCCACGGCTGGTTCGTCGGATTTTTAAACGATGAGGAGCACCCCTATGCCTTTGTCGTGCTCGTCGAGCACGGCGGCAGCGGTCTCGGTGCGGCAGGCGCAGTGGCGAACACCGTACTCAATTACGCAGTAAAATAATAAACCTTGGAGAATACCTATGACAGACATATCCGTCAACGGACTTGTAAAGTCCTTTGAATTGGGTAAAAACATACTCGACGGGCTCAGCTTCGACATTACCGAGGGTGAGCGTGTCGGCATACTCGGGCACAACGGCTGCGGCAAAACGACACTGTTTCGCATTCTCGTCGGCGAGATAGACTACGACGAGGGCAATGTGTCAATAGCCAACGGCAAGCGCATCGGGCTAATTTCGCAGATACCCGTCTATCCGCCCGACTGGACGACCGAGGATGTGCTCAAGGACGCCCACCGTGCGCTGTATCGCATATCCGAAAGGCTCGAGGAGCTTACAAAGACGATGGAAACGGACTCGTCCGAGCAGGTTTTGCGTGAATACGACCGTTTATCGGAGGATTTCCGCAGGCTCGGCGGCTACGAGATGGAGACTAACCGCAACCGTGTCGCAAACGGTCTTGATATCCCGCAGCACATGCGTGAGCAGCTTTTCGACTCCCTGTCCGGCGGCGAGCGCACGAGGGTGAATCTTGCCCGTCTCATCCTTGAGAACACCGACATTCTGCTGCTCGACGAGCCGACGAATCACCTCGACCTGCGTGCAACGGAGTGGCTCGAGGAATACCTGCTGCATTTTAAGGGCACGGTGCTTGCCATCAGCCACGACCGCTTTTTTCTCGACCGCATCGCCCAGCGCTGCATTGAGATAAACGACGGCAAGGCCGAGTTTTACAGCGGCGGCTATAGCTTTTACGCCGTTGAGCGGCAAAAGCGTTTTGAGGAGAAGCTGCGCAAATACGAAAAGGATCAGGCCAAGATCGAGCAGCTCACCCGGGCTGCCGAGCAGATGCATCTCTGGGCGTTCATGGGCAACGATAAGCTGCACAAGCGTGCGTTTTCAATGGAAAAGCGCATTGCCAAGCTTGAGCAGACCGAGCGCCCCACGCAGGCGAAGAAGCTCACCGCTAAGTTCTCTGCTGAGAGCTTCAACGGCGACGAGGTGCTCGTGTGCGAGGGGCTTTCAAAAAGCTTCGGCGAGAAGAAGCTGTTTTCCGAACTTAGTCTCAAGGTCACGGGGCGTGAACGCATTGCGCTCATCGGCGACAACGGCACGGGAAAGTCAACGCTCGTTAAGCTCATCATGCAAAAGGAGCTGCCCGACAGCGGGTATCTCTACCTCGGCCCGTCAGTGCGGCCTGCATATCTGCCGCAGATAATTTCATTTGACCACCCCGAGCGTAGCTTGGTCGACACGATGCTCTACGACTGCCGCTGTCAGCCGCAGGAGGCTCGGGACAGGCTCGGCGCCTTCGGATTCAGCGGTGAGGATGTGTTCACGCCGGTCGGTGCACTGTCCGGCGGCGAGAAAAGCCGTCTGAGGCTTTGCATGCTCATGGGCAGTGATATCAATTTTCTCATACTCGACGAGCCGACGAACCATCTCGATATCGCCAGCCGTGAATGGATGGAGGATGCCGTCTCGCAATACCCCGAGGCGCTTCTGTTCGTCTCGCACGACAGATATTTTATTGAGAAGTTTGCGACCCGCATCTGGTATCTCGAAAACGGAATAATAACCGATTACCGTGGATCGTATTCGGATTTCCGTGAGTATATGGCTCGGCAGCAGGTGTTTAATCAGGCCGCCAAGCAGGAGGTCAAAAAGAAGGAGCCGCAGCCGAAAAAGAAAAGCGGCAGCAGCGAAAAACAGCGGCTCAAGCTAGAGCGTGAGATAGCAAAGCTCGAGGAGCAGCTCAGTGAGCTTGACAAGCTCGCCGAGAGCTACCCGACCGACTATGAAAAGCTCATGGAGATAGACAGCGAGAAAAAAAGCCTCAACGATAAGCTGCTTGAGGCATACGGGGCATGGGAGGTGCTCGCCGAATGAAGATAAATAAGAAGCGATTGATCATCGCAGGCATACTATTTTTGGCGGGTCTGCTCCTGCGCTTTGCGTTCTCGGGGCATAATTTCATCGCCTACGGTCTGTTTCTCATAAGTGTTCTAATTGTTGTATTCGGCGTTGTGGGCAAAACGCTCAAACAGCTTATTGCCCTGCTGCTTGCGATGGGTGTCGTGTATTTTGCGATTATAGAGATTCCCATCATCGACGAAGCCTCGGGCGACGGCAATTTTGACGCAGATTACCTCATCGTCCTCGGCGCCGCCGTGCATGGCAACACCCCCTCCCTCTCCCTTGTGGAGCGGCTCAGGGCGGCAAAGGATTATCTCGATGCGCACCCGAACACCGTTGCCATCGTCAGCGGCGGTCAGGGCAGCGGCGAGAATATGAGCGAGGCTCAGGCAATGTACGACTGGCTGTGCAAAAGCGGCATTGACCCCGACCGGATAATCAAGGAGGACAAAGCGGTCTCGACTTACGAGAACCTAAAGTTCAGCCGTGAGATAATTGGCAGCTTGACCGATAAATCTGACCCCACGATTGCCGTCGTATCAAGCGAATATCACCTGTGCAGGGCAAAGCTCATCGCAAAATCGCTCGACATGGATATACATACCGTGCCGGCGCATACAACTTATTTCACCGTTAAGCTCAACTACTTCATCCGTGAAGCCTTCGGCGTTACATACCAGCTCACATTTGCGTGATTCCTAACCGGACTAACAAAGTTAGTCCGGTTTTCTGCATCATCGGGACAGGTCAGACATAGTATGTACAGAACTTGCTTCGGGAGGGATCACATTGAAGAATATATTGGATAAAATCAAAAATCGCAAGGCCGTCATTTCGGCAGTGTCGCTGGTTTTGTTCGTCGGCATCGTGTTTTGGGCGGTCAACAGCCCCGCAGTCGTCGGCGCTTCGGCAAGCGACAGGCAGCTTCCCATCTACTGCGTTCAGCGTGAGGATAAGACCGTCGCACTGTCATTCGATGCGGCGTGGGGCAATGAGGACACTCAAAAGCTTATTGATATACTCAATAAGTATAAAATTCATGCGACATTTTTTGTCGTGGGTCAGTGGGTGGATAAATACCCCGAGTCTGTGAAGGCTCTGCACGATGCAGGCAACGAGGTCATGAGTCACTCGGATGACCATGCGCATTTTGCGCAGCTCACTTCCGATCAGATAACGGAGAACATCAATGCATCCAACGACAAAATAGAAAAAGTCACCGGCGTGCGCCCCACCCTTTTCCGCTGCCCCTACGGTGAGTATAACGACACCGTCATCTCCACCGTCAACGGCATGAAAATGAACGCTATCCAGTGGGATGTTGACAGTCTTGACTGGAAGGAGCTCTCGGCAGACGAGATAAAGGACCGTGTACTTAAAAATGTGAAGTCAGGCAGCATCGTGCTGTTCCACAATGCCGCAAAGCACACGCCCGAGGCTCTGCCCGGGATAATCGAGGCGCTCATAGCCGACGGCTATACCATCGTGCCCGTGTCGCAGATACTTCTATCCGGCGACACCACCATTGACAACACCGGCATGCAGTGTCCGGTAAAAAAATAAGAAGCGCCCTCGTGTATCTCACGAGGGCGAACTTTTGTACTGTTTTTTGAAATTAGGTCTTGCAATTGTCGAACGAATGTGTTATTATAATCAAGCGTTAAAAATCCGGGTGTAGCGCAGATGGTAGCGCGCTTG
>DQDL01000018.1:5806-15527 GCA_003533405.1 Clostridiales bacterium | reverse complement strand
TTCAACTCCAGTCACTCGGACCAGAAAAAGCTTGTGAACTCAAGAGTTCGCAAGCTTTTTTCATTATCTGAAGCTTTTTATTATGCCTGCTTTTCTAACACTTTTCTACCACTAAGCGCTGATAAATGCGTCATACTTCACTTAACCGGCGGTGGATATATGCTCTCATGTTTAATAGGAAAGAAATTTAACCGCATCAGCCGTGCGGCTGATATGCTGTGTCTGTTTCTCGGCGAGGACTATGTGTACCGCTCCCCTGTCGGGCGGTCGGCGGAGGTCGCCGAGTTTTCCATACACTTCACAACGCAGTGGCGGTTCAGACTTGGTGGTAAAATTCTCTTGGCTTCAAGAGATATCTACACCCCGTACAGCAACGGCGTTCCCGAGGATTGGGCGTATGATATCGTCGGTAGACCGGACGAGCTGAGCAGCGTTTTTGATGTTGCTGCAAAGCAGATTATGCAGAAAATGAGCGGCAGTGTCGTTTCAGAGTGCCGCTTATCCGAGACCAACGACATTACTATCGTCTTTTCAAACGGTGTTGTCTTTGAGCAGTTTACGCCCGCATCAAGGAAAGGCGAAGAATGGCGGCTCATCGACTATGTTGGCGGCAGGCACATCGTATGCTACGATGAGGATGGTTTGATATCAGTCGAATGAAATAAAGGCGGTGGTCTTTTGGCTAAAATATTAGGCTCGTGGAGCGGGATGCGGAAATATCTTGAGCAGGATATGCTCGCCGAGGTGCTGAAAGGGCGTGTGCGCTATGGGTGCACTGCGTATATCGGCATGGACGGCTGCCGCATTTTTGAGGTCTGCATCGATGGTAAGCAGGTAAAGCGCTTTTCGTGGGAGACCGTCAACTCGTATTTTATAGACAGTGGGCTCAAGAAAAACGGTGAGCCGTTCGGCACGGAGGAATATTGGAGCGAGTTTTGGGCGCTCCTGAACAAAATTCCGATGACCGAGCGCACCGAATACACCGACGAGGAGTTTTGCGCTGCACTTGAGCGCTACCGCAACCAAAGTATCGAGCTGAGCACACAATCCCCCGACTCCATTGTGCGGATGTTCGCCATTCTTGACCGCAGGCTTGGCAAGCGAACGCTTGCAAAGCTCAAAGATGACATAGACAATCAGCCGGAATGGCTGCGCCAATTTTATATGCTCCGCATATCGGCGGAGACGAAAACAGCAGGTATCGTTTGATACCTGCTGTTTGCTATGTATTCAATTACAGATAAAACTTTGGTTCTTTTCTGTCCGAGCAGGTCTTTTTGAGGACTGCGTGGGCGGCAAGGCGCATGGGCAGCGGGACCTTTCTCGAATCGGTGGAGCACATGTTCACGCAGCGCATGCAGCTTATGCACTTTCTGATATTGGTCTTCATGCGCTTTGCGCTTATCGCACCTGCGGGACAATATTTGTAGCAAATGCCGCAGCCGATGCACTCCTTACTCGGGCTTGGGTAAAGCGGGAAGTCGCTGACCTTTTTCTTCTTATAATCCGGGTTGCCGGGCATTTTGACCTCGGTGAGCGACTGCTTCTCATCAAGCTTCTTGAGAAAATCAACAAGCTTTTCACGGTCGCTTGCATCGGGTCTGTCGGCAGCAAAGGTCGGGTCGACGGAATGGGGAGCTATCATCTCGCAGCCGCCGACGGTTATAAAGCCGTGCTTATCGGAAAGATCCTGCATCTCAAGCAGTGCATCGTCAACGGCACGGTTGCCGTAAACGGCGACATGGACGCAGGGGGTCTTGTTGCCATTAATCTGCTCCATGCGGTCGTACATGGGCTTTGGGATGCGGCCGCCGTACACGGGGAAGCAGAAAAACGCAAGAGTATTTGCGTCAAGCTCTACATCCATGCTGGGCGTGGTTATCTCCTGCATGAGGACATCGCCGCAGGCCTTGTTGATGATGTCCGCAACGGTCTTTGTTCCGCCGCAGGGACTGAAATAAAATATTACCTTTCTCATTTGATCCTCTATCCTTTTTCCTTTTTATTTTACCTCTACGCAGTAGGTCCTGTTAGCTCTCGTACCGACAACGATGTAGCTGTTGTACACAACGGGCGAAGCCTCAATGTTGCCGCCGAGGTTCATCTGGTCGAGCACATCGCCGGTCTTGCCGTCAATGAGGTACAGGTTGAAGCCCGTGTTGCAGTATGCAAGATAGCCGTTGCCGTCCTTATCATAGAAGTCGACCGGTGAGCTCCAGCTATATACCGAGGTCTCTCTCTCCCAGACCTTTTCGCCGGTATCCTTCCTGAGCGCAACGAGCGTGCCCGAGCCCGCTCCCGGGGTTCTTGCAACGGGGACAAATATCATGTCCGAAAGCTTATTCTTGCCGACGGCTATCGTGCCCTGTACGCCGCCCGAAAGGTCGGAGACGGTGTAGCACTCGTAGCTGGTTTTCCAAACGATCTCGCCGGTCTCGGCATCGATCTTGAAAATGGGTATCTCCGCCTTATAGCTTGAGCGCCAGCCCATGTGGAACGATGTGCTTATGTAGATATACGGATGACCGTCCTCAATGCTGACAACGGGCGAGCAGTTGGTGTCGTCGAGAATATCCTGCGCCCAAACGAGCTTGAGCGTGTTAAGGTCAAGGCACATAAGGTTGCCGCCGTTATCGGCGAGGAAGGCGTAGTGATTTATGATTGCCGCCGAGGACTCGACACCGAGCCAATACTTTGAGCCCGTGCGTGTGCCTTTATACTTCCACTTGACGATGTTGTCCGGGTCAACGGACAGCGTGCCGTTTGCCTCGTCGTACTTGGTGTTGAGGTGGATTATGTACAGTATGCCGCACTCGCCCGGGTAAATGAGCTGATCGGTATCGGCGCTCACGAGCGGAGACGAGTCGAACATGTACCAGCCGCGGTCTGCAAAGCCGTCGTTTTTGCCGAATTCGAACATGATGGAGTTATCCAAAAGATTCACGACAAGTGCTCTTGCGCTGCCCTTAGCAGAGCTGTCAACACCTGCACCGACATAGAGAATGGGATAGCCCCTCGGGTCAAGAGCACCTGCGCCCTTGAAGTTGAAGCCCAAAAACAGCGCATCACGGGTCTTTTCGCCGGTGGACAGCTCATAGAAATGAACATATCCGTCGAGCGTTGCGTGGATGACCTCGACAAGATTCTTCTTCTCTCTTGCCCAGTCATACATGGCTGTCATATTCTTGCGGGTGGCTTCAGGCCACTTGGCGACAAGCGCCTGACCCGTCCAGCCGCTGCCCGTCCAGTTAAAGCCGTCGGAGTCGGCAAGACCGCCTGTGGTGTTTTTCCACGCGACCGACAGGGATTTGCTGCTGACATTTGCGGTGCCGTAGGCTGCGCCGGAGCGGAAGTTATCACCTCTGAAGGTGACTACACCGTCAATTTGGGCGTAGCGCTCGGGCAGGTCAAACAAAATGTCGTACTGGTTTTCGTACTCCTCGACCACCTCGCCGTCGACCATGATGGCCGTGCTCTTGATGAGGTTTTCAGGCTCGGTGCCCTCAACGGCGTGCGGCTCAAAGTCCGGCAGGCCGACGGGTGTCGGCGTGGGTTCGGGAGTCGGCGTGGGAGTTGGAGCAGCGGTCGGCGTAGGCGTAGGTGCGGGCTTGTTAAGCTCGTCATTTGCCTGCATGGAGCTATACACGATGTACACAAGTGCGGCGGCCAAAACTATGAGCAGCAGCACCTGTATCGCAATGAGCAGCGGATTTTTCTTTTTCTTGTTATCCTTCATCTCTATCCACCCCTAGGTAAGCTTATTCTGTAAAGTGTATATGGTTATTTATATGATCCTGGCAGAAGCAGTGGTAGCCTGCGCAGCGTGAGCAGTATCTGAACTCAAGGTCCGGATAATCGGTATCGGTCCTGCCGCAGACTGCGCATTTTCTTGTATATGACGCATTTTTCTGCTCGTACTTGATCTTCTGCTTCTCCCTGTTGAAGTTGACGGTCGTTTTTTTATAGCGTGCTCTGTTCGAGCGGATAGACGATATAAGCTCATCGCCAAAGAACACGAAGTAGTTCAAAATTGCGACCAGCGGCAGGAGATTGAACGGGAACGGTGCCGTTATCATTGCATACGCAAACAGCGCAGCGTCAAGATATGCAAGCCATTTCACCTTGACCGGGATGATGAACATGAACAGCACCTGAACATCGGGGAACAGCGTTGCAAAAGAGAAGAACATCGAAAGATACAGATACTCGGTCGTGACCTCAAAGTCCTGCTTGGTGATGAAGTATACGATAAAGCCGTAGATGACAGTCAGCAAAACGCCGCTTATGATGAAAATATTGAACCTCGGGGTGCCCCACTCTCTTTCGAGTACATTGCCTATCCAGTAATAGAAATAGAAAAACAGCAGTGCCCAGAAGCCCGTCGACTGCGGCACAAATATGAAGGTCACGAGCCTCCACACCTCGCCCTTGAGTATCTTCGCCGGCGAGAACACGAAAAACGACAGCAGTGTTTGGGTCGAGTCCATGAGGGTGAACACCCAGACGGCAAGGCTTACGATAACGATATATAGCATAAGGTTCGGCACACCGAATCTCGGATGCCGATAACAAAACATGTCGATACTTTTGTTCAGCTTTTTCATATGCAACTCCTTTCGAGACACTTATATAAATTATAAGGCTAAAACAAGGTAAAGTCTACAAAAAAATTGTCGGCAATGTAACTTTTATCTTTAAGTTTTTGTTCTGATGTGGTAAGATGTAAAATGTATTATTGTTTGTAGGTGAAAAAATGTACGACAGAAACGCAGAAAATGAAATAAAAAACGATATTATTGAGGGCCGCAACGCCGTTATCGAGGCTTTGCGTGTCGGCAGAAGTATCGATAAAATATTTATCGCCAAGGGCGAAACGGACAAGACCTTGGGTCACATCGCCTCCAAGGCCCGTGAGGCGGGCATAGTCGTGGTCGATGCCGACCGCCGCAAGCTCGACAGCATGAGCGTCACGCACTCGCATCAGGGCGTTATCGCCCTTGTCGGCGTGAACGAGTACTGCTCGGTCGAGGATATCCTTGCAGTTGCCGAAGCGAAGGGTGAAGCACCGTTTGTCATCGTGTGCGACGAGGTCAGCGACCCACGCAATCTCGGTGCCATCATAAGAAGCGCAGAGTGCGCCGGTGCGCATGGCGTTATCATCCCCAAGCGCAGAAGCGCGGGGCTGACCGCAATTGTAGGCAAGGCCTCCGCCGGTGCCGCAGAGCACATGGCCATAGCAAGAGTGCCTAACATCCCCGCCGTGCTCAAGGAGCTCAAGGCCAAGGGGCTATGGGTCTACGGCGCTGCCGCAGGCGGCTCAAACGGCCTGTGGGACACCGATTTTACCGGTGCAATGGTGCTCGTTATCGGCTCCGAGGGTGACGGCATCGGCAGGCTCGTGCGTGAAAACTGCGATTTCATCGTGAACATCCCCATGGTCGGCAAGATCAATTCTCTCAACGCTTCGGCGGCTGCCTCGGTCATCATGTACGAGGTGCTGCGCCAGCGCTCCGGTCGCTGATAAGCGGTCGGGTTAGGACGATTTATGGATAAAAACAGGGAAAACAAAATATTCTACGCCGGTGATGAGTTTGACTTTGAAAGCATCATGCGTGAGTTCGGCAGCGGCAACGACGATGCCGAGATCGACTATGATGCGATAGGTTCAAAGCCCGTCACCTATGACGATATTGAGGACATTTTATCGACCGATCTCAGCGTCGACGAGGGTTATGACTATCCGCCAGAGACCGAGCCGGAGGTCGAGGAGGAGTCCGGGGAAGAGGATATTATCGACAGCATCGTCGAGGAATATACCGACGGCTCGGAGAATGAGACGACGAAGGTATTTAAGCCCGTGCAGGACAACGATCTCGTTACGGACGGGATATCCGATGAGGACATATCGCCCGAGGACTACGCCGAGGACGGCGATTACGAGACCGAAAAGGCCGAGGAGCCGACGCCGAAGCGGCATGAGCGGCGCAAAGCCCGCTCGTTCGGTGAGCTTATTGTCACGCCGTTTATCTCCGCTCTTGCTCTTATCGCCCTCAAGGTGCAGCAGAGCAAGCTTTCTCTGAGCTTTTCCGCCGATGACGACGAGGAGCTCGGACAGGAGCTGCCGCCGGAGAAGGCCTCGAAGTTTTACGAAAGCTTCATAGACGGTCTGCACATCAGGGTGCGAATCGCTTTTGTGCTGAGCCTTGTTCTGGCATACATCTCATTCAGCCTGCCTGTCATGGGTGCAATGAGCGCCACAGCGGTAAAGAGCGCAGTATGTCTCATTTTGCTGCTTGCCGTCATGATCTGCGGGCTTGATATTATGACCTCGGGTCTCATTGCGATAGCCCACGGCAGGCCGAACGCCAACACGCTTATTGCGCTGTCGGCACTTTTGAGCGTCATCGACGGTTTTTTGGCCGCATGCGGCGTTAAGGGCACGAAGCTTCCCTTCTGCGCCGTGCCTGCACTGACGATATCGTTCTCGCTTTTGGGATCGCTGCTCAACTGCCGCAGCAGCAGGATAGTGTTCAACACCGTGTCCTCCTCCCGCAAGCCATACACCGTCACTGCGGAGACCTCGGTCACCGGCAACGGCGTTACGATACTCAAGTCCCGCATGACCACCAAGGGCTTTGTCCGCCGCACGGAGGAAGCAGGTCCCGACGAGACCGTTTACGGCGTTATGGCTCCGTATCTGATAGTTATTGCGCTTCTTCTGAGCCTGATTTCCGCAGCCGTGAGCAAATCCTTTGCCCAGTTTGCGCATATCCTGTCGGGCATTTTCGTGTGCGCAGCGCCGCTTGCGATACTGCTCACCTACCCGCTTGCAAACTTCGTTTCCGCCAAAACGCTCATCAAAAGCGGCTCGGCTATCGCCGGTTGGTCGGGAATTTACGATATCGGCAAGTGTCGGCACATGATAATCACGGACTTTGATCTGTTCCCCAAGGGCAGCGTCACCATCTCGCAGACACGAATTTTCGCCGGAATGAAGCCGGAAAAGGTCGTGTCGCTTGCAGGCAGCATGATCGCCGCCTCCGGCAGTGCACTCTCCCCTGCTTTTGCAGAGCTCATGAAGCAAGGCAAGGGCAGTCTCCTGCGTGTTGAAAACTTCCGCTGTCACGAGGGCGGCGGACTTATCGCAATGGTCGACGGAGTTGAGGTCTACTGCGGCTCGGCAAGCTTCATGCACCTTATGGGCGTGCACCTGCCGGATATGTTCAAGATCAAAAACTGCGTATATGTCTCCGAGGGCGACACCATCTGCGGCATGTTCCAGATGGAGTACGCCCCCGTTGACAGCGTAAGAGATGCACTGTACATGCTCATGCGCTCGGATCGCCATCCCGTTTTTGCCGTGCGTGACTTTAACATCACGCCGCAGCTTTTGTCGGTAAAATACGACATTCCGACTGACGGCTTTGATTTTCCGTCCTTTGCGCAGCGCTATGAGATATCTGGTGCAGAGCCCTCGGAGGCAAGCAAACCGGCTGCTCTCGTTTCCCGTGAGGGGCTTGGCGCATTCGTCCATCTTGCCGAGCACGCAAAGGGTCTGTACACAAGAGTGCGGGTAAGCGTGATGCTGTCTGTCATGAGCACAGTCATCGGCATGATAGTTATGTTTATCCTCAGCCTGACCGGCCAAATGACCGTCACGGCGGCGCTTTCGTTCCTGCTTGCATGGCTGATACCTGTGCTCGTTATCGGCTTTTGCTTCTCGGAGTAAAAAAATGTTGATATAAACAAACTTATAGTGTATAATAAATCGATTGTGTTATTTAATAAACTTTATAATATATTTCAGAGAGGAAGCAACACATGAGCTACGAAACCAAAAACATCCGCAACATTTGCTTTATGGGTCACGGCAACAGCGGCAAGACCAGCCTTGCCGAAAGCATGCTGTTCACTACCGGCGCTATCGACCGTCAGGGCAAGGTGACCGACGGCAACACCGTCTGTGACTACGACGCAGAAGAGATCAAGCGCCAGATCACTATCTCTACCGCGGTCGCACCCGTCAACTTCGGCGGCTGCAAGATTAATGTACTTGACTGCCCGGGATACTTCGACTTTGTCGGCGATGTCCTCGCCGCCATCCGTGTCGCAGATACCGGCATTATCTTCTGCACGGCAAAGGACGGCATTTCCGTCGGTGCAGAGCGCAGCTGGAAGTATCTGAAGGCTGCCAATGTCCCCGCAATGTTCTACATCTCCAAGCTCGACGAGGAGCACGGTGATTTCTACAAGGTCCTCGGCGATCTTCAGGCAAAGTACGGCAGCATCGTCTGCCCCGTCGTCGCTCCCATGTCCGACGGCACCGGCGTTATCGATCTGGTACACAATGTTGCATACCAGACCAAGGGCGGCAAGACCGCAAAGATCCCCGTTCCCGCAGCAGATGCCGACAAGGTTGCAGAGCTTCGTGAGGCTCTTATGGAGACCGCTGCAGGCGCTTCCGAGGAGCTCATGGAGAAGTACTTTGAGGAGATGGAGCTTTGCGAGGCCGATATCGTGACCGGCATCAAGCTTGGCATGAAGGACCGCAGTGTCGTTCCCGTTGTCTGCGGCGCAGCAATGGCCAACATCGGCACTGAGGCAGTTCTGCAGGCAGTTTGCGACTATGTCCCTGCTCCCGATGTAGACCCCGCAGCACCCACTCTCGCATTCGTATTCAAGACCGTTTCCGACCAGTTCGGCAAGTACAGCTTCGTTAAGGTCATGGGCGGCAAGATTACTGCCGACATGTCTCTGCGCAATGTCCGTGCCTCCAGTACCGACAAGCTCGGCCGTCTGTACACCATCTGCGGCAAGAAGACCACCGAGGTCAAGGAAGTCTGCTGCGGCGATATCGTTGCCGTCGGCAAGATGGACTGGAAGACCGGCGACACCGTTTGCGATCCTAAGAACGAGGTCGAGCTTCCCGCTCTCGAAATGCCCGATCCCTGCTACTCCATGGCTATCTCCCCCAAGACCAAGGGTCAGGACGACAAGGTCGCAGGCGGCCTTTCCCGTCTGAACGAGGAGGATGTCTCCTTCACGCTTGTCAACAATGCAGAGACCCATCAGATGGTCATCTCCGGCGCAGGCGACATTCAGGTCGATGTCCTGTGTGCAAAGCTCAAGTCCCGCTTCGGCGTTGAGACCGAGCTCAAGCCCGCCCGTGTCGCATACCGTGAAAAAATCAAGGGTCGTGTCGAGGCGCACGGCCGTCATAAGAAGCAGTCCGGCGGTTCCGGCCAGTTCGGTGATGTTTGGATTCGCTTCGAGCCGCAGGATGAGTCCGACGACATGATCTTCGCAGAAGAGGTCTTCGGCGGCTCCGTTCCCAAGAACTTCTTCCCCTCCGTCGAGAAGGGTCTACGCAACTCCGTCAACAAGGGCGTTCTTGCAGGCTACCCGCTGGTAGGCCTCAAGGCCACCCTGTACGACGGCTCCTACCACCCCGTCGACTCGAACGATATGGCGTTCCAGACCGCTGCTCGCCTTGCATATCAGGACGGTATCCCCAAGGCAAAGCCCACCATTCTTGAGCCTATCGGTCTGCTGCAGGTGACCATCCCCGACGCAAACCTCGGTGATATCATGTCCGATATCTCCTCCAAGCGTCGCGGCACCGTGCTCGGCATGAACGCTGAGGACGGCATGCAGATAGTCGAGGCTGAGGTTCCGATGGCTGAGATGAGCTCTTACACCATCGACCTGCGCTCCATGACCC
>DQDL01000018.1:0-5604 GCA_003533405.1 Clostridiales bacterium | reverse complement strand
CCATCGACCTGCGCTCCATGACCCAGGGTCGTGGCTCGTTCACTCTGAAGTTTGTTCGCTATGAGGAAGCTCCCGGCAACATCCAGCAGAAGGTCATCGAGGAAGCAAAGGCACTCGCCGAGGCTGAGTAATTAAAACAACTAACGGCGGGCCCAATAGCCCGCCGTTTCTTTAAAAATTCTATGAAAATTCCTAAAATCAATATCAAAAAGCCGGAAAAGCAAACTAAAGCAGAAAAACCGAAGAAACAGGAAAATGTGGAAAAGAGCGAGCCCATTCTCGCAAGCATCGAGGTTTCCGAGGCGACCGTCAGAAAGGTCTGGGCAGGCGAAATTGCAATAGCATCCGTTGTTTCGCTCATCGCCGTAATAATCGCTTTTGTAGGCTAAAATTTAAGGCTGAAAGGACTATCCTTTCAGCCTTGTTTTTATTTTACGATTCCTTTTATAAATTTAGACTTTTCAACAGGTTCATCTACTATCGTGTAGCAGTTTCTTAGAAGCTGCGCTGCCTCCTGCGCTTTTTCCGTAGTCTGCGCATGGATAACACCTAAGCTCTCGTCAAGTTCGACACGGTCTGCGACCTTTTTGTTGAGTATTACGCCGACGGAAAGGTCAATGACGCTCTCCTTGGTCACTCTGCCGCCGCCGAGGTGCATCGATACAAGGCCGACATCCTTTGCGGAAATGTGCTTAACGAAGCCCGCTTTTTCGCTTTTAACTTCAAGCTGAACGGGTGCTTTGGGCAGAAGCTCGGTGTCGTACACGGCCTTGGGGTCGCCGTCCTGACCCTCGACGAGCTCGGCAAGCTTTTTAAGTGCGCTGCCGTCGTCGATGCCCTTTTGGAGCATTTTGCGGGCTTCCTCCTCGGTCTCGGCTATGCCCGCCTGGGTGAGGATGCACGAGCCGAGCGTCAGGCACAGCTCAAGAAGCTCGCCCTTTTTCTCGCCCTTTAAAACTTCAATGGCTTCCTTGACCTCAAGTGCGTTGCCGATGGCGTTGCCGAGAGGCTCATCCATGTCGGTTATAACGCCGACGGTCTTTTTGCCCGCAAGCTTGCCGACTCTGACAAGCTCAGTCGCAAGCTCCTTGGCCTTGTCCTCGGTCTCCATGAACGAGCCGCTGCCGGACTTGACATCCAAAACGATGACATCCGCACCGGCGGCAAGCTTTTTGGACATGATGCTGCTTACGATGAGCGGGATGCTCGGCACGGTGCCGGTGACATCACGCAGAGCATACATCTTCTTGTCGGCAGGGTCGAGGTCAGCGGTCTGACCGGCAATAGCGATGCCGAAGGTGTTGACATTGGAAATGAACTTTTCCTCGGAAATGCCGGTGTTGAAGCCCGGGAAGCTTTCAAGCTTGTCTATCGTGCCGCCGGTGTGACCCAAACCGCGGCCTGACATTTTGGCGATCTTCACGCCTGCCGCTGCGACCATCGGGCAGAGTATGAGCGAGGTCTTGTCACCGACACCGCCGGTGGAGTGCTTATCGGCCTTGACGCCGGTTATCTTGCTGAGGTCGAGCGTCTCGCCGCTGTGCATCATCGCCATCGTGAGCTCCAGCGTTTCCTCACTGTCCATGCCGCGCAGTAAGATGGCCATCAGAAGCGCCGACATTTGATAGTCGGGTATTTCGCCCTTGGTGTAGCCGTTTACGACAAACTCTATCTCCTCGGCGGAAAGCTTCAGGCCGTCCCGCTTTTTTACGATTACATCTGTCATCAGCATATTGCATACCTCCGGTTTATTCTTATCTATGCTTTGCAGTATATCACATATCTGTTAAGAATTCTACTTGCCCGGAAAATTTCTTTTCCCCGGGAACACGGCGTATTCACGGCCGTTTATCGTGCGCAGTATTGCCTTTGTGCGGGTCGATGCGCTCATGTCCGCCGGAATGGCGATAAGGCTCTGTCTGCCGTCAAAGCAAGTGAGAAAGCCCTGCGGTGTTGAAAACCACAGCAAGCCGTCATCCCCGGGCGGGTCAGGCTGTTTTACAGGCGTAAGGGGCTTATCCGCTGCGTATTCTATCGTCTGCGGCAGGATGCGCATTTGCGCTCGGCTGAACCTTTTCACAAGGTGCAGTCTCCCCTTTTTCGGCTGCATCACACCCAAGGCTGCGCTTTTGCCGCCGCCGAAAATGCTCAGCCGCACGAGCCTTTCGCCGCAGCGGCACTCGGCATCAAAAACTGTCATCAGCCCGTCATGGTACACCCGCAGGCTGCCGCACTGTGTACCGTCAATATACACCGGGTAATTTTCCATAATCCACTCCTATGCAAAAACCCCGAGGTCTCCCTCGGGGTTTTGTCTTACAAGCCAAAGCTCACGGCAATTGCATTGTCGACCTTGGTCATCGTCGTGTCATCCAATTTTCCCATGCGCTCACGCAGTCGGGATTTATCGATGGTGCGTATCTGCTCAAGCAGTATGACGCTGTCACGGGAAAGTCCCACACTCTGCGCATCGAGCTCGATGTGGGTCGGCAGTCTCGCCTTGCCGGTCTGGCTCGTTATCGCAGCGGCAATAACCGTTGGGCTGTGTTTATTGCCGGTGTCGTTCTGAACGATCAGAACGGGTCTCATTCCGCCCTGCTCCGAGCCCACGACGGGGCTCAGGTCGGCATAATATATATCTCCGCGCTTGACTATACTCAATTTAATTCACACTCCGAATGATAGTCGCCCGCTACATCTTATGTAGTGTGCTGATTACATTCTCCCACGGTGAATCAAATTTTATACAATCGTTTACTTATATATTCTCGGGACACGCTTTGACACGGCGCAAAGAAGCTCGTACGGTATAGTGCCCGCTGCCTCGGCAAGCTTTTCTATCCTTGCGTTTTCGCCGAAGATCTCGACCTCGCTGCCGACATTGACCTCGGGGCAGTCGGTGAGATCGACCATGCTCATATCCATGCAGATATTGCCGCACTGCGGAACGAACTTACCCTCGGTAAAGTAGCAGCACTTGCCTGCTGCCGCCCAAGGGATGCCGTCGGCATAGCCTGCGGCAACAACGCCCATTCTCGTGCGCTTGTCGGTAACATAGTGCCTGCCATAGCTGACATAGGTGCCGGGTTCGTAGTATTTTATGGTGCTTACGGTGCTCACCATGCGCATGGCGGGCTTGAGACCGAGCTTGCCGTCGTCACCGTAGCCGTAGAGCAGAAAGCCCGGGCGAACCATGTCGAGCACCATCTCTGGATGGTTGACAACAGCGCCGCTGTTTGCGCAGTGGCGGATCTTGAAATTAAAACCGCCGAGGCGCTCGGCATCGTTAATGACATGCATGAAAAGCTCAAACTGCTTTTTTGTATAGTCGATGCTCTCACTGTCGGTGTAGTCGGACACGGCAAAATGCGTGTATACGCCCTCGGCATAGATGCCCGGGAGCTTGCAGGTGCGGATAACGCTCTGCACGCCCTCGTCAAAGTAGCCGCCTGCACACAGGAAACCGAGGCGGGACATACCGGTGTCGAGCTTTATGTGAATTTTGAGCGTACCGCCGAGCTTCGCTGCGGCCTCGGAGTATTCAACGCCCTTTGCCTCGCAGCTCACGGTCTGCGTAAGGTCATTGTCCAAAAGCTCATTTACATACTCCGGCGGCGTGTGTCCGAGTATGAGTATCGGCATTTTAACGCCGCTGCGCCTTAGCTCCAGCGCTTCGTCAAGGCAGGCAATGGCAAGATAGTCCGCTCCGCACTTTTCAAGGCGCTTTGCCACCTCTACCGCACCGTGGCCGTATGCGTCGGCCTTGACGATGCCGAGGAAGCGGCAGCCCTTTGGCAGTCTCGCTCTTATGGCACGGTAATTGTGCTCGATATTCTCAAGACTTACCTCAGCCCATGTTCTCTTTTGCAGATCCTTCATTGTTTAGCTCACACTCCAATCTGTTATCTCAATGAATGCAACTGTTTTCTCGTCGCAGCTTATCTCGGCATTCAACGGAACAAGCTCCTTAGAAATCCACAGCGTCACGGTGATGTCGTCCGAGGGAATTATCCTCGCCGCCAGCATATCGTCCTCCGTCCAGACAATGTCGAGGTGGCCCTCACGCATCGCCTTTACGAGCACCGGAAGTGCCGACATGGGGCTAAGGCCGTTATCGGAAAGCGTCCCGATATCCAAGATAACGCCCTCGTACTCAAGCTGCGTCGTGTCCTCGGACACCCTCGCTTTTATACCGGCAACAAGCTCGGGCTCCAATATCTCCACAACGGCGCCGTTATCGTCCTGCACATAGCTCAGCTTGAACTCCGCCGTTTTGTCGCTGTATTCTGCCCGGACGGCGGCGTTGAAGCTTACCTCATCGGCGGTATACACCTGCTGCATGAATTTCAAAAAGCTCTCCTCGCCGTTATCTGAGCAGCCGCAGAGGATGACGAGGCTTATCATTAGCGGCAAAATGATTTTTCGCATACCGCTTTCCTCCTACGGTTTATTGTATTATAGTCGTCCGGCTTTCATTAGTCAAATTTTCTGCTTGACTTTTTTTAAAATGTGAGCTTTAATAGCTGTATTATATAGTATTGCGACGATCGGGAAGATAATGTCAGGTTGTCAGACAGAGAACGGCGGTCATCGGCTGGAAGCCGCCCGTGGCATTAGCATTTAGTTCGCCCGTGAGCTCCGACTAATCATCGGCGGTATGCCCCGTTACGGCACAAAGTGCGATCTTTGTATCGAATCTGGGTGGTACCGCGGAAGTTGGTCTTTCGTCCCTTTGTGGGATGAAGGGCTTTTTTTATTCCGGTTTATAAAATTTTTCTAAGGAGAGAAATTATGAAAGCACTTATGCAGGAGTTGAGAGAAAACGCTGTTAAGTCCATCACCGGCGCCGACAGCATTGAAGCTCTCGAAGCTCTCAGAGTCAAGTATCTTGGTAAAAAGGGTGAGCTGACCGCCATTCTGAAGCAGATGGGCAAGCTCTCGGCAGACGAGCGTCCCGTCATGGGTCAGCTTGCAAACCAGCTTAGAGCTGAGCTTGAAAAGAACATTGAAAGCGCCCGCTCACGACTTGAAGCGGCGGCGCTCGAGGCCAAGCTTGACCTTGAGGCAGTCGATGTCACCATCCCCGGTGAGGATATCAGGCTCGGACACAAGCATCCGATGTACAAGGCACTTGACGAAATTAAGGATATATTCGTGGGCATGGGCTTTACCGTGCTCGACGGTCCCGAGGTCGAGCTTGCGACCTATAACTTTGATAAGCTCAACGCCGGAGAAGGCCATCCCTCCCGTGACTGGTCGGACACCTTCTATTTTGACACCGACAGCCGTGTGATGCTCCGCTCGCAGACAAGCCCCATGCAGGTGCGTGCGATGGAGACGATGCAGCTGCCTATCCGCATCATCGCCCCGGGCAGGGTCTACCGCAAGGACGAGGTCGATGCCACCCACTCCCCCATGTTCCATCAGGTCGAGGGCATGGTCATCGACAAGGGCGTTACCATGGCTGACCTCAAGGGCACGCTCAACGCCGTTATGGAGGAGCTGTTCGGCAAGGGTACGGTCACTCGCTTCCGTCCCCACCACTTCCCGTTCACCGAGCCCAGCTGCGAGATGGATGTCCAGTGCCACAAGTGCGGCGGCAAG
>DQDL01000063.1:7131-7413 GCA_003533405.1 Clostridiales bacterium | reverse complement strand
CGTGCGCCAGCTCGAGTGCTGCTCGGGCGATCTTGCCGACCTCAAGGTCAAGTCCTGCGATATCGAGGCGTGGTCGCCCCGCCAGCAGAAGTATTTTGAGGTCTGCTCGTGCTCGAACCTCGGCGATGCGCAGGCTCGCAGGCTGAAAATGCGTGTCAAGGGCGAGGACGGCAAGACCTATCTGCCGCACACGCTCAACAACACCGTCGCCGCCCCTCCCCGTATGCTCATTGCGTTCCTTGAAAATCACCTGCAGGCCGACGGCACCGTCACCATCCCCGA
>DQDL01000063.1:0-6969 GCA_003533405.1 Clostridiales bacterium | reverse complement strand
CATCCCCGAGGTGCTGCGCCCCTACATGGGCGGCACGGAGGTTTTAGTACCCAAAAAAGCATAAGGAGAGATAGATATGAAAAAGTTTATTTCTGAGTTCAAGGCGTTTGCCCTCAGGGGCAATGTGATGGATCTGGCGGTCGGCGTCATCATCGGCGGCGCTTTCACCGCACTCGTAACCTCGCTCATCGATAATCTCATAAGCCCCATCATCGGCTGCTTCAGCCTTGACGGCTTTTCGGGTCTGAGCGTGACCATCGGGCAGGCGAAGCTTACATACGGCGCATTCATCATGGATGTGATAAACTTCATCATCATGGCGTTTGTGGTGTTCCTGCTGGTCAAGGGCGTGAATAAGCTTGCTACCATCGGCAAAAAGCAGACCGAGGAGGAAGAGCCCGCCCCCGAAGAACCCCCAAAGCCCACCACCGAGGAGCTCTTGGCGGAGATCCTGGAGGAGATCAAGAATAAGTAAGCAAAAAGAGCGCCCAGTCGGGCGCTCTTTTTGACTCACTTATATCAATATTAATAGAAAATGCAACAGGTAAATATTAACTTTTCTTTGTTTTGCCGAAAGAAAAGTTTTTCCAATAGCGAGCGAACACTTTTGCTAGTCGTAATTGCAGTAGCCCGATTCGCAACAAAAGCGAACTTTTAGTGCGTCCATTCGCCCAACAAGAAAGCGCAAGCCTTATAATGCCACCCTTTGGAAACCCGGTACGGGGTATCGGTGCAACGGTCGATTTCACTGCGGAGGTTTAATCCTCTGCGAGTAGTTTTGACTGCGCCTATTTAACAAACTGCGTCAGTCAGATAGGTGCGAGTAGTTTGCACTGCCCCGATAGGTTGATGTACAGACCTAACTTTAGCACACACCTACCGGTCGGGCTAAGGTAGCAACGACTAGCGGAAGCTTAAATGCGTATTGAAAAGACGGTAGGCGGTTGCCTCCTTACTTGAGGAGGTATATCTTACCTCCTCAATTTTGAGTTGAGGAGGTGGTATTATGAGCGTTACATATTCGGACATGTTCCAATTTGCAATGGTTCTCATAACCTTCGCTGCTCTTCTGCTGGCTTGCAGAAAATAAGCGTAAAAAAGATGTAATCGCCTTGGCCGAGGCGATTACATAAAACTTGTATTCACTTAGGCAACCGTCTATTGGGTAGCGCCTACTTTCATTTACTATAATAGACTTCCATGCTAAATTTGTCAACAGTTTTTCGCTAAATATAGGAGCAGTCGCTGAGCAGTCGTTTTGACTGCTCATTTTATTTCCTGCTCCAGCTCATCGAATATGGGAGCGGCGAAGAATTCGCCGAGGGTGATATCAAGGCCGTCGCAGAGCTTCTTGACCGTGGAAACGGTCGCACTGCGGTTTCGCCCGCTGATAATGTTATTCACTGTCGACTGCGTCACACCGCTGATGGTGCACAGATTGTTTATCGTAATATGCCGCTCATTGCACAGCTCAAGTATTCTGCTGCTGACTGCCTCGCCGATTTCCAATAGATATCACCTTTCTTTCAGAAAAATGATATCCATTTGGACTTGAAAAGCTTAACCCTTTTGAGTTAAAATAAACTCAAAAGGGTTAAAGCTATTTTATCTCCTGCTCAAGCTCGTCGAACTCGGGGGCGGAGAAGAACTCACCGAGGGTCATGTCCAGACCGTCGCAGAGCTTTTTGACGGTCGAGACGGAAATTTCACGCCTGCTCGGGTCGAGCAGACTGTACACGGTAGACGGTGTCACGCCCGAAATGTTCGCAAGCGAGTTTGGGGTAATGCCCTTTTGCTCGCACAGCCCCTTGATGCGCTGCGCAACTGCGTCCTTGACTGACATAGCCTCACCCCCCGTTCAATCATCCGTGTCGTCGTCGAACGAGTAGTCGTTGAGCTCGTCAAAATCGAGAAACTCCGCTAGGGTCATGTTGAACGCCAGCGCCAGCTTGTGCAGGGTTTTGACCCGTGGATTTTTGGTCAGCCCACGCACGATATTGTCGAGCGTTGACTGCTTGACATCGCTCATCACGGCGAGCCGATTAATCGCTATGCCCCGTTCGGCGCACAGGGCGCGGATGCGTCTGATATAGATCTCGGAGTAGTCCATTGCAGTACCTCGCTGATATCATTACCCGTTTGCGGGTTAAGCTAATGATATCAACGGCAGCGGGCGAAATTACCCGAATACGGGTTGACTGCACAGGAATTTTAAATTAGAATTATCTTACCCGTTTGCGGGTAAAAAGGAGGAGCATTATGCCGGACTACAAAAGCATGTACACCCTGCTGTGCAAGGCGGTCGACGATGCTATCGACCCGCTGAGCGAGATACCCGAGGCCGCCCCGATCGCACAGGCGCTGATAATTGCGCTGAATGCCGCCGAGGACATTTATATCGAAAGCTGTGACTGACAAATATTAACTTTTCTTTGTTTCGCCAAAGAAAAGTTACAAAAGAAACTCGACCAAAGGCGTTTAACCACCCTTTGGAATCCCGGTACGGGGTATCGGTGCACTGGTCTACCGGACGGCGGAGGTTTAACATAGTGCGAATTACTTTCGATTCGTCCGTTTAATGGACTGCGTCTGTTAGATAGCTGCAAGAGGTTTGCAGTGCACCGATAGGTTGATGTACAGACTGAACTCTAAGGTGCACTCACCGGTCGGGATATGGCAGTAACAACAAGCTTAATTGTTAAAGCGTACTGAAAATTTACTGCTTGGTGCGTAATTTTCCTATAACATAGCTTGTCGGGATCAGCACGCAGGAGATGGCGAGGTTGGCGGCGGGGACGACGAGATGCGAATAGAAGTTTAAATTATCCGAGTCCATGTCGAGAAGGGCGGCGACAACCAGCATCAGCGCTGCCGAGGTCGGTATCAGAAATCGGCCGTTCGACATATCGTGCATGACGGCGTCACCGGTATCCGGCACATAGCCGAAAACAAGGCGCAGGCAGCGGGATGCAACGATGAGCATCATTGCAAAGATGATGAAATCCGGCAGCACCCAGAGGGCGACGACCGGCGCTTCAATGCGCTCGATGGTCTTGAACACCGTAATATTTTGTATCATCGCAAAAAACGGGTAGTTGAAGCGTGAAATCAGCTCCGAGCCGTAGTTGCCGATGGCGGCGGCGCACAGCAGCGCAAACAGCAGACACACCGGCACGAGCCACAGCGAGTACGCCTTTGCACGACGGCGAGCAAGCTGGCGAGGCCGCTCGAAAAACGCCGAGTACACGAAAATTCCGGCGTATATCTCAAACATCGGGATGGCGGCGAGCCCGAGCTTGTCCGGCTCACCCTTTGACAGCGGCAAAATGAGGTTAAAATCAATATTCGTCAGTGCAAAAAGGAGCACCAGCACAAGCACGACCACGAGCGTCGGCGAGAATATGCGTGCAGAGCGCAGCAGCGCCCTGCGTGGGCCGAGTGCGGCGGTCAGGCCGAGGGCGAGCATGACGATGACGAACGGCCACGCATTGCCTGCCGGATAAATGGTGCAGATGAAACGCTCCGCCCCCGAGCGGAGGATAAAGCCGCAGTAGAAAATAAGAAACGCCGCCGTGCCGCCGAGCACCACAGAGCCGAAGGCTCTGCCGTTGGTGCGCATGATCATCTCACCGAAGCCCTCACCGCTGCGCCGTTCGGCCAAAAACGCCGACAAAAACCACACATACAAAACGAGAAACGGCAGTGCGACAATGGGCGCGACCCAGCTTGAGCTGCCTGCGGTCTGCGTATTGAATTTCGGTATCAGCCGGACGGCGGGCGCAAGCGACGACACGAAGATAAGCGCCATGAGCTGCCGCCTGTCAAAGTCTGGTTTCATTCCGAGCTCCCCAAGCCGACATCGAAGCTGCGGTCTACCTCCGCCTCGACGCCTACATTATAATATATATCACGCAGCCGGTCAGACAGGTCGGCGCTCGCACCGTGAAGGCGCTGCGGCTCTTTCCGTTCGAGAACCTTGCCGAGCTGCAAAAAGTCGCACTCAAGCGAGCGTGAGATATCGAGCACCTGCATGACCCAGCGCTCGACCTCGTCCGCCAGCGCACGGTTGAGCTCCTGCACACCCACGCTGCCGGTCGTCTCGGACAGTGCGGCGCTGAGCGTGACTTTCACATCAAGTCCCGTAAGCCTGCCGCCGCCGAACATGGGCATGATGCGGCATGCGCACTTGTCTAATTGCACGGTTGCGGTATCATTGCCGACACGGAGCTCAACCGAGCTGGGACCTACTTTGTTTTGCAGGACATTCACGCCCTTGGCGCAGTCTACCGGCACGCTGCCGACGGTTCGGCCGTTTTTGATGACCGCAAAGCCGTCGGGTATCGCCGTGAGCTCGGCTGCCTTCGCCTCCTTGACCGCCTTGTCCGCTTTGACCGATTTTATCGCCGTGATGAGTGCGCAGCCGTTTTCGTCCAGCGACGACACCACCTCGGCGGCGCTGAAAATGACCCCGTCGCCGCGCAGGATGATGTTGCGCTCGAGCGAGCGCAGAACGCTCGTTGCGTCATAGGTCTCGCCGCCGGCGCCGAGCACCAGCTCAGATGCCGTGCCGTTTGTGACGACGAAAAGCGGAATATCGACCCTGAGATCTGTCGAGCGCTCGATGTAATCGAGAAACGGCTTCAACGATTCCTTCGCCGAAGCTCCGCCGACGGCGATGTACGCCGTGTGCGCAAAAAAAAGATCCTCCCGTGCGCTGTAGTCCTGCATCTTCTCCTCGGCAAGCGTAAACGACGGCGCTTCTGCGGCCAAGCGGGCAACGCCTGCCGAGCCGGACTGCTCGGCGCCGCTTTCGCCGCCGCCTCCTCCGCCTGCACTGTCGCTGCCGGACGATGCCGACAGACGCACGCCGCTCTCTGCCCAGTCGAAGCCCATGGTCTGGATGACCATGAGCTGCTCAACCTCACGGTAGTTTGAATAAATCGAGCCGCCCGAGCAGCCGGTGAGCAGCACCGCCAGCACCAAGGCTGCGGCTATGCGGAAAATTTTCATCTTTGCCTCCTTTTGTCGGGCGTGTTCAGCTCCGGCTCACGGAATTTGCGCTCCGGCAGCGGCTTTCGCAAAAATGTGCGGCTGAGATTATTCGGCCGCCCGCCGGAAAGCGGCGCCGTGTAGTTCACGCCGTAGGAATCCATCGTGCACAGATACCACACCAGAATGCACAGCGCCGCCGCCACGCCGAACAGCCCTGCGAGTATCGCCGCCACCACGAGCGCAAGGCGGCACACCCGAAGTGCGGCGCCCATGTCCTGACTCGGCTGGGCGTAGCCTGCGATGCCCGCCGTCGCAACGACGATGACGGCAATGGGCGAAATGACCTTCGCCTCGACCGCCGACTGCCCCACGATGAGCGCCCCGATTATCGAGACCGTGTCGCTTATCGGGTTCGGCAGCCGAAGCCCCGCCTCCTGCAAAAGCTCGAACGCAAGCAGCATGCCGATGACCTCAAGCGCCGTCGAAAACGGGACATCCTGCTTGGACGCAACGATACTCATGAGTAATTTTGTCGGTATCATCTCCTGGTGGTACATCGCAACGGCGACATACAGCGCCGGAAGCGCCAGCGCCAGCATCACCGCAAGCCAGCGCACGATGCTCAGCATCGTCGCCACCAGCCAGTGCTGCGACTCGTCCTGCGGCACACGCAGAAACTCGGCGAAGGTCACCGGCAGCATGAACGCCAGCGGCAGCCCGTCCACGATGAGTCCGACCCTGCCTGAGAGAAGCTGCTGGGCAAAGCGGTCGGGGCGCTCGGTGTGCAATAGCTGCGGAAACAGCGAGCGTGGGCGGTCGGTGATGTACGCCTCGATAGCGCCGCTTGAGAGCGCACCGTCAATGTCCACGGCATCGAGCCGCCGCTCAAGCTCGGCGATTATCGCCGGATCTGCCACGCCGTCGACATACATGATGACCGCCTTGGTGCGGCTCTTGCGGCCGAGTGTCAAGCTTTTGGCCTTGAGCGCCGGATTGTATATGCGCCGCCGCACGAGCGCCGTGTTTGTGCGAAGCACCTCGACGAAGCAGTCCTTGCCGCCCTTGAGCGATTTTTCGATCTTCGGCTCGGAGATGCCACGCTGGTTTTTGCTCTTACATTCAAAGGTCACGGCGCAATTGGTAAACACCACCGCCACGCAGCCGGAGACAATGTCGTCGATGACATCGTCAAGCTCCGTGCGCAATTGCGCCTGCGCACTGTACACCGCACCCTGCATCAGCCGCTCCGGTGTGGGGTCGCTGCCCGAGCGGAGAAGATCGGTCAGCGGGCGCAGAATATCCTTTGCCGTGTCGCCGCCGTCGGTGATACCGTCGAGCCAGCAGACGAACAGCATTTTGTCGGATACGAGCCCCGCCCGTATCTCACGGTGCTGAAAGTCCGAGCAGTCATCAAAAATATTTATAATGGTTTCACGCCCGATCGAGCCCTTGAATCGAGGCTTTTGCTCGGGGTGGGGCACATCGTCGGGGGCTTGCTTTGAATTGAAAATAGACATATAGTAATTGTAACCACAACTGAACACAATATTTAGTGCCGGACAAAAATAGTTCAAAATTATTCGCAAAATAGCTAAAAAACCTGTTGACAAAGGGCGAATTGAGTGGTATTCTAACAAAGCGCTTCAGGTGAGGCAAGGCTAATTGAAAAGCCCGAAAAAAGTTTTGAAAAAAGCCTTGACAAAGCGGCCTGCTTATGATATATTAATCAAGCTGTCCGCTGAAACGGACGCAAAGAATTGTACCTTGAAAATTAGATAATGTAAGAACAACAGCTTATGCTAAATAAGCACCAGAAAAGGGTTCTTTAAAGTCAGAAATGACTATAAAAATTTCTTTGAGAGCTAGAAAGCTATCATAAATGATTATATCTGCTAAGGCAGTTATGATACGATTTATAGAGAGTTTGATCCTGGCTCAGGATGAACGCTGGCGGCGTGCCTAACACATGCAAGTCGA
>DQDL01000091.1 GCA_003533405.1 Clostridiales bacterium | reverse complement strand
GCAAAACGGTCTCGGCAACGACGATGTGCTCGCAAAATATGTCGGCAAGGACCGCATACTATACGGCTTCGGCACGATAGGCACCGAGCTTCCCGAGCCTGCAAAATGCGTCTCCAAGCCCGAGAGCGGCATAATCATGCACTTCGGTGCAGCGGAGAAATCGCCGCTTACCGACAAGGTCGGCAAGGCGCTTGAGGAGTGCTTCTGCAAGGGCGGCTGCCTGACCCGCTTTGAGGCGGATATCCGGCCCTTCGTGTGGAAAAAGGCGATCTCCAACAGCGGCTACAACACGCTGTCGTCTCTGCTCCGGCTCAAGGTCGGCGAGTTTCTCGACACCGAGGAGGGTGTCGAGCTCATAAAGACCGTCTGGGCGGAGGGCTGCGCAGTATGCAGGGCCGTCACGGGCGTTGACCTGTGGCAGGATATGCTCGAGGAGCTGCCGAGGCTCAGGACCGGCTTTGCCACCTATTATCCCTCCATGGCACAGGATGTGCTCATCAACAAGCGCCAGACCGAGATAGCCCTTTTAAACGGCGCTATCGCACGCTACGGCGCACAGTACGGCGTACCCACGCCGGTGAATAAGGCGTTTACGCAGCTGATAAGCTGCATACAAAAAAACTACGAAAATCAATACAAGTAAAGGAGTAATAACAATGAAAATTGCAATGTACGGTTCCGGTGCAGCAGGCAGTGTTTTTGCCTCCTACCTCCGCAACGGCGGAGCAGATATCATCCTCATCGACCGCTATGAGGCTCACATGAAGAAGGTTGCCGAGGACGGCATGCACTTCATCATCCACCAGGAAGAAAACGGCGAGTACCATGACATCGAAAAGCAGCTCACCGGTTTCCGCACCTACACCACCGCTGCCGAGGCAGAGGCTGCCGAGGGCAAGGTCGACATCATCATCTACATGACCAAGGCCACCCAGCTCGAGCAGGCAATTCAGGACTCCATGCCCGTCGTCGGTGACACCACCGTCGCCGTCTCCCTCATCAACGGCCTCGGCAATGACGACAACCTGTTCAAGGTGTTCCCCAAGGAGCGCTGCGTCATCGGCTCCGGCGTTCTCGGCACCGCACTGCCCGAGCCCGGCACCTGCGTTTCCACCCCTGCAGGCGGCGTTCAGATGAACTTCGGCGGCGCTGTCAAGAGTGACCTCACCAACGCTGCATGCGCTGAGCTTCTCAAGTGCTACCGTGACGGCGGCTGCGACGCTTACTGGCGTGACGGCGATCCCGGCACCGACAACAACATCTACAAGTTCATCTGGAAGAAGGTCTGTGTCAATGCGACCGTCAACACCGTCTGCGCAGTCCTGCGTCTGAAGATCGGCGAGGTCGAGGCTGACCCCTACGGCCAGTGGCTGTTCCACTCCGTCATCCGTGAGACCTGCGCCGTTGCTACCGCAAAGGGCGTCCCCATGAATGCTGACGAGTTCATCGCACACGATCATCAGGATATCGTCACCAACATTGCCGACTACTATCCTTCCATGTGCCAGGATATGCTGTTCCACCAGCGCCAGACCGAGATCGATGTTCTCAACGGCAAGATCGCCGAGTACGGCGAGGAGCTGGGCATTGACACCCCCGTCTGCAAGGTTCTGTCCCAGGTCGTCCGCTGCATCCAGGGCAACTACGACAAGCAGTTCTTTCTTAAGTAATTATTTCAGTTGACGGAAATCGACGCCCATATCGGTTTTGACCGGCCAAAATGCGCCCATGACGCCCGAAAGGCCTTGGAAATACACAAAGTATTCCCTGTGCCCTTTCAGACGACCTGACCACATTTTATCTCGCTCAAAACTGCAGGGCATCTGTCAGTAGTGCTTTCCGATGAATTTTTCGGTTCTTCTGCCTGCCGAGCTTAAGTGGGTGCAAAGCGCCGAAAGGGCACACTGACAGACGATATAGGGTCGACCCCCGCCAACTTTAGATCGACGGAAGCAACACTCCCGTCAGCTTGAGCGATCCTGAGTAATTCCGAGTGATTCTCTCTCTTTCGTGACGAACAAGGCACCGATACATTGGTGCCTTGTTTTTTACGGGAATATCTGATATTATAACCTCTTGCAACCGAACAGAAGGGATTGTGCAAATAAAATGCAATCAATAAAGAAAAAAGCGCCGGGCATCGTGCTGTGTGCCGCCGTTGCTGCCGTGGCGACTCTGCTGTGCGGCGTGAAGCTCGGCTCGTTCTCGCTTGAGATAGTCGGCGCACCCGTGTTTTCGATTTTGCTCGGCATGATCATTACCCTGTGCGTGCCGACGCTCGCCGGAAGTGACGCAGCCATGGCCGGCGTTAAGTTCACATCCAAGAAAATTTTGCAGTGGGCGGTCATCATCCTCGGCTTCTCGCTCAACATGAGCACCATCGCCAAGGTCGGCGCAAAGAGCCTGCCCGTCATCGTCTGCACCATCTCGACCTCACTCATCGTGGCCTACCTCATGATGAAGGCGCTCAAGCTCAACTCCAAGGTCGCCTGCCTCATCGGCGTCGGCTCGTCCATCTGCGGCGGCAGCGCAATTGCGGCGACCGCACCCGTCATCGACGCATCGGACGAGCAGGTCGCACAGTCGATATCGGTCATTTTCCTGTTCAATGTGCTTGCGGCGCTCGTTTTCCCCTATCTCGGCCACGCCATCGGCTTCGGCAGCGGCGGCTTTGCCGTGTTCGCCGGAACGGCCGTCAACGACACCTCGTCCGTCACTGCGGCGGCATCAACCGCCGAGAGCATCTACGGCGTTGACGGCATCCTGTCGTCGGCCGTCACCGTTAAGCTCACCCGCACGCTCGCCATCATCCCCATCACACTTGTGCTCGCCCTATGGCGCACCGCAAAGGCGAAAAAGGCGGGCGGAAACGCCGAAAACGCCTTCTCGTTCAAGAAAGCGTTCCCGTTTTTTATCGTGTGGTTCGTGCTTGCGGCGCTCGTTACCACCGGCGTGGGACTTCTGCCGGAAAGCGGATTTGTCAGCTTCTACGGCGGCTCGTTCGTGCCCGCAATGAAGTGGCTTGCAAAGTTCTTCATCGCCATGGCAATGGCGGCGATCGGTCTTAATACGAATATCGTGAGCCTCGTAAAAAACGGCGGCAAGCCCATTCTCCTCGGCTTCTGCTGCTGGCTGTCAATATCCGCAGTCTCGATCCTCGTCCAGCTTGCAACCAACCTGTTCTACACGAGCGTTTAATATAGCTGCTACGCATAATTTAGTCGAAATAATGCGTATTACGCATGAAATAGTCTGCTCATCAAACGATGAGCAGACTATTTGTGTATAAGGACTCAACCACGCCGGAGGTAATTTCGCAAGCAAAGCTTAAATGCGTAGTCTGCCGCTCGGGCATTGGAATAAACGACTGATTAAAGCCCTAATGTAAATTGAAAAGATACTCGCTTGCTTCGACGGCAGGGAGGAGGTTTGCGGTATCGACAAGGTCGGCGATGCTTGTGTATTCCTTGATATCGCAGTCGCAGAGGGGGCTGACGCCGCCGTTGTAAGCGCTGCGCATGACGCTCGGCTTGTCGATGGGTAAAATCCTGCGCCCATCCTCACACACCAGATACAGGCGGTAATCGACATCACGGCCGCTCGTTGCGTGCAGCGCAAGCTGCCCCAAAAGCGGGTACATCTGCTCGAACATTTCCGCCTGTGTGACCTCCAGCAGCCACATATCACCGGCGCACTCCGGCTTGTGCCCGACCCATTTCTTAATGATCCTCATTTTCTCCTCCTATGCCGAACTCGACATAATAACTATGATAGGCGTCGAATTATAGCTGATAGCTATGAAAAGATGCCTTTTCAATTAGCTGCTCCGACACCTCGTGTATGTCTATATTACCGCCGCTCGACGGAAAGACGGTGAAAAGGACTATACCTATTATATTGACAAGCACGATGACAGCAAGAATTATCCCGATGGCTTTCCAAATTCGCCTTGCCCGACGATTTTTTATCGCAAGCTGCTCGTTAATTCTGGCAAGCTGCTCGGCGACATCGCTCGCTGCCTGCTCGTTTTCGATTTTCTCGCCCAGCAGCTCGCTGACCGACACCTCGAGTATCTCGGCGAGCCGAATAAGCGTCCCCGCATCTGGCACGGACTGCCCCTTTTCCCACTTGGACACGGTCTGCCTGACCACATGAAGACGGGCTGCCAGCTCCTCCTGCGAGAAGCCCTTTTGTTTTCTTAGTGTTTTCAAATTTTCACTGAACACAGCGTTTCACGCTCCTTTGCTTTGATGCCTCCACGCTACCACACTCGCCGCTCATCGGCAAGCAACTGTCACTAACAAACCCGCAACCGTCCGGCGCATCAAGGCTTTTTGGACTGACAAGTCCATGGATATCAATAGTTGATATCAAGAATTATCTCCGTGTCAAATTGCGCAAAGAATTTGACCACATCCGGCGGCAGCTCCAGTACGGGGCGTTCAAACCATTTTGACTCAGTATAGATGCTAAGCGCGGGAGTTTCCCCGAGCTCGGCCAGCACTTCTTTGATAACGCCGGTCTTGGGCTCAAGTATATTTATCAGCACACGCAGAGGATCCTCGGATTTTTTGTAACTTAGTGCGCCGAAGAGAAACGGCAGCGCCAACCCGGCGATCGCCGCAATTGCGATGCTTAAATAGACTGCTCCGTCGGCGTAGACGGAGGTCGCAAAATCAAGCGCCAAAAACAGCACAAACGCCTGAACAACACCGGCGGCAATGAGCACGACCTTAGCAGAAATGTTCTTACCACTAATTTACCATCATCTGCCGCAGCCGTCAATAAAAAAGCAGACAGGCGGGAAGCCTGTCTGCGTTGGGTGGATAAATACAATAAAGTAGATGACGAGCGATTGCGATTTATGCCCCGTGCCGCTCACTTGAGCAGGACGCTTGCAACGGCGGCGCATTTGCCGTCGGAACGGCGTGCGCCGAGAAGCCAGCCGCCGTCGATGGCTTTCTTGCAGATGCGAAGCTCCTCGCCCTCCATGCAGGCGGTGATGTACCGCACCTCCATCGTGCCGATGGGCAGCTGCGCCACCTCGTCGGCGGTGAAGCAGTCCAAAAACGCACGGACATAGGCGACATTGTTCATGTGGCGGCCGATGTCGATGCTTGAGGTGCGCACGGTAAAGGTGTAGACCTCGTCGGCGTCGGAAAACTCGTCGTGATAGTGGGTGAGCTTGCCGCCGAAGGGAAGCTCATTGTAAAACTCAAAATCCTCGGGGAAGCCGAAGCCGGAAAAGCGCACGAAGCCAGCGTCTCGGTCGAGCACTACCCATTCGGTCACGCCCTCGGCGACGAGCTTATCGCCGCTTTTGATGTCGTAGCCGCGGTAGCCGCGCACGGCGTTGGGCTTGCGCCAGACCGGCCAGGTGGAGACGGTGATCTTCTCCATGAGCTGAGCGTGCCCGTGAAAATCAATCCTCGTGTGCGTTGCGACCCAATACTTGTTGCGCTCGGCGAGAGCGGCGGTGCCGTTGCCGATCTCCTCGGCGTGCAGGCCGGCGGCGTTCTGGAACAGGGTGAAGGCGGCGGTCGGATTCATGACCGGCTCTTTGCCGCACAGGTCGGGCGTGACGGTCGTGTCAAAGGAAAACTTCGGCGTACTGCTCATGGTTAAAACCTCCCGAAAAGGATAATTTCTCGGGTGAATTATACCACGGCCGCCGCAGCAAATAAATGAACACTTGATTAAAATGCTGCCGATTTGTGCAAGATGGAGTAAATGTAAAAACACTCGGGCGGCAGAAAGTTTACACATTTGTGTTGAATTCCACATCGAGGCATGCCTATTATATAGTCAGCAAAGCGTGAGGCCATAGGGTATCTACTATAAAAATGTTCAATAAAATCAAAGAAAAAGTCATAAATTTCTGCCGCTGGGTGTGGGGCGAGTGCAAGGATGTAAAAACATTTTTGCTGCTGCTCGGCGTGATAGCGGTGGTCTACTCGCCGGTGTGGGTCGGGTACCTGCTTTCGGCGATATTCGGCTGGACATGGGCATCGGTCATGGCGTCGGCGTGCCTCGTTTTCTGGGCGGGACCGTTCACGCCCTTTTTCCCGATCTGCATCGCCATCACACTGGCGATAAAACGCTGGTCGGAACGGCGGAAAAAGAAATAAGAAGCAAAAAGCTCGCCCTTTTTAGGGCGAGCTTTTTAATTATCCACGCTTTCAAATAGCATCAAAAGTTCGGTCAGCCGGTCATAGCGGGCGCCGCCGTCTTGGACACGGGCGGTCAGGTATTCTATCGTGCGGTTTTCCGGGTCGACCGCTGCGATGTTGAACGGCAGGATAAGGCCATCGTAAATTTCATCGTCAAAATAGCTTGACACGCTTTTGCTGTCGCAGGCAAAAAGCAGATATTCGACCTCGTCGATTTGCAGAGTTTCCGCCGCTCCGAGACTTTTTAAGCGGTCGTACTCCTGCGAAAACGCATCGTCGCCGTCAAAGCGGAGCACAAGGTCAAAGAAAAACGCCGTGTCAATTCCGCTGCTGTAGCGGTAGGTATAGCGCTCCGCCGTGGCGTTTGCGGGTATCTGCTGCGGCAGTACGGGCGCAAATTCCTCGGCCAGCGTTTTTTCAACGAACAGATTGACCTGCATATACTCGCCCGCATCGTCCGATGAAGCCTCTCCGAACGGCGGGTCGTTTCGGGTAAGCACCAGCACGGCCACGACAAGCGCAATAGCCGCCGCCACCGAAATTATCAACGCTCTCTTTTTCGCCATAAGCCCCTCCAATCAAGTTCGCAATGCCGTTCGGCCGTCGTTCTCGTCGGTTTTGTAGATAACTTCGTCGAAGCCACGCCGCACGGCGTTGTCAAAAAACAGCTTCGACATTTCTTCGTCCTTACAGTAGATCTCCGTATACTGGCAGTCGTACATGATGAGCACTAGGCGGCATTTGCTGCGCAGAAAATTCTCGTAGTACATGGGCTCGTCCTCCGTCTCGCCGACGGGGTACGCCATGATTTTGCTTGCGATGATGCAGTGCGGCTCTTTAATCTTTTCGGCAAATTCCTCGCCGCTGTAGCGGAGCTTGTCGTAGAAATACCCCCATGTGTCGATGTCCCGTTCGCTCACTTCCCAGTCGAAGCTTTTCACATCAATGCAGTCGAGTACCTGATGCAGAATATCCGGGGCGGTCTGCGGAACTAAAAATTCCACGCCTCTTATCATACTTGCACCTCCGTTTCACCTACATCACACCAATTTTCGACATTGATTGCAAGCAAATATTAAAAGAGCAGCCCTCTCGGACTGCTCTTTTGATTCAGAGTTGTCATATAGTCTTTGGCAATTAGTATTAAATATATTTAATCTAACTATTGACAAATTGAGTATAGTTAGTGTATATTAGCCGTAGGAGGGATGATCATGAACGGAATTATTTCAAAATGTCCGGCCTGCGGCGAAGAGCTTTGCGTCTCCATGCTGCGCTGCACCGAGTGCGGACTGGAGATCAAAAAGGACTTTAAGATCAGCGTTTTTGACAGGCTATCGGACGAGCAAAGCTCTTTTCTGCTGTCGTTTTTGAAAAATCAAGGCAACCTCAAGGCTTTGCAGGCGGAAACGGGGATAAGCTACCCCACCGCAAAAAAGAGGCTGGATGAGCTGCTTGTCGCCCTAGAACTTAAGGAGAAGCCCTCGCCAGCTCCCATCGAGAGCATCGACACGAGCAAATGGGAGACGCACCCGCAAAGCGGCAAGGTCTCCGATGCGATAAAAGCTCGGCTCATAGACTGCGGCGGCTCGACGACCGTGCGCACATACAAGGGCAAGGAGTATTTCCTCCGTGTCGTGGACGAAAAAATGTTTGCCTGCGACGAGATAATGGACTATGAATACTCGGTGTTCGATGTCATCGCCGATGTGCTGCGCTCGCAGGGCGGCAAGGCGAAAAAGGGCTACGGCCGCCGCAGGCTCGGCGACCCGGGCTGCGAGGAGACAACGGTCGCAGGCGCGATACTGAAAAACTACTTCGGCAAGAAGCCCGGCGAAAGCGGCTTTGACCCCACTTTTGCGCTGGTCGCAATCATGGAGTGGGCAGGCATCGTCAAAAACGGCTGGGGCTATGTCGAGCTGTGCGAACAATATATGTGAGGAGAATGAGCCGTGATCCGATTTTTGCTTTCGCTCGTTATCAATTTTATCCGCTGCATTTTCTTTAAATATAACAATTACTGAATTAGGAGGAAACCACCGATGAGACGAGTTTTATTCTGCAACATCGCATACTTTGCCGCACTACGACACCAAGCTTGACACGGTCGAGCCTCAAAACGGCGGCACCTATGTCTTGAACGAGGGTGACGCACTCGAAAAGCACAACTTTGAAATTTGCGCCGACGGGCAGTGCAGAGGCTTCGTGGAAACTAAGCATAGGAAAGGCTATAAAGAAGGACTGCTTTTGAACGAGTACAATCAGATGCGCATCGAAAATATCGACCCGCTGGCGAAGAACAGAGAAAGCATTGGCAATGTGCTGGTCGTGTTCTGCGCAAAGCCCAAAGACGGACATAGCGTCATCGTCGGCTGGTACAAGAATGCGACCGTTTACCGGCACAGACCGTCTTATAATGGGCGAGCTTACAATCTCTGTGCGCAGAAGGAGGATTGCGTTCTGCTGCCGGAGCACAAACGCACATTCAAGGCGCCGAGGGCTAGAATGGACGGCTTCGGCTTCGGGTGGTCTAATCTCTGGTACGCCCCGGGCGAAAAGTGCCGTGACTATGTGGAAAAAGTTTTCGACTACATAGATTCTTATGCGCCCTGAGCGGCTCAAGCGCAAAGCAGGCGTTTTTGATGGCTATAATTTAGCGTGAGGCGGGACCT
>DQDL01000036.1:7315-7544 GCA_003533405.1 Clostridiales bacterium | reverse complement strand
GTCCTTGCGCAGGTAAGCGCCGATTTTCAGGTTTTCCAGCACCGTCATGTCCGGGAAGATACGCCGTCCCTCGGGTACCAGCGTGATGCCCTTGGACACGATCAGGCTGGAATCCATGCCGGTGATGTCCTCGTCCAGAAAGGAGATTTTTCCCGCGGAGGGCTTCACCAGCCCCGCGATGGCGCGGAGGGTGGAGCTTTTGCCAGCGCCGTTGGCGCCGATCAGGGTC
>DQDL01000036.1:6786-7112 GCA_003533405.1 Clostridiales bacterium | reverse complement strand
GATCAGGGTCACGATCTCCCCTTCCGGCACGTCCAGACTGATGCCCCTCACCGCTTCGATTCCGCCGTAATGCACCTGCAAGTCCCGAATTTCCAGAATGTTACGCATCCTCCGTCACCCCCAAATACGCCTCGATCACGCGCTTGTTCTGCTGCACTTCCTTCGGCACGCCCCGGGCGATCTCACTGCCGAAGTCAATGACATAAATGTAGTCCGAAATCTTCATGACCAGATCCATGTGATGCTCAATAAGGAAGACCGTCAGATGGTGTCTGTCCCGGATTTCCTTGATGTATTCCGCCAGCTCCTGGGTCTCCTGGGGGTTC
>DQDL01000036.1:6365-6514 GCA_003533405.1 Clostridiales bacterium | reverse complement strand
GGCGCTGCAGGCCGTAGGGCAGGCTGGTGGCGATTTCATCCTTGTACTGCTCCAGTCCCTGCTCTTGCAGCAGCGCCATGGTTTCCTCCTGCATTCTCGCATCTTCCTTGGCGTTCGCCCGGAAAATGGCGGAAAACACGTTCTGCTTC
>DQDL01000036.1:6114-6292 GCA_003533405.1 Clostridiales bacterium | reverse complement strand
ATGGGTTATCTTGTCGGGCGTGTTGGCAACGACCTTGCCGAGGTACTTGTCGCCGTTTTCGCCCTTATAGTTTTTCTTCATCTTGCCCTGCGGGTGGTTACGGACGATGGGCTCGCCCATGAACTCTACAAGACCGTTTGTCGGCTCGTAAACGCCGGTGATGCAGTTAAAGGCCGTG
>DQDL01000036.1:2405-6089 GCA_003533405.1 Clostridiales bacterium | reverse complement strand
TCTGGAAGGTACGGGCGATGCCCAGAGAGACCACATGATCCGGAGTGGGGTCAATGTTGCGCTCGTTCGCAAACTTTTCCCCGTTGGTTCCCAGATAGTTCTTTTTCATTTTGCCGGTGGGGTGGTTGCGGATCATGGTCTTGCCCATGAATTCCACCCGGCCGTTGGTCGGCTGATACACACCGGTGATGCAGTTAAAGGCCGTGGTCTTGCCTGCGCCGTTAGGCCCGATGAGCGCAACAATCTTGCCCTCGGGGATATCCAGCGACAGGTTGTTTACGGCGACGACACCGCCGAACTGCATGGTCACATTTTCAACATGGAGTACATTCTTTTCACTCATTTTGCCGCACCTCCTGCTTCGGCCTTGACCGCCTTAGCGGCTTTTTTGGCCTGTATCTTTCTGATAAGTCCGGCAAATGAAAGCTCCTTATTTCCCATGATGCCCCTCGAGAAGAACAGCACGATTATCATGATAACGACGGAGAAAACGACCTTGCGGAAGCCGTCACGGAAGAAGGATACCTGGATGCTTCCGATTGCGCCCGAGTCGAGGAAGCGAAGCCACCACTCGGAGCAGGCAATGTACAAAAATGCTGCGATGCAGCTGCCGGAAACGGAGCCTATGCCGCCGATAACAACGATAAGCAGTATCTCATAGGTCATCGAGGACATGAACGACGACGCCTGCACGGCGGTCTGGAACATTGCAAGCAGTGCACCTCCTACACCGGCAAAGAAGCTGGAGATAACAAACGAAAGCATCTTGTGCTTGAAAAGGTTTACACCCATCGCCTCTGCCGCAACCTCGTCGTCACGGATGGCCTTGAAGGCTCTGCCGTAGGAAGAGTTTATGAGCAGGACGATGATCGCAATGGATATCATTGCGATAAAGAACGGGAATATCGTGCCGAGCTTATAAACTGTCGTGCCGAGCTGGATGTTCATATCGCTGAACGCCGTGTATTTACGCAGAAGGTTTGAAGCGTTCGTGATCTTGCCAAGATTGTCCCACTGGAAAAATGCACGGATGATCTCCGCAAAGCCGAGGGTCGCAATGGCAAGATAGTCGCTCTTGAGCCTGAGCACGGGAATGCCGATGAGTGCTGCAAATATTGCTGCGGCGATACCGGCGATGATGATGCAGATTATAGCACCGAGGAAGCTGCCGGCATTTACGCCGAGGACATTGCCAATAGCCTCTGGAATGGAAAACTGGATAGCGCCGCCGTCAAAGTACTGGTACACCGAGGCGTGCTGCGCTGCGGGGATGGAGAAAATGGAGTATGCGTATGCGCCGATGAGCATGAAGCCCGCCTGACCGAGCGAAAACAGTCCGGTGAAGCCGTTGAGCAGGTTCATCGAAACGCAAAGAAGCGAATAAATTGCGCCCTTTCTGAGCACGGGGATGAGCATAAGCGTAAACTTGCTGGGCTTAATGAAATTATCCAGCGCAAACAGCATGATGTACACGACAGCAAGTGCTATTATCGTAAGCCACATGCCCTGACGCTTTGCAAGTTCTTCCGGTGTTCTGAGGACTTTTTCTTTCTGCATGGTCTTGTTCATCATCCTCACCTCACACCTTATCCGTTGCCTTCTCGCCGAAGATGCCGGTGGGCTTGACGAGAAGAATGACTATAAGCAGAACAAAGGTAAATGCATCGGAGAACACCGTCCACTGCTGGCCTATGCCCTTGATGATATTCTCGCAGATACCTATTATAAATGCACCGATGACCGCACCGGGGATAGAGCCTATGCCGCCGAACACGGCTGCAACAAAGGCTTTAAGACCGGGCATTGCACCCGAGGTGGGTACGACGGTCTGATAATTTGAAAAATAAAGCATCGAGCCGATGGCCGCAAGGAAGCAGCCTATGATAAAGGTAAAGGAGATAACGGAGTTTATCTTAATACCCATAAGCTGGCTGGTCTCAAAATCCTTTGCGACGGCACGCATCGCCATGCCCATCTTGGTGTACTTTATAAGAAGTACGAGCGCAACGACGAGCACGAGCGTAAGTATCGGGGTTATGACGGTGACCATCTTGGTCGTTGCGCCCCATATCGTCACCGACTTTGTCAAAAACGGGATAACAGGGTACATGCGGGGCAGACCGCCGGTAAAGTACAGTGCGCAGTTTTGCAGCAGGTACGACACGCCGATAGCCGAGATCATTACCGACATTCTCGGTGCGCTTCTAAGAGGCTTATACGCCACCTTCTCTATCGTTACACCCAAAACCACCGTAAGAACGATAACGAGCACTATTGCCGCCCACATGGGCAAACCTCCCGCTATTGCGTATATCATGATAAGACCTGCGACCATGAACACATCGCCGTGGGCAAAGTTTATAAGTCTCAGTATGCCGTACACCATCGTGTAGCCGATGGCGATAAGAGCGTACTGGCCGCCGACGGATATGCCCGAAAGCAGGTATTGCAGGTTATTGTGCAAAAACTCAATCATCTGAGGGCCTTCCTCTCTATTTACAGGAACGCATAAATCCGCTCCGGAAAATTATTTTAGGAGCGCATTTACACGATCCTTTATCTTGCCGTAAAATATCGGTATGGTGGGGACACATTTCTGTGTCCCCACCATATTTGAGCTTGATATAAGCTTTTTTTAAAAGCTTATGCCTTCTGCACTGCTACGAAGTCCCAAACGCCCTTCTCGGTGTTTGCCTGCTTGATGAATGCAGAGTCACGGTTTGCGTCGCCCGTCTCGTTGAAGGAGATATCGCCGGAAACGCCGCTGTACTTGACATTGGGCAGAGCTGCCATGACGGCTGCGGGGTCAGCGGAGTCAGCTGCCTTGATGGCCTCGACTGCTACCATGTATGCATCATAACCCATGACGGTGACTGCTGCGAGCATGTCATTGCCGCCGTTCTTCTCGATGCGCTTGGAGTCAGCGTTCATCCACTCCTTGATGCCCTTTTCAAATTCGGGGTTGCCGCCCTCTGCGTAGAAGGTGGAAACATACAGCTCGGTGTTCTTGCCTACGGTTGCCTCGACGATGGTGTTGTTATCCCAAGTGTCGGAGCCGAGCAGAGGAATGTTGATGCCCTGTGCGTTTGCCTGCTCAACGATGAGCTGTGCGTACTGGATGGATACGGGAGCGAAGATGGCCTTTGCGCCTTCCTTCTTAGCGTTGTTCAGGTAGGAAGTAAAGTCGGAGTTATCCTTGGGGAAGGACTCGGTGACGACCTTTATGCCGAGCTTGTCGGCAGCTTCCTTGAAGTAGTTGATAAGGCCCTGGTCGTAGTCGTTGCCAAGCTCGCCGAGGCAGTAGACGGTGTCGGCCTTGAGCTGCTCTTTAGCAAAGTTTGCCTGAACGGTGCCCTGGAACGGATCGAGGAAGCAGATACGGAAGTAGTGGCTGTTGCCCTCGGTGACCTGGGGATTGGTGCAGGATACGCCGATCGCAGGGACGCCTGCATTCTTGAATGTGTCGGATGCCGAAATGGCAACTGCAGAGCCGTAAGAGCCGAGAACCACGGATACGCCTTCAGAAACGATCTTGGTAGCTGCGGAAACAGCCTTCTCGGTGTTAGACTCGTTATCGCCGTAAACGAGCTCTATCTTGTATTCCACGCCGCCGATGGTGACGGTGGGGCATACGGAATTGGCATATTCCATGCCGAGGATCTCCTGCTTGCCGCCTGCGCCGTT
>DQDL01000036.1:1882-2208 GCA_003533405.1 Clostridiales bacterium | reverse complement strand
ACGCCGATCTTGATGACCTTCTCGTCCGAGCCGCCGCCGCATGCGCAAAGTGCGAACACCATGACGAATGCGAGGACAAGTGCTATGACTTTCTTCATTTTTGGTTTCCTCCTAATTATACTCTCAACATCAGCTTTGTCCGTGTGAAGTGAACATTTGTCTTTTTGCTGATTACAGGTTGCATTATAAACTACACTTAACAAAATTGCAATAGTTTTTTTGCACAAAGTTCCCCCTATTTAATGGCTATCTTAGGGCTTATTCTCCAATCCGCACCGCCTCGGCGCTCCGCCTGGGCGGTATAACCCAGCGAAAACAGGTCGTGA
>DQDL01000036.1:0-1750 GCA_003533405.1 Clostridiales bacterium | reverse complement strand
GAAAACAGGTCGTGAGCGGCGCTGCATACATTAAATATATGTTTTGCCCTGTCGTCAAGCTCCTTGACGCTGGCGGGCTTTGTGATGACGGGAACAGCCGATTTTGTGCTCATCTCTCTCAGGAGCGCACACCCACGCTGCGTTGCGGCAAGCACCCTCGCATACGGCGGGATGCCCTGTGCATCCTCGGCTTTGACGCCGAGCGCTGCGCACATGGTCATGCGTCGGATGCGGCTGAGGGCGTAGCGCTTGGATTTTGCCGCCGCAACAACGGCATCGACGGTAGTCTCCTCCCTCGCCGCTCTCGCAAGGCGGAAGTTCAGTCCCTCGCCTGCGTCCGGAAGGGCGGCAAACGCCGCATCATCGAGCATGCGCAGGCGTGATAAAATGGCAAGCTCAAGGTTTTCGTCCAAAACGGGGCCACGGCCAAGCTTGTTTTCACGCCGGTACACCGCAAGCGCCCCCTCGGGCACAGAGCCCGTGATATCGCCGCCCGAGGCTATGGCACGGCGTATCTCCGATGCCGAGCGTGGGCCGCTCTCGCCGGTTTGGTCGTGTCCCGAGCCGAAGCGCTGCACGGTCATGGGCTTTATGTGCAGGCTCTGGTCATAAAGCTGCTTTATATACTCCACCGCAAGGATGTTGTTCGGCGTTTCGAGCTGGCAAGACAGCTCCCCCACCCTTTTGGCGGCGGCTCGCTGGCGTGCGGCGGCAAAGGATATGCCCTCGTCGTTATTGAGCTCGGTCTTTATATCGTTAACGAACAGCGGGTCGAGAAGCATCTCCGCAAGCTGCTCTAACGGCTCGGTCTCGCCGCACTCCGAGCCGAAGCTTAAGTGTGTGACAACTCCCGTTGCACCGAGCAGTCCCACCGCTCCACGGGCAAAGCCCTCGGCCGAGGACAGCGTCCACGGCAGCGGAAGCTCAAGCACGAGGTCGACACCGCAATTTATCGCCGCCTCCGCCCTTGCAAACTTTGAGTATACGGCGGCCTGCCCCCGCTGGATAAAGTCGCCCGACATGACGCACACCACGGGGCAGTCCTCGCCCAGCTGCCGCACTGTCTCGGTCAGGTGGTGCTCATGGCCGAAGTGAAATGGATTGTACTCCGCAACAACGCCGATAACGCTCAATTTTCCCGCCTCCTTAAAAAAATCTTGCTTTTTATGCAATTTGTATTAAAATAGGGTAGGTATATAACTATAATACAATTATATAGGTATTTTTACAATAAGAAAGGGATTTTGTAATGAAGATTCTTGTTATCAACGCAGGCAGCTCCTCTCTGAAGTACCAGCTTATCGACATGGAGACCGAGTCGGTCATGGCCAAGGGCCTTTGCGAGCGCATCGGTATCGACGGTCACCTGAAGCACACCCCGCTCATCGGCGGCAAGCCCGTCTTTGACGAAGACCTGCCGATGCCCACCCACTCCGAGGCCATTGCCGCGGTCATCGACAAGCTGACCAGCGCCGAGTACGGTGTGGTCACCTCCATGAAGGAGATCGACGCCGTCGGCCACCGTGTCGTCCACGGCGGTGAGAAGTTCGCCTGCTCCGTCAAGATCGATGACGCCGTCATGACCGCGCTCGAGGAGTGCACGCCGTTTGCGCCGCTGCACAACCCCGCCAACATCACCGGCATCAACGCCTGCCGCGCCGTCATGGGCGACGATGTGCCGATGGTCGCCGTGTTCGACACCGCGTTCCACCAGACCATGCCCGGCAAGGCCTATATGTACGCCATTCCT
>DQDL01000071.1:9108-9525 GCA_003533405.1 Clostridiales bacterium | reverse complement strand
AAGACAACCTTAGCTTAACGATGATCTTGAGAAGCTCGCCGACGACGCCCGCCACGGGTCCGAGGTAGAAGGTGCAGATCAAAATGGGTATCTCGCTGAGGTCTATCTCATAAAACGACGGTGCGAAAAACAGCGGTATCTCGAGGAACATCAAAAAGCCCGCCATGGCGGAGAATATCGCCGTATACGAGATAAAATGCGTGCTGCCGAGCTTTTTTCTGTCCTTAACGAGCAGTTTTTCGAGGATATATGCAACTGCAAGTATAGCTAAGAAAATCAAGAGGCAGATGAGGATGAAGCTAAGGTTGTCTTTTAGTGTCTGTGACATGGGTATTTCCTCCACGAATAAAAAATCACCCGAAAGAACAATATCTCTCAGGTGCTCGCACATCGAACATCTTCTTTCATCCAGACTAT
>DQDL01000071.1:0-8921 GCA_003533405.1 Clostridiales bacterium | reverse complement strand
CGGTACCGGAATCACACCGGTTCATGCCTTACGGCTCGCGGACTTTACCGCCGGTCGGGTATTTCACCCTGCCCTGAAGATATATCGTTTATTCGGTTGTGCCTTTATTATAATCCGCCGAAGCAATTTGTCAATAGCTCTTTGACATTTTTCTCATCATGGCATATAATGCCGATGAGAGAGAAGGTGTACCATGTCCGAATACGGCAAAAGCTGCTGCTTCACCGGCCACAGGCCGCAGAAGCTGCCTTGGGGCTATAACGAGCTCGACCCACGCTGCCTTGCGTTCAAAGCAAAGCTTGCAGCCGTCATTAAGGCGGTGTACGAGTCTGGCATAAAGCATTTTATCTGCGGCATGGCGCTCGGCTGCGACATGTACTGCGCCGAGGCGGTCATCGAGCTTAGAAAGAGCTTTGACGATATAACGCTTGAAGCCGCCGTGCCATACGACGGGCAGGAGGCCAAGTGGTCGGAGCAGAACCGCAGGCGCTATCGCGGCATCCTCATGCAGTGCGACACAACGACGCTCATTCAGGACGCCTACACGCCAAGCTGCATGATGCGCCGCAATAAGTACATGGTGGACAACTCAAATGTCCTCATCGCCTGCTACAACGGAAGCTCCGGCGGCACATGGAACACCGTCAGATACGCCATGGAAAAGGATATTGAGATCATTCAGGTGGAGATAGAGATATGAGCAGATTACTTAAAAGCATTTTCGGCGCAGGCTCGGACTACGATACCTGCGCTCCGTATAAGTACCCCGAGTTTGACAGAACACCCGAGGATGCCCCGAGATATACACCGAGCGATGACGGCTGGTGGCGCCGCACCGATGCCGAGAGCACAGGTGAAGCGGTGCTGTGCTGCGTGGGCGACCTCATGGGTGAGCCGAAGCTGCAAAGGGCGAACAAATACGGCGATGCGTTTTTCATGCACCCGTGCTTTCGCTTTGTGCGTGATATCATGCGCAGCTCGGACTTCGCCGTTGGCAATCTTGAAACGACCGTGACGGACAAGTCGCCCTACGCCTGCGAGGCGCACATAATCGAGGAAAAGTACCACTGCAACTCGCCGGAGGCTTACCTCGATGCCCTGCGCTATGCCGGTTTTGACGCACTTGTTAATGCCAATAACCACAACTGTGACTCACGGGCCGACGGGCTTATAGACACGATAAGCGCCCTTGAGCGCCACGGCTTCATGCACACGGGCACCTTTGCCGCTCCCGATGCCGAGCGTGCCGTCCTTGCCGAGGTAAACGGCATCCGCCTTGCGGTGCTATCGTATGCGACCTATTTTAACAAAAACGACGGCTGCTTTACGCCGCTCGGCCGCAAAACGCTTCTTAACAGATATTCTGCCGACAAGGCCAAGAAGGATATTGACTATGCCCGCAAAAGGGGTGCGGAATTTGTGCTGGTGTACATGCACTGGGGCACGGAATACACTCACGAGCCGAACGACAGCCAGCGCAGGATGGCAAAAGAGCTTGCAGACTGCGGCGTCGACTACATAGTCGGTTCGCACACACATTGTCTGCAAGCCCATGAATTTGTTGAAAGCGCCGACGGCAGAACAGTTCCCGTTGTCTACTCGATGGGTAATTTCCTCACGAGCGAGACCAAGGAGATAAGCCGCCACACCGGCATTCTCCGGCTGACACTCAAAAAATCGGATGGCGGCATAGCTGTGGCCGAGAGCTTTATCCCCTGCTATGTGTACAAGCAGTACGATGCCTCCCGCTACGCTCCCGTGCCCACGACCCGTGAGACGAGCTACAAGTCAGACAGGGAGCTGCTCGCCCGAGTAGATAAGTACGCCCGTGATGTCATGTGCATAGAGGAGCCTGTCACGGCAAATTAATTTACAAGATAGTTATACAGATCATCTGCGGTCTCGGCAATGTAAACCGCTCCGTGTTCCTCAAGCTCATTCGGCTCAGCGTAGCCGAAGCGGACACCGACACAGTCGAGACCGCATTTTTTTGCGCCTATGACATCGTACTTGCGGTCGCCGACCATTATGGCATCCTCAGGCTCGATGCCGAAGCTTTTGAGCACGAAGTCGATGACCTCCCACTTCTGCCCCCGTGTGCCGTCAAATTCAGAGCCGCAGACAAGGTCGAAGTCATCGGTCATGCTGTAGTGCTCCAATATCTGCCTCGCTAAGCGCTCGGGCTTGCTTGTTGCAACTGCGAGCTTTTTGCCGGCCGACCGAAGCCTTTGCATAAGCTCATGCATCCCGTCAAAGGGACTGCACTCGGCCCAGCCGATGGGCAGATAACGCTCACGGTAAAGCTCGGTGGCGTGCAGAGCGTCTTTCTCGCTCATGCCGTATTTTTGCATGAACATCTCAACGAGCGGAGGCCCCGCAAAGCACATGAGCTCGTCAAGCTCAGCTTCGATGCCCATCTTCCCGAGCGCATACTGGACGCATTTTGTGATACCCTCGGCAGTGTCGAAAACAGTGCCGTCAAAGTCAAAAAGAATGTAATTTTTCATATTTATCTAACTCCTGTCAGCAAAATTGTAACATTGCCTCACTCACTTGTCAAATGGCGCATACAATGAGAAGGTGAGGTGGTAAAATGAGTGTTCGGTTTTTCCTCGGAGCAAACTCCGGTGACGGGTTTTACTCGCTGTATGATAACTTTGCCAATGCTCCCGGCGATCGGCTGCATCTTATAAAAGCCGGTCCCGGCTGCGGCAAATCTACCTTCATGAAAAAGCTTGCGTCCCGTGCCGAGGAGCAAGGGTTCACCGTTGAGTACATACTGTGCTCGGGCGACCCTGAGTCTCTTGACGGCATTTACATCCCTGCGCTGCACCTCGGCTTTGCAGACGCAACTGCGCCGCATATTTTAGAGCCGAGACTGTTTGCGGTCGATAGTTGTTATGTTAACTTAGGCCAATTTTGCGCAGCCCTTGAGAGCGAGAAGATAAACGAGTACACCGCAAAATACAGGCGGATGTACAAGGCGGCGTACGGTTTTTTATCGGCGGCAAAAACAATACAAAAAGTTCAAGTTCCCGAGCTTATAAGCAATAACGACATCATTTCTGCCGAAAAGCGTGCGGAAAGCGCACTTTTGCGTGAGCTCGGCAAAAAGCGTGGCTCACTGCGGGAAGGCTGTATTACACGGCGCTTTATAAGAGGCATAAGCTGCATGGGTGAGGTGTGCCTGGGCGGCACAGTCAACAAGTTATGTAAACGAATATATCTCGTTGACGACAAGCTCGGTCTTGCCGATGCTTACCTGAAGCGCATAGCAAACGGCATCGACGAACGGGGCGAAAATTCCATCATCTGCCCCTCCCCGCTGTGTCCCGACGAGCTTGATGCCGTGCTTTTGCCGAACCACGCTTTGGGCTTCGTTTCGGCAAGCGCAATGCAGGTAAAAGACCCGTGGAGGCATGTGCGGCTCGATGCGCTCGTCGCTCCCGAAACTGTCCGTGCGCACAGAGCGGAGCTCAAGGCGCTCGAAAAGCAGCACCGCAGTCTGCTCGACGGCGGAATCGGGTATCTCAAGCAGGCAAAAAAATATCACGACCTGCTTGAAGCCGAGTACAAACCGTTTGTTGATTTTGCTGCGCTGACCGATTTTACCGAGCGTGAGATAGCAAGGCTCATAACTTAAAAAAACAGCCGACGGGTGGGCGGTGCAGCATAGGGATAAACCGCCCTGTAAAAAATCTTTTGTCCCGTGGCGGTATTAAAAATACTCGAGAGATATTCCCACTATTTCTGTGCTTTTTGCCTTGCAACAGAACAAAATAAAATTTTACAGGGTGCATAGCAGTTTTGAGGGAGATATTTTTCGTTCAGACAAAATAACAAAATCTCGGTAATACACAAAGTATTGCCGAGATTTTTTATGAAGTATGGGCGGAAAAGAGCCGCTCAAAACCGGTTGATCCCTATGTTGCGCCGCCCATATTTGTCGGCTGTGGTATTTTCAGCAGCAGCAACCGCCCCAAGGGGTGAGGCAGGAAAAGCACAGATACATATTGCAGCAGTCGGAACACAGTCCGCAGTTGGACATGGAGCTGTCGCTGTAATTTGTGTAATATGTGCCGCCGGACTGGAGCACCTGCAGAAGCTTGTTGTACTCGGGGTTATCCGGCGAAAGCTCGACCGCCCGCTTTGCGCTGTCGAGAGCGGCGATTCGGTTGCCGAGATACATATTTGCAACGGAATTCAGGTAATACCACCTGCCGTCACGCTCACTCTCCGGCACCTGCGACAGCGCCGTGAGCGCTTCATTATACCTGCCGTTGCGTATGTAATTTACCGCCGCACGGCATTCCGCACGCTCCTGCGGCTGTTCATATGCGCCGCCAAAGCCACCGAAACCGCCGTACTGACTGTATCCGCCGCCATACTGGCCGTAGCCGCCGTAGCGGTTATTGTTGGCCGTGCCGTTTTTTATCTGGTCGTAGGCTGCGTTTATCTCGTTCATCTTCCTTGCCGCTTCCTCGTCGCCGGGGTTGCGGTCGGGATGATACTTCTTGGCAAGCTCACGATAGGCTTTCTTTATCTCTTCGTCACTGGCATTCGGTGAAACGCCGAGGACGGAATAGGGGTCTTGTACCATACTTGGGCACTGCTCCTTCAGTTTTCTTCTTTGATATTATAATGCCGGTTGAATTTGCTCCACACGCCGGAGCAGAGGATATTTTTCAAAATGTCCGCATCACGGACGAGCGGAAGCCTGTCAAAGTGATACACACAGTCGCCCATCAGCATTTGCAGGATATCACGAAAGCATTGCATCTCGTCAAGTCTGCCGTAGAGCTTCACAAAGGGGTTGTATTTATAATACCGCTTATCGTCCTTAAGGTCAATACAGGCGTCCATAACATAGATAAACTGCCCGAGCGCCATACCGAGCGCACGAAGGTCATCGCTCCAGTGGTCTTCCCTATAAACGAACAGCTCCGCCATGAGCAGTCCAAAGCTGCGTGAGGCCTCATCCGGCATGGGCTTGAAGCTATCCTCGATCTCCTTGAGCCGAGCCATTCCGGCTTTTATCTCCTCGCACTGGCGGGGGTATGCCTTACAAATTTGTTCGTAGGACGACTTCATGAGCTTTGCCTCGGCAAAGGCGGCCGCGTTTAGGTCGTCCTCCCAGTCGTCGATGCAATTAAGGTACGCAAGCGCAATGTTCATGTCGGCAGCGTAATCCGTTATCTCCGACTGCCACCAACTGCGCCGCTTAATAGGGTGCGTGGGGCATCTGTCCTCACCGTGCATTTCGTGCGGCTCGTACAGCGAGTTTAGGAGCATGACGAGAAAGGTCATGTCGTAGGTCAGCGTCATGCGGGCAAGCAGGCCATGCCGCTCGTGCAGGGCGTTACACAGGCCGCAGTAGCAGGCGTTGTAGCGCTGCCGCTGCTCGGGGCTTAGCCGCTTTAAGTCAGCCGCAACAAAACCGAACATCAGGTCTTCCCTTGGAAGGAGGTGCCGCACTTACGGCAGACGATGTTTATCTTGCCCTTGCCCTTGGGAACTCGCAGAGTGGTGTGGCACGCCGGGCAGGAGAAGAACTTATAGTCCTTGCGCTGCGTCCAACGCTCCTTGATCATTCTGAACCTTTTGCCTGCATTGTAGCGGAAGCGCATGTAGCTGTTGTTCTCGGCGGTGCGCTTGTAGATGTTTCTTGAGAACATACGGAAATACACGAGCATAAGCAACACAAAGCCCACGACCCAAAGCACGCTTGCCGCTTTAGTTCCGTTTAAAATCATAGCCAGAATTACAAGCGCAAGGCAAAGCACCGAAAGTAATTTGTTCAGTTGGTCTGTGCCGTAGCGTCCTGCCATAAATCGGGCAAATTTTTCTCTCATTGAAAGTTCACCTTGATCAATATGATTTAATAATAAATATTAGCACAATATTACTTAAAATTTATAAATAATCTGTTAACCTTTGGCGTACTCCCACTTGTACTGCGTGGTCGTTCCCTTGCTGCCGTCCGAGTGGGTCACGGCGCAGCGCTTTATGTTGCCGTAGTCGTCGTAGGTATACTCATTTGAGGTGCTGCTTATAAGCCCGCCCTTGGCGTTATAAACGCTGAGCTTCACGGCATTTCCGTTTGCGTCATAGCTGTGCTCGGTGCGGCTTATGACCTTGCCGTCGTCGCCGTAGCTGAGGTCGGCAAGCAAAAGGCCGCTTGATGTGTAGGTATAGCGGTTCTCGGTGGTGTCGCCCTCCATGTTATCGATGCGCACGCAACGGGTCTTGTGGCCGTCTGCATCGTACTCATATTTGTACTCGGAGGCAACAAAGCTCTCGCCCTCGTAGTTTTTCTCATCAATGAGCAGACCGTTCTTATACTCATACGCCGTCACGGAAACCGTCTTGCCGTCAATAGTCGATACGGCTTTGGTGATGTTGCCGTCACTGTCATACTCATAACTTGTGCGGTATTCCTCGGAATAATCCTTGCCGGTCTCGGCGGCAAAGCTTGTCATGAGTGTTTTTCTGCCGCTTTTATCGTACTCAAAGCTCTTGTAGCCCGTGGGATCGTCGTTTATGCCGAACTCGGCCTGCTTTACGAGCTGACCTTTTTCGTCGTATTCGTAGATTATCGTACTGAACAGCAGACCGTTTGAATTATAGGTCTCCTCCATTTTGAGCCTGCCGTCGTCCTTGGTGTATGTTGTCGGTGCCGGAGTTTCGGTTGGCACAGGATCGGGCTCCGCCGTGCCGCCGCAGGCGCACAGGCTGAGCATCAATACTCCGGATATAAGCATAGCTGCGGTTTTCTTCATGGCTTTACCCCCTTTTCGATGCATATTATAGCACGGTGATCTTATTTCTTTTATAATAATCTGTAAATTAAATCGGCCTTTCAGGCGAAAGGCCGATTTTGGCTCAAAGCACCCGCACTCTCAGGACATCGTCCATCTTGCGGATGGCTACGGCGGTGTCCTCCCAGATCTCGTCGCCGAGGTCGATGATGGTGTAGGCGAAGCGGCCGTGCGGCTTGTTTATCATGTGCTCGACATTGATATTCTTCTCGGTTATCAGGTCGAGGACGCGGTTTATCATGCCTGGGACATTGTGGTGGATGACACACAGGCGGCACACGCCCATGCGCTCAAGTCGAGCCGACGGGAGATTGACAGAATTTATAATATTGCCGTTTTGCAGGTACTCGTGAAGCTGACGAGCCGCCATCTCGGCGCAGCGATCCTCGCTCTCGGGTGTGCATGCGCCCAAGTGCGGCAGGGCGATGACATTCTTGCCGCAGAGTATCTTCTTATTGGGGAAGTCGGTCACATACTTTGCGACCTTGCCGCTTTCGAGTGCTCTGAGCATTGCATCGTCGTCGATGACCTCGGCACGGGACTCGTTTATGATGCGAACACCGTGCTTCATCATGGAAAATGCACGCTCATCTATCATGTGGTGCGTGTCCTCGTTGTAGGGGATGTTGACGCTTATGTAATCGCAGTTTCTGTATATCTCGCCGAGGTCGTCGGCACGCTTGACATCACGGCTGAGTCTCCAAGCAGACTCAACGGACATAAACGGGTCGTAGCCGACGACATTCATGTCGAGCGCAAGGCAGGCGTTTGCGACCAGTGCGCCCGTTGCGCCGAGACCGAGTACGCCGATGGTCTTGCCCATGAGCTCCGGACCTGCGAAATTGGACTTGCCCTTTTCGACAAGCTCGGGTATCTTATCGCCCTCACCGGCTATGCTCTTGACCCACTCAACGCTGCCGAGAACATCTCTCGACGCCATGACGAGCGAGCATATAGACTGCTCCTTGACCGCTTCGGCATTTGCGCCGGGGCTGTTGAACACGACTATGCCCTTTTCGGCAAGCTCCTCGATTGGGATGTTGTTATAGCCCGCTCCGGCTCTTGCGATGCCGAGAAGCGAAGCGTTGGTATTGTACCCGTGCATATCGGCACTGCGCACGATGATGCCCTCGGGATCATCGATATCCGCCGAGACATTGTAACCGAGCTGCTTGAGCTTATCCAGTCCCACAGGCGAAATTTTGTTTATTGTCTTTATATTATACATTGTGTTCAACCTCAAATCGTTTCATAAATTCTATAAGCGCATCCACGCCCTCCATGGGCATGGCGTTGTACAGCGAGGCACGCATGCCGCCGGTGAGTCTGTGACCCTTGACATTCAAAAGGCCGTTTGCGGCTGCGCCCTTTACAAATTCGGCATCCAGCTCATCGCTGCCGGTGCGGAAGGTGATGTTCATATCGCTGCGTGAGCCGTGCTCGGCGTGCGGGATAAAGAGTTTGCTGTTATCAAGACAGTCATAGAGCTTTGCGGCTCGGGCGGCCTTAAATTTCTCCATCTCGGCAACGCCGCCGACGCTCTCCAGCCAATCGAGCATGAGCCCGAGCATGTAGATGCACCAGCACGGCGGGGTGTTGAGCATCGAGTCTTTTTTAATAAGCGTATCGTAGCTCATGACGGACGGGCAGATATCAAGCTCGTTTCCGGCAAGAGCCTTGTCGACGATGACGACAGTCAGGCCGGCGGGCGCCATGTTCTTCTGCGCACCGGCGTAGATAAGCCCGTAGTCAGCGACATTGACGGGTCGGGACAGGATATCCGACGACATGTCGCACACAAGGGGCACTCTCCCGGTCTCGGGCACATACTGCCACTCGGTGCCGTAGATGGTGTTGTTTGCGCAGTAGTAGAAATATCTTGCGCCGTCGGCTATCTTGAGACTATCCTGTGCGGGGATGTAGCTATGGTCTCTATCGGAGCTGTCGCAGGCGATGCTTACCGTGCCGTACTTCTTTGCTTCCTTGGCGGCGAGGTTTGAGAAATTACCCGTCACGGCATAGCTTGCCATGCCGCCCTCACCCATGAGGTTAAGCGGTATCGCCGCAAACTGGAGCGTTGCGCCGCCCTGCAAAAACAGGATC
>DQDL01000020.1 GCA_003533405.1 Clostridiales bacterium | reverse complement strand
TCGTCGTTGCCGAGACCGTTTTGCAGCGAGACGACAACGGTGTCCTCACCGATGCAGTTATTCAGCGTGGGCATGATGCTGTCGGTCTGGGTCGCCTTGACCATGAGGATGACGACATCCTGCACGCCGATATTCTCGGCGGTCTCGGCGGTTTTGAACCCCGTGAGAAGCTCCTCGCCCTCGGGAGTGACGAAGGTCATGCCGACTGAAGCGCACTTATCCATGTGCGCCTTGTAGCGGTCGACGAGCGTAAGCTCAGCGCCGCCCTTTTTGAGGTAGCAGGCAAAAACGCTGCCGGCTGCCCCGGAACCGATCATTGCAATTTTCATATCGTTTCCTCGATAGGACACCGCCTTTCGACGGTGTCCTTTGTTATTGTATAATTACTCTGCCTTCTTTGCGGCTTCGAGCTTCCTGATCTTGGGGATGCCCCAAACGAATGCCGGAATGACGATGACGAGCAGTGCGTAGTAGCCGTCATAGCCGTAAGCAAACTTGACGATGTCGGTCAGGCCGAGCAGCGAGATGCCGAAGCAGATGGCGATAACGATGGCTGCAACGAATATGCCGCGAACCTTGTCGCTCTTGATGGTCTTGGGGAAGAACTTGCCCTCAAAGCGCTGGATGAGGGTGTAAACGAGGGTGACGCAGGTGGACATGAATGCGCAGAACAGCAGGACGCTGAATGCGACAAGCAGCCACTTGATGCCGATGAGGTCAAGCACGGTCTGGTTGGGGATGCCCAGTGCGTTTGCATATGCAACGAGGGGGCTGCCGGAGCCGGCTGCAAGGAATTCCTTGCCTGCGGTCTGCATGGAGGCGAGCAGGGGGTACCACTTGGTGAGCATCCAGCCGGAAGCTGCAAGTGCGAGACCGTTCATGAGCCAGCCGAGGATGTGTGCCTTCTTGACGCCCTTGAGGGACAGGTCCTGGCTTGCTGCGATCATCGGGGGGATGGATACGCACTGGAAGCCTGCGTAAACGAGAATGCCCTTCCAGATAGCCGAGCCGACATTGTTGGTGTACTCGGCAAACTGAAGATTGTGCTGAGAGGTGATCTGAGCTGCGATGGAGTCGTAATCGGCAGCCAAGCCGAAGATAACGAGCAGTGCGGTGATAACGATAATGGCTATCGACAGAACGGTCGATGCGGCACGGACGAGCTTGATGCCGAAGATGGTCAGGACGATCAGGGTCGCAATGATGATGAGGTTCATGGTGACCTTTGTTGAGCCGACATAGTTCAGGCCGATGAAGTTTGCGAGAACTTCGCCTGCACCTGCAACGGCGGATGCGATAGCCGCAAGCACGATGACGATGTAGAAGATCTCAAAGAAGACCTCCATCCACGGCTTGGGGTACAGTGCTGCATAAGTGTCCTTGTAGTTGTCAAAGCCGCTGAGCTTTGCGAACTTGACCATGATGTACATTACGATGGCCAGAATGCCCATTGCAAGAATGGGGAAGATTACGGAAGTGTAGCCGTAATTTGAATAGTACTGGATTACCTGGTTGCCGGATGCGAAGCCGCCGCCGACATGGGTACCGAACCAAACGGACGCAACGGTGAACGCCGCCGCCCATGTGCTTTTCAGCACGCTCTTGTCGTTCATTTTTCTTTCCTCCTGTGGATTTTTCTTTTTCTCTTCTATTTTGTATAAATTAAACCCGTTTTACCGGATGTAATTTCTGTTTTCGTTCGCTGTCAAAAAATAAACAAGTGACCCTGCGCATCAAAGGGATGTTATAAAACGATCCCGTTGCGCAGGGCCACATGGTAGGAGAGAAATGTGCGCCGCTTTTGGCGGACGCATCATGATTATTCATTTTGTAGCAGGCCGCCTTTGCCCGACCTGCGCCGAAATTGCCTTATAACCTTTAGTGTACACAGTTTAATGCATGCGATGCAATTGCGTCAACTAAAATACAATTGACCGTAAATTCGTCCGAAATTCTGCCAAAATCCCCGCCCAATTGCGTTTCATCATGTGCAGAAGGGGTGTTTATCAACTTTTCTTTGTGTTGCAGTTGATGGACTGATTTAACATCAGTACGCACCCACCGGTCGGGCTGAGGCAAAGGCGAACAGCATAAGCGTAAATGCGTATCAAAAACGATCTATCAGCTCGTAGCGTTCGATGCTGTCTCGGGAGACATGGAGGTGGCGCTTGGTGACGGCAGCGGCGAGGTCGCCGTCGCCGAGCTTGAGAATGTCGCAGATAAGACGGTGGTCGGTGTCAACGGTGTTGAAAAAGCCCTCGGGGCGGCTATACAAAAGGCAGCCTCGGAAGCGCCACACCTCGTACTTATGCTCCTCGTAAAGGCTGGATATCAGCCCGTTGCCGGATGCCTTGACCACGCCGTAATGGAACGCCATCTCCTGATCGAGCAGCTTCGTAAAGCCGAAGTCCTTGCCGCTGACATATGCCTCCTGATACAGCGCCGTGAGGCGGTCTGAGATGCGGTAGAGCTCCTCAAGCTGCTCGGGCTTAATGTTCCGAGCCGCCTTTTTGGCCGCAAACGGCTCTATCATCATGGTAAAATCGCAGATCTCCTTGTAATACTCGGGGTCAAAATCGGAGACATAGTAGCGGTTGTTGGTGATCTTGGCAAAGCGGCGATCGACGAGCTTTTCAAGCGCCGTTTTGACGGGCGAGCGGCTGATGGAAAGCTCCTGCGATATGGCATTTTCGCTGATCCTTGTGCCCGGGTGCAGTCTGAAGCTTATAATATCACGCAGCAGCAGCTCGTAAACGATGTCGCTCAGCGGCAGAAAGGGGTTGTTGCTGCGAATTTTGTTGAATTTCTTTATATCCATAAAACATCCTCCTAAGGGTGTAACAGATATGATATCGGTTTTTCGGGCATTAGTCAAGGCGTGTGTAACCGGTAAATTTTAATTTTCGCCGATATATTCGGCGTAATCGATGTTGACGGCGGTATCCTTGATATGGTGATACCGCACCCTGCCGGCCCAGCCGAGAAATGCTATCGTTTTGTCGGGGTGCAGCGCCATGATATCCTCCGCCGCGCGCCCGGTCGGCGACGAGCCGTCGGAGTAGGTTATGCCCTCCCGCTCGGCGTCGCTCATAAAGCGGTACTGCACCGCTTTGTCCCTGAGACGGATGTAGACCGTCCTCTCGCTGTCTATAAGATTACTGATGCTCATAAAAATTCTCCTTTTCCAAACTAATCCGCCACGACCGTGCTCGCCTTAATACGCAGCTCGCAGGAGCTCATGGAATAATGCTCATCGACCGTTGACGGGAACGGGTATACCTGCTGTGTATTCCGGTTATACACCACAAATTCGACGAAGATGTTTTCCTTTGCGGCAAGCTCCTTCAGCGCAGCGGAAAACAGGCGATACTCGTCGCTCCACCTCGGGTCTACCTCAAAGTGCCGCCAAGATTGATGTACCAGATCCGGGTCTCTGAATATCGCCAGCCGCTTTCTGTCCTGCACGAGCTGCTCCATGTTGTCCGTAATATTCATGCGCAGATAGTGCGACTCGCCCAAGGGCTTATACAGGCAATACACCTTTGTCACTCCGTTTTCGACGGTGTATTGCGCATTTTTTGCGCTTTCGATAAGCGCCTGCTTGATCTGCGACAATTCAAACTCAGCGTTTTTGTACTGTCTTGCGATTTCCTCATCCTCCTTTTCCTTCGCCACCGTCTCCGGTGAGCGCAGATTCCGTCTCAGTTCCTCCTGAAAATCAGTCATTGCAATACCTCCGTTAAAATATTTATAAGCACAAAAAGCGACCCCATCGTTACGACAGGATCGCTTTTTGAGACCTATCGTTCAAGCTTTAGCACCTTACCTTTCGGCAGGTTGCTGTGTGGTCACGGGGCTTGTCCCTCGCACACTCTCTATAGATCGTATTCAATTTACATTTTCAGTATAGCACGCCTTGCCGTAAAATGCAAGCATTTACTGCTTGAGCAAAACTTTGCAGTTGCAGCTCATTTTTTTACCTTCTCCAAAAATGCTTCGGCGGGCTTTGACAGGACTGCATGGCGCTTCCAGATGAGAGCATAGCTGCTTTCGAGGGGCGGCTCGAGCCGCCTGAAGCACAGGCCGGAGTCGAGTCGGGCGGGCAAATGGGCGTCGGTGATGAGCACATAGCCCAAGCCGCTGCGCACGAGCGCCGCCGGATCGCCGTTAAGGACATTGTAGGTCGCCGCAACATTCATGTGCTCAAGATCGGTCTGCGCCCAATGCTCTATCGTGCGCTGGAGGCCGACCCGCTTGTGCAAAATGAGCGGCACTGAGCATATATCGTCACGCTTGACGACCGGCTTCATCGCAAGCTCGCAGCCGCCGGGCATGATAAGCCCCCACCGGGCACGCTCACCGAGCGAAACATAGTCGTACTTCACGGCGTCCACAGGCTCAAGCAGCACGGCAAAATCAAGGCTGCCGTGGTCGAGCCGCTCGACCACCTCGCAGGCATCGCCGCTGTAGAAATCGAAGCACACCTCGGGGTGCTCGGCATGAAGCTCCGCTGCGGCGTGCAGCACTTTTTTGCCGGGCAGGCCGCCGACGGATATCTTGCCGCCGAGCACCGTATCGGCACTGAGCTCCTGCTCGGTCTTTTCCATGAGCGCCACTATCTCCTCGGCACGCTTGCGAAGCAGTACACCATCGTCCGTGAGAGTGAGCTTGCGCTTTCCGCGCACCAGAAGCTGCTTTCCGAGCTCCTCCTCCAGCTCCATGAGCTGCTTTGACAGCGACGGCTGGGTTATATGCAGACTTTCGGCGGCACGGGTGATGTTCTCCTCCCTTGCCACGGTCAAAAAATATCTTAAAACACGAATATCCATGTATTTATCACCTCATTCGACATTATATCAGGTTTTATCATTCCTGTAAACTATGATAAGCTATTCTTTATAAGTATTTGCTATAAGTGATGTTTCTCATTATAATGTTGGCGAAAATTTTGAAGCAGAGCTGATATTATATATGAAAGAAGCAACACGCAGACAGCGGCTGGATATGCTCAACGGCCCTATCTGGAACAAGCTGCCGCAGTTTGCCCTGCCCGTTGCCGCAACGGCTATACTCGGGCAGCTTTTTAACGCCGCAGACATTGCCGTCGTCGGCAACTTCACGGGTGCCGAGAAAACCGTCGCCGTGGCGGCCGTCGGCGCAAACAGTGCAGTCATCGGACTGATAATCAATCTATTCATCGGCATTGCGCTCGGCTGCAATGTCGTCATTGCGCATGCCATCGGCCGTGGCGACCGTGACGCCGTGCACCGTGCCGTGCACACCTCGGTGGTCGTCGCCGTCATCGGCGGCATCATTGTGGGGCTGTTAGGCCAGCTCATCGCCGCGCCCCTGCTGGGGATGCTGAATGTGCCGGACGAGGTGTTCCCGCTTGCGCTTTTGTACCTGCGCATTTACCTTGTCGGTCTGCCGGTCATTTTGCTTTATAACTTCGAGGCCGCTATATTCCGCAGCGTGGGCGAGACGAGGGTGCCGCTTGTTGCGCTGACGATATCCGGCATCCTGAATGTCGTGCTGAACCTGTTTTTCGTTGCGGTGCTTAATATGTCGGTCAGCGGCGTTGCGATAGCGACGGTCATCTCGAATGTCGTAAGCTCCGTTATCCTGTTCGTGAAGCTCAGGCGCACCGAGCTTGATATCCACCTCGACCTCAAAAAGCTTCGTATCGACCTGCCCATCCTGCGCCGCATTCTCGCCATCGGCCTGCCCGCAGGCGTGCAGAGCTCGCTGTTTTCGGTGTCGAACATCGTCATCCAGTCGGCGATAAACAGCCTCGGCACGGTCGTCATGGCGGCCTCGAGCGCAGCGTTCAACATCGAGATACTCACCTTCGATATCCTCGATGCATTCTCGCAGGCGTGCACGACCTTCGTCGGGCAAAACTACGGTGCGGGCAAGATAGACCGCTGCAAAAAAACGCTCAAGCTGTGCATGCTCGAGGGTCTTGTAGCGCTTGTTGCGGCGATAGCCATACTGCTGTTTTTCGGCAAGCCCCTGCTTTCAATATTCAACAACGACCCCGAGGTCGTCGAGACAGGCTACATCCGCCTGATGTATGTCATGTTCTCACATATTTTTAACCTGCTTTACAATGTCATGTCCGGCTACCTGCGAGGGTTCTCTATATCGCTTGCGCCCGCAATACTTACCATGCTCGGCGTGTGCGGCGTTCGCATTGCATGGATACACTATGTGTTTCCGCTCAGCCCGACATTCAAGACGATAATGATCGCCTACCCCGTGAGCCTCGGTATCACGGCGCTCATGATCTTCGCCGCCCTCCTCTACTGCCGCCCCTCCAAGCGCTTTGAGGGCACGAGAACCGAGGTGTGAACACAAAAAGCTGTCTGAATCATCAGACAGCTTTTTTGTGCAAATAAAAGCCGCCGGTCGGGATGACCCGACCGGCGGAATATTATTTAATTATGCTTCGGGAGTGACCTCGGGAGTGGGGTCAGCTACTATGGTGAAGGTGAAGGTCTTGGGCATTGCGAAGAAGTCGCCGCCGCGGACGGAAGCGGTAACGATGTACTTACCGGGAGCGGTGGGCATGGTGCTCTTTGCGTAGAGCTTGCCGACACCGGTGAACCAGTAGTGGATAGAGCCTACGGAAGTGGAATCAAGTGCTGCGCCTTCCTTTGTGAGGATGCACAGGTCGTTGCTCTTAGCAAGCTCCTCAGCCTGAGAAACAGTGATCTTGTTGTCATTGCTGTCGAGGATGGGGTTCTTAGCAAGCTTTATGCCCTTCCAGTTCTTAAGAACGGTCACGGAGCCGGGGATGCTTATGCCGGTATTGTAGTTGTCGTTAACTGCGATTGCGGTAGCAAAGTACTGGCCTGCGTGTGCGGGAGCGCCGATAGCAAACAGCAGGTTGTCGGCTATGGTGATCTTGTTGAGAGCCTCCATAAGGCCCTTCAGATCCTTATATGTAATGCCGTAATCCTTAAGTGCCCAGTTGACAAGTCCCTCGGTAAGCTTATTGTCGACCAAGGAAAGTGCCTTATTGACCGCTGCCTTGAACTCACCGACGGTCATGCCGTCATTCAAGGTGGGGAGGTCGAAGAACTTAAGGAGTGCGTTGATGGCGTTAACGAAGTCTTCCTTGTTGCCGGTCAGCTGGAGATATACGGTGGTCTGCTTGTTGGTGTTAACGCCGACATAAACGATGTAGACATCAAGTGCGGGGTCTTTGGGAGCGATGCTGACATACTCGGAAGAGTCGATCGCTTCGCCTGCATACATGATCTTGATAGGATCGTTGATGGTGACCTTGACATCGGCCTTGTTGACGGTCAGAGTGTACTCAGCAGCGCCACAGGGCTTGTACTCTGCGTTGCCGTTAAAGGAAACCCTTATCTTCTGCTCGCCTGCGCCCATCTGCGAATAGTCGTAAATACCGTCTCTTCCGCCTGCGATGGATACCCATGCATTGTGCTCTTTGCCAAAAACATCTATATGGCTGCCGTAATACTCAATGGTAAAGTCGGAAGCGCTGACATTCTCGGGGAGTGCGGAAGCGTTGTGGTCGATAACGCTGTTGATGATGGCTTCCTCCATGACGGAAGCTTCCATGTTGTAGGTTATCTGAGCGCCGTCTTTATAAACGATACTGGATGCGATGCGGTTGTCTACAAAATTAGCCGTGTGAGTAGCTTCGGTTGCTTTATATGCGTCATTACCGTTAAAGGTGATCTTTATATCGTTGGTGCCTTCCTTAAGAGCAGGAAGAATCTTGCTGCCCTCAAGCGATGTCCACAGCTTCTCTCCAAAAGCCTCGGCATATGCATACTCGATGGTGACATCGTCACGGGTGATGGTGGGAGTGCATGCGGCGGTGTTTACCAGCTCATCAAATATTCTCTGAGCGAGTGCATCATAGTTGATGGTATTGTCTGCATTGTAGGTCAGACCGATCTCGGTGACTTCCTTGTTGATAGCAATAGTGCTGGTGTACTTGTCGACCTTTACGAGAGTTGCCTCGGTCTTAGTGCCTGCAAGACGAACCTGATAATCGCCTGCATCAGTGTCTTTGAGCGCCTTGTTAAAATATGTGTAATTTATGACATGCTTTTCGGTGAACTTAGCATTGCCGTTGATCGTGCCCCAATGCCTTTCAAGGCTCTTGGCCGGTATGCCAGCTATCTTGGTATAACCATAGCCCTCATACTCCCACTGCAAAGCTGCCTTGGTTGCATCATCGAGCTCGTCATAGTTGCTGATGAGAGCCTTGTTAAGTATCTCTGCGACCTCTTCATTGGTCATGCTCGACTTGATAAGGACTTCGCCGGACTTTGCATTAAGCTCAGGTGCTACAGCATCGTCTGCGAAAACGGCCGGGGAGATGCCGACGACCGAGAAGATCATCACGACTGCGAGCAGCGAAGCCATAAAACGCTTCAGATTACTAGTTTTCATGCCTTCCTCCATATAAAGATAATGTTAATTCCCGTGGCCGAATCGTATCGAGAAATTACAAAGTTCGACCGTATGACAACATAATAACAAACAACTTAAAAAATTGCAACAAATATTTTGGTATATTTAGCATGATTTTTCGGAAAGAAAAAAGGCTATGCATGTGCTGCATAGCCTTTAGATTGCTGACTTTTACTCCCATTCCACAGTTGCGGGGGGCTTACTTGTAATGTCGTAGACGACACGGGTGACATTGGGCACCTCGTTTGTGATACGGTTGGACGCCTTCGACAGCATATCATACGGCAGGCGTGACCAGTCGGCGGTCATGAAGTCGTCGGTGGTGACGGCTCGCAGGACTATCGTTCCGCCGTAGGTCCTCGCATCGCCCATGACGCCGACGCTGAGGCTGCTGTCCAAAACAGCGAAGAACTGGCTCGTCACGGCATCGAGGCCGAAGTTTTTCATCTCCTCACGGAAGATGAAATCCGCCTTCTGCACGGTGGCGATCTTCTCACGGGTTATCTCGCCGAGGATGCGGATGGCAAGACCCGGGCCGGGGAACGGCTGGCGGGACACGAGATACTCGGGCAGGCCGAGCTCACGGCCGAGCTGGCGCACCTCATCCTTGAA
>DQDL01000064.1 GCA_003533405.1 Clostridiales bacterium | reverse complement strand
ACCCTTTGGAATCCCGGTACGGGGAATCGGTGCACCGGTCTACCGGACTGCGGAGGTTTAATCTCCTACGAATAGCTTTCGGTGGGTCCGTTTAATGCCTTGCTTTGGTCAGATTAGTGCGAGAAGCTTGCAGTGCACCGATAGGTTGATGTGCGGATTTGACCTTAGCATGCACCCACCGGTCGGGCTATGGCAGTAACGATTAGCAAAAGCCTAAAAACGAATTGAAACTCCGGCAGTTTTCAAACTGCCGGAGTTTCTGCATGTGTGGGCGATTATCTATATACAAAACATCAACAACAAAAATTTATCGGTCGGAGCGGAAGCCGGGCTTGCCGACAAAGAAGAGGGCGAGGGTGTCCGGGCCGACATGGGCGCCAGTCACGGGCTCGTAGCACTCGATGAGAATATCCTTGGGCGGGGCGATCTCACGCAGGCGGGCGGCCAGATGCTCGGCATCCTCGGCGCAGTCGGCGTGGGCGATGCCGACGATGTGCTCACCGGCATTGACGACATATTTCTCGTACACCTTGGCGAGCCCCTCGATGGCTCTGCGTCTGCCGCGCTCCTTTTTGATGCAGACAATCTTGCCCTGCTCGTCGCCGATGAGCAGCGGCTTTATCTGCAAAACCGAGCCTGCCAGCGCAACGGCGTTTGACAGTCTGCCGGTGCGGCGCAGGTGCATTAGGTCGTCCACCATGAATATCTGGCAGATGCTGTAGCTCAGCTCGTTGAGCTTGCGCTCTATCTCGTCGATATCCATGCCGGCTTTGACATACTCGACCGCCTTGAGCACAACGATGCCCTCGGCGAGCGAGGCGCTGAGCGTGTCAACGGCACGCAGGTCACGCTCGGGGTACTTGGCCTTGAGCTGTTCGATGGCCATTTTCGCCGAAGCGAATGAGCCGCTGATGCCCGAGGACATGCCGACATACAAAATGTCGTCGCCTGCCTGCAAGGCGGGCTCCATGTACTCCTCAAATCTAAAGGGGTTGACCTGCGAGGTGTTGACGCTTGCGTGCTTTCTGATCGCACCGTAGTAGCCGGCACCGTCGAATTTGCGGGTGTCGGTGCACATATACTCCTCGCCGTTGAGGATATACGACAGCGGGACGACGGTGATGCCGAGCGCTTCGGTCGTGTCTGTGGACAGGTTTGCGGAGGTATCGGTAAAAATACGGTAACTCATAGTAACTCCTTATGCAATCTAATCTGCCAGATTAGATTATCACGGTATTAAGATTATGTCAAGCCTAAAAAGTTAAAGTTGTCATTGACTGCCGAATTATTTGTGTGCTAAAATAGCAGGCGAAAGAAATAGGAGTGGTTTTGATGACATTAGACAAGGCTCTCGTGGCTGCAAAGCTGCGCAGATGGGAGAAATATCTGAGTAACTACCGTCTGCCGATGTGGGAGGACATACCGGACATCGGGCTTTACATGGAGCAGATAGTGACGCTGCTCAAGGGCTATCTGGACTACCTGCCGCCGGAGCTCAAGGAGGAGCAGTTTATATCGGCTGCGACGGTGAACAACTATGTCCGCAAGAAGATCATGCCCGAGCCGATAAAAAAGAAGTATTACCGCACGCACATTGCGTACCTTATCATGATCTGCTCGCTCAAGCACTGTCTTAGTATTCCAACTTTGCAGACAATGATACCCATGGGGCTCAGTGAGGACGAGCTGCGGGAGATATACAACTCCTACGCAAAGCAGCACAGCCGTGCGGCGGTGTATTTTACAAATCAGGTGCGCCTTGCTGCGGCGGACATCCTCGACCACGAGGAGACGACCGACATTTCAACCGAGAACGCCGAGGATCTCATCACGGCGGCGGCGGTGATAAGCGGGTTTTCGAGGCTTTTTGCGGAGAAGATGCTGCTGCTTGACGGCAAGACCATCGAGACCGGCGGCGACATTTCGCTGGACAGATGAATACATGCCCCCAACGCCCCTGTGCGATATGCACAGGGGCGTTTTTCGTCATTCCAGCCAAAAATGGGAGGCTATTTTTGTTACAGTTAACATATGGTTTTGATTGACAGGCGGCGGCGGGCGGTTGTAAAATTGTTCTATAGAGAACAATTTTTCGCAGATAAATATAAGGAGGAAAACGATGAAGAGGAAGATAATAAGCGTCCTGCTGTGCGTCCTGCTGCTCGCAAGTCTGCTGCCCGTCTCGGCAATGGCGGATGCGACTGCCAGCGGCAAGTGCGGAGATAACCTCACATGGACGCTGGATGGTGACGGCACGCTCACCATAAGCGGCACGGGCAAGATGTGGGACTATAGTTATGATTCAAACGCACCGTGGTACAGCAGCCGCAGTTCTGTAAAATGCGTGATAATCTCCGACGGCGTGACAAACATCGGCAATTATGCCTTCTATTACTGCTACTGCAGAAGCCTGACGAGCGTGACGATACCTGACAGTGTAACGAGCATCGGAGGCCATGCATTCAGAAATTGTGATGGTCTGACGAAAGTGACGATCCCCGACAGCGTAACGAGCATCGGTAACTATGCATTCTACGATTGTGATGGTCTGACGAGCGTGACGATAGGCAATAGCGTAACGCGCATCGGTGACTATGCCTTCCGCGATTGTACCCGGCTTACGGAGATAAACTACAATGCCAAAGCTGTGGGGGATTTAGCGCGTGATGTGTTTTATAATGCCGGTACATCCGGAAGCGGAATCAAGGTAACATTCGGTGATAGTGTAGAGAAGATACCTGCATATTTGTTTTATACTTCCAATAGTTGCCGTCCTAACATTTCTTATGTATCTATAGGAAGCAATGTAACGAGCATCGGAGACCTTGCATTCTACAACTGTACCGGGCTTACGGAAATAAACTACAATGCCAAAGCTGTGGGGGATTTAGCGCGTAATTCCGATGTGTTTTTAGAGGCCGGTACAGCCGAAAGCGGAATCAAGGTAACATTCGGTGAGAAAGTTAAAAAGGTTCCCGATTACCTTTTCAGTACACAGTCTTCTTTTTATTCTCCCAAAATTCGCGAAATTGTATTTTTGGGAAATGCTCCTGCTATTGGCAGCAAATCCTTCAATGGAGTTACAACTTCAGCATACTATCCATACGGAAATGACACATGGACTTCGGAAGTGATGAAGGGCTACGGCGGTCAGATAACATGGAAGCCGTACAGCGATGCAGAAGCAGTATCGGTTGTTTGTAATGGCAAGACAAGCTATATTGTCGGGGATGAACTGGAAGAAAACAGCATTTCCGTAACGATCGAGCGTTCCGACGGATGCATCGAAAAATATAACTATGCCTCAGGGAAGATAACACTCGGTGAGTATGATATGAGCAAGAGCGGCAAGCAGAGCATAACTGTCACTTGCAAAGACGTAACAGCTCAGCTCAATATTTATATTCACGACCTGACATCCGAAACCATGCCTGCAAATGATTATCCTGAGTCTTCACACAATTACGAGGCTAATCTGGATAAGACCTATACCTATACGGCAGACGGTGCATACTCCCTTGATGTGACCTTTTCAAACGAAACTGAAGTAGAAACGAACATTGACTATATCTATGTCAACGGAACAACATACACAGGAAAAGAGCTTGCAAATAAGACCGTACATATCAACGGAGACACGCTGACGGTTCGCCTTGTTTCCGATGACAGTGACGGTGCCTACGGCTTCTCCATTGACAGCATCATCGCAACCTACGTGGTGTATGAATATACGGATACGGTTGTTGCACCCACCTGCACCGAGAAGGGTTATACTACACACACCTGCGCATGCGGCGACAGCTATGTTGACAGCTACACCGACGCCCTCGGTCACAGCTACGGTGCATGGACTCAGACCAAAGCACCGACCTGCACCGCAAATGGAACTGAGGTCAGGACCTGCACCCGCTGCAATGCGGCGCAGACAAGAGATGTTAATGCACTTGGGCACGACCTCAAGCACCACGCCGCAAAGGCAGCAACTTGCACCGAAAAGGGCTGGGTGGCATACGACACTTGCTCACGCTGCAACTACACGACCTATAAAGAAATCCCTGCAACAGGACATCATCACAATGCGGTTGTGACCGCACCGACCTGCACGGCAAAGGGCTATACTACACACACCTGCGCATGTGGCGACAGCTATGTAGATAGCTACACCGACGCCCTCGGTCACAGCTACGCAAACGGCAAGTGCACACGCTGCGGTGCGGCAGACCCCAATTACAAGCCTGCACCCAGGGCTCCCGAGCTCAAGATAACCACCTCGGCGGGCAAGCCGAAGATCTATTGGAACGCAGTCGACGGTGCGGCGAAGTATTGGATATACCGCTCGACCGACGGCAAGAATTTCAGCTACTACGACAGCACGACTAAGACCAGCTACACCAACAACTCGACCGCCATCGGCTCGACCTATTACTACAAGGTCAAGGCAGTTGCCGTGGCTGACGGCAAGAATTTGGCCTCCGATTACAGCGTGTCCAAGGGCATCCTGTGCAAGCCCGCAGCTCCGACCGTGAGCATAAACCGCTCTAACGGCAAGCCGAAGCTGAGCTGGAAGGCTGTGACGGGCGCAACGAAATACTGGATCTATCGTTCTACTGATGGTGTGAACTTCAAATACTTTGACAGCACGACCAAGACCAGCTACACAAACTCCGGCGCTGCCTCCGGCACGAAGTATTACTACCGTGTCAAGGCCGTTGCGTACATTGACGGCGTCAATGTCGCCTCTGCCAACAGCAGCACAAAGAGCCTGATGACCTCGCTTGCAAAGCCCTCGGTCAGCATCACGACCTCGAACGGCAAGCCGAAGCTTACTTGGAAAGCGGTCACGGGTGCGGACAAATACTACATCTATCGCAGCACCGACGGCAAGAACTTCAGCTACTTTGACAGCACCACCAAGACCACCTATGTAAACTCCGGCGCAAAGAAAAACACCAAGTACTACTACAAGGTGAAGGCCGTCTGCGCATCCAACTCCAACGCAAACTCCGCACAGAGCGCTGCCGTAAGCATCAAAGCAACAAAATAGATAATTGACCTAAACGCCCCCGTGCCGATATGACCCCATAGCGCAGCCTTGAAACTTTTTCGGGTTTTCAAGTGTCTACTATATGTGGCTTATATCCGACCGCACGGGGGCATTTTCCCGTTTTCGACAGAAAAATTGCAAAATCGACAGTTGTGCTTCGGGCGATTTGAAGATATAATGCAAGACATGAATAAAAAATGAAGGGAATTTATAGCGTGAGAAAGAGAATAATAAGCGGGATAATTGCGCTTATGATGGTCGTGTCGCTGCTGCCGGTGAGCGCATCGGCGGAAAGCGAGTGCACCGAGCACAGCTTCGGCGAGTGGACGGTCATAAGCGAGGCCGACTGCACCGAGGCCGGCGTTGAGACGAGAACATGCGAAAGCTGCGGCGTGACCGAGACCCGCCAAACGCCCGCACTCGGACATGTCTACATACTCGGCAAGTGCTCCCGCTGCGGCTTGGAGGACGCAAGCTACATTGAGCCGCCCGTCCTCAGGATAACCACCGCATCCGGCCACCCCAAGCTCGCTTGGAACGCAGTCGACGGCGTGTATAAATACTGGGTCTACCGCTCGACCGATGGCGTCAGCTTTAAGTACTACGACCGAACGAGCAAAACGAGCTACACCAATATGGCCACCACTGTCGGCACGACCTATTGGTACAAGGTCAAAGCGGTCAGGCTCGTCGAGGGCAAGGATCAGGCCTCGGACCACAGCGAGGCGATAAGCATGCAGTGCCGCCCCGCCGCCCCGACCGTGAGCATCACTCGCTCAAACGGCAAGCCCAAGCTTTCGTGGAAAGCAGTTGACGGTGCAGTGAAGTATTGGGTCTATCGCTCGACCGACGGCGTGAATTTTAAGTATTGGGACACGACGACCAAAACGCAGTACATAAACACCGGCGCACAGTTCAGCACGACCTACTACTACCGTGTCAAGGCGGTGAACGGGGCAAATGTCGTCTCCGGCTTCAGCAGCACAAGGAGCATCCTCACGGCGCTTGCCGCTCCCACCGTCAGCATCACCACCGTGGGCGGCAGGCCGTATATCACTTGGGACGCCGTCGCCGGCGCAAACGGCTACTATGTTTTCCGCTCGGTTGACGGCAAGAGCTACAGCTACCAGGGCTACACGACCAAAACGAGCTTCACCAACACGGACTACGAGGTAGGCAAGGTCTATTACTACCGTGTCAAGGCGGATAATTCCGAGCTCGACACGCTAACCGGCGATGCCTTGGACAGAACGGCGGCAAAGCTCGTTGCGCAGGCAAGAGCTTGGCTCGGCTGCAAGGAAGCCGACGGCAGCAACAAGGAGATAATCGACATCTATAACGGCCGCAAGCCGCTGCCGAGAGGCTACAAGCTCGGCTACACGGAGGCATGGTGCGCAGCGTTCGTGTCGGCCTGCGCCATCAAGACCGGCATGGCGGATATCATCCCGCAGGAGTGCGGCTGCGGCTCGATGGTGCGGCTGTTTAAGCAGCTTGACTCGTGGGATGAGTCCGATGCAAGAATACCGAACCCGGGCGATATCATCTTCTTCGACTGGGACGATAACGGCTACGGCGACAACACCGGCTTCCCCGGGCATGTCGGCATCGTCGAGAAGATCGTCGGATCGACCGTCACGGTCATCGACGGCAACAACAAAGATGACGCAGTCGGCCGCAGGACTATAGAGATAAACGGCAGGTTCATCCGTGGCTACGGCGTACCGAAATACAAGCCGTCCCCGTCAAGCCAGGTGCGGTCTGACTACAGCAACGCCGTGAGCGTGCGTGCCGAGACCAGCGCCCCGATCGTGAATATCACGACCTGCGCAGGTAAGCCGAGGATCTATTGGAACTCACAGGGCAGCATGACGAAGTACTGGATCTACCGCTCGACCGACGGCGTGAATTTCAAGTACTACGACACCACGACCAAGACAAGCTACACCAACGCCTCGACCGATATCGGCACGACCTGCTACTATAAAGTAAAGGCCGTCACCGCACGGAAGGACAAGACGGTGATTTCCGACTACAGCGACATTGTGAGCATTCAGTGCCGTCTCGCCGCCCCCACCGTGAGCATCACGAGCTCCACGAGCGGCAAGCCGAAGCTTAGCTGGAAAGCGATCGACGGTGCGGATAAATACTATGTCTACCGTTCGACCGACGGCGAGAATTTCGCCTACTGGGACAGCACGGTCAATCTGACCTACATCAACAGCGGCGCAGTAAAAGACACCAAGTATTATTACAAGGTCAAGGCCGTCAGCACCGCAAACTCCGGCATAAACTCCGCACAAAGCTCGGAAGTCAGCATCATCGCAAAAAAATAAACATAATCGCCTTTGGGCGGGTTTAGACAAGGAGAAATCGGTTTTGACCGGCTCTTTTCCGCCCGTGCTTCACAAAAATTTCCGGTAATACACAAAGTATTGCCGGAAATTTGTTGTTTAAGTTGACTTAGAGCCGAACCCTATCGTCTGTCAGTGTGCCCTTTCGGTGCTTTTCGCCTTTTTTGTCTTGCCGGGTTACGACACGCCTTCACCAAAGAAAGCCGAAAATCCCTCGAAAAACACTACTGACAGATGCCTTGCAGTTTTG
>DQDL01000061.1:12865-14220 GCA_003533405.1 Clostridiales bacterium | reverse complement strand
AAATGTGGCGTGTTTTGAAGCGCGGTCACGGGCGATGAGGAATGCAAACACTGCGATGAAGTTTAAAAACAGTCCGAGGATCGGCCATAGCTTTCACCTCACAGATATAAGTTGACTATATCAGTACATGCCGCCGTTTACTTAAACGAATTTTAAAATATGTCCCAAGAAATTTTAAGCTTTGTTTTATATTTCGTTACACCTTCTTAAAATTATGTCGCTATTATCATAGCCGTAGACAGGAGGAATATAAAATGACTGATTTGAATAAAACTGCTGCTAACTTCGATCTTTTTTCTAAGGTCCTTTTTGTTATCGATTACAACGAATCCGATCTTCGCCGCCGTGCCGCCGAGGCAGCCGCAGCCGAGGTGGGCTGCACCCGTGAGGTGCCGGCAAAGAATGTGAAGCTTTTCTGCGACCGCACCGGCAACTACGCCGAGGTCACCGTCCCGAGCGGCGGCGACACAGCCTGCGGCATGAAAATGTGCTGCATCGTCGACACCGACACCATGGAGGTCTGCGGAGTATGCCCCGTCGACTGATTTAAATAAACGAAAGCCCTGCGGATCTACCGCAGGGCTTAAAATTTTATTTGCCGGTTTTGGTCTGCTCGGGAATGATATCGTAGGTCGGGATTATCTGAATGGATATCTTGTCCTTTGAAAGGTCGATGCTGCGGTTGATATCGTCCGCGCCGATGACGAAGGTAAAGGTCTGTATGCCGTAGTTTCTAAGCTCGAAGCCGGGCATGCGGTTTACATCGGTGGCGATGACCTGACCGTTGACCGCAACGCTTATGATGTACGAGCGCAGCTTTATATCGCTGCCGGTGGAGTTTGTGTACTTCGTGCGCACAACGAGGTCTGCGCCCTTGGTGAAGCACTCCGTCACGGTGATGGGAAGCTTCGACACGGTGCTGACACTGTCGGTCGTGCTGTAAACGGCCTGACCGTCGTCGGGAGTGAAGTATGCGCCGGTGTAGTAGCAGCTAAGGCCGATGGCGTCGCCGTAGAGCGTTCTCGACGACAGGGCCTTGGCGTTATACTGGCGAATCTCATTGGGGTTGCTGGTCACGAGCGTGTTCGGGATGAGCATCGCCTTGTCCTTTGTGAAGTTGAGCGCATTGTACACGCCGCCGCACATGAGTGCGATCCTCGTGGTGCCGTTTTCGTCCATGGAGTAGATATTGCGGTTAAACGACGACAGGCAGTAGACGAGGTCGCCGTGCTTGTACAGCGAGCGGAATTTGCTGTTGGTGGCGGCGGGGAACTCGCCCTGCGTGTAGATAACGCCCGGACACTGGAGGCTCATGGCGTAGAGCTTGCAGTCGTAGTTGCCGTCGGCATCGTAGG
>DQDL01000061.1:11958-12647 GCA_003533405.1 Clostridiales bacterium | reverse complement strand
CGTAGTTGCCGTCGGCATCGTAGGCGAGGAAGTACATGACATGGCCGTCGTAGAAGCTGGTGTTTATATCGACCGAGGACACCCTGGAGATCGTGCCGTCTGCGATGGTGTAGGCAAAGAGGTTCGTTGCGCCGTCAACGCCGAGCTTGAAGTAAATTTTGCCGTTCCAGCCGTAGGGCGTGAACGAGCGGGCCTCGGCGTAGGTGTAGCCGCTGTGGATGACGGAGAATTTGCCGCCGGAGATCTTACCGAAGTCGTACTTATAATCTGCGGGCTTGTCGGCATAAGCCGAGAACAGCAGAGCGTACAGGCCGCCGTTATAGAAGCAGTAGCTTTCGACTATCTTGCCATGGTAAACGGTGGAGATCTCCTCGGACAGGGGGTCGTAGCACAAAAGCGAGCCGCTGGCCGTTCCGGCGGTGGCACGGCAGAAGTAGACCTTGCCGTTGTAGACGCTGATGTTGTTGAGATACTCGCCGTCCGTGCACGAGTACAGCTCCGTGTGCTTGTCGTTCATATCCGTCAGGTACAGGGAGTAGACCTCGGTCTGCGGGTCATCGTAGGACTTGTAGATGGCGTAGTAGTCGCTGCCGAGCTGAACGGCGACGCTGTCGTTTTCAAGATTGGCCTGATAATCTGCCATTGCGGCGTTTGCCTTCGTGTCGTGGCCGAGCCTTACGGCGGGGACG
>DQDL01000061.1:11316-11770 GCA_003533405.1 Clostridiales bacterium | reverse complement strand
TTACGGCGGGGACGACAAGGCGTGCGGCGACGACCGCTATCTGCGCACGGGTGGTGTATTCATGACCCATGAACTCGTTGTTTTCCATGCCGTTCATTATACCGGCGGCGTACATTTTCTTGACGGAGCTTAAGTAGTAAGACGGGATGTCGGCCTCGTCGGCTATCCTGAGGTCGCTTATTGCAGCGGTGTCGGCGCTGTCAAGCAGGCGGCTGAAGATGTAGGCAAGGTCATAGCGGGAGATGCCCGCCTCATCGAGCTTGCTCAGCTTCGGGCAGGTGCTCGGCAAAAGGTGGTTTTTGACGCAGTAGTCATAGTAAGCGGAGTACCAGTATTCGCCCGTCTCGCTGTTATCGAGCGCATTGCCGTTGTATGCCGAGTGCACACGGGCGGCGATGGTCACGGCGTGCGACCAGGTGACCGTCTCCTCGGGGCCGAAGGTGCCGTCGGGATA
>DQDL01000061.1:10666-11145 GCA_003533405.1 Clostridiales bacterium | reverse complement strand
GGGGCCGAAGGTGCCGTCGGGATAGCCTATCATGATGCCCCTGTCGTAGCAGATCTTTATGCCGGAGTAAGCCCAGTAGTTTGTGACAAGGTCGCTGTAGGTGTATCTGCCCATATCGGCGATCTTCTCAAATGCGTTGAGCCCACGGCCGGGCGCAGCAAAGGCACTGAGCGAAAACAGGCTCGCAAAGATAAGCACGCACGCTATTGTTCTGGTAAACTTCTTCATATAATGACCTCCGGTCGGACTGACGGCGCAATGCCGGTTACAATTCGGTATCAGTTCCGATTATAGCAAGTCGCCGAGGGTTTTGCAATAGAAATATGTAATAAAGTAGATAAATAAATTGTCTAAACGCCGCAAAAAGGGCTGTCGAAGCCTGTCGGACAAAAAATCGCAGTCGGGTATTGACTTGGTGTGCCTGTTGTGGTATTATATATAAGCTCTAAGGAGACAATATCGCGGAGTGGAGCAGTTCG
>DQDL01000061.1:0-10460 GCA_003533405.1 Clostridiales bacterium | reverse complement strand
TCGGGCTCATAACCCGAAGGTCGTGGGTTCAAATCCCTCCTCCGCAACCACAAAGGTACGCAGTCGTTAATACAAACGGCTGCGTACCTTTTAATTTTTCCTATCGGAAAGAGCCCAGTATTTCTGGGCTCTCTCGGTTATGGGTATTGACCACGCGGAATTTGCGTCTGTTGTCATATCTGTGTGCGAAAACGGCGGACGGCATCGTGCATTGCCTTCTCGCCGATTACGTCAATGCAATTTTTAAAATACTTCTCCTTTGGAACTGAGCAGCCGCTGAGAACCCATCGTTCTGCATAGGAATAAAACAGCAAGCCATAATAATGAACATTGATCTGAAACGCTTCATCGCTGAGGTTGCTCGGTATGTTGTCAGTTCTCTCAACGATTTTTATCACTCCCTTGAGAAGCAACGCACAGTAGCGCTCATACATTTGGCAGAAAAAGAACCGCATTTCCGGCCAGTATTTGGAGTCAGCGATTTGACAAAGAATCGACTGCCTTTTCTCCAGATAAGACATGATTTTCAGAATGTCGCTTCCCCAATCCGACTCCGCACTGACTAAGCTGTCGGGAAACAGGGCTGACAGCTCCCGTTCGAAGCTCCATTTTAGCATGTCCGTGATCCCGTTGAAGTGATAATAGAAGGTCTTGGGATTCATTTCCGTCTCCGCAACAAGACTTTTCACGGTGATACTGTCGATTGGAACAGTCTGGGCCTGATGCATAAAAGCATCAACCAGCGCAAGTTTGGAGTACGGCCTCATGCTCATCCACCTCCATATGTAATCAGATATCGGGTACAATATAACACAGGTGGAGAAAGATCGCAAGTTTTTATACCAGAGCATACCGAAATTACCAGAGAAAGTCCTTTTTAACCATGGTGGTTTCAATGGTTCTGTCGTATAATCCGTTCAGAGTGTTATTCTCTTATCAATGCGACGAAAGGCGGATTAGAACATGAAGAACAACGCAAATCGACTTCTCTGTGAGGCTGAGAGCTTTGAAGACTACGGCGGTTGGTCGCTGGATACACAGTTTGAAACGGAGATGGGGTCTCCCTATCTCCTGGCGCACGGCCTTGGCCGCCCGGTGGCGGATGCGACGACCCATCTGTCATGCCCAACGGCAGGAAGATACTATGTGTGGGCAAGAGTCCGTGACTGGGTGCCGAAGTACCATCCAGGCCGTTTTGAACTGCTGGTAAACGGGCAGAAGCTGACGACACTTGGAGAGAGCGGAGAAAATGACTGGATCTGGGAGAAGGCGGGGACGGTTGAGCTAAGGGAAGGCAAGAATGAACTTCGTCTCCATGACCTCACCGGCTTTGAAGGGCGCTGCGATGCCATCTATTTCTCAACGGATCCTGAGGATGCGCCACCGGAGACAGGAAAGCAGGTGGACCGCACGTGGAGAAAGAAGCTGCTTGGTATCTCGGAAATCCCGGTGGATGGCGGAACATATGATGTCGTCGTGGTAGGAGGTGGAATGGCCGGATGCTCGGCCGCACTCGTTGCGGCGAAGACCGGTAGCCGGGTCTTGTTGCTGACGGATCGACCGGTTCTCTGCGGTAACGCCAGCGTAGAGATTGGACTTGGTCCACGTGGCTATAAGGGCGAGTTGGTCATGCAGATGTGTGAACGGGAAGAGAACGGGGATATGGCGGTCATTGCCATGCTGAAGGCAGAGCCGAACATAACGGTTCTTCTGAACGAAAAGGTCTTTGACGTTCAGAAAAACGGGGAGAAGATTGCCGCTGTCGACGCAAGAAACCTGCTGACGGGAAGTGAGACACGTTATTCGGCAGAGATCTTCATCGATGCATCCGGCAAGGGCGCAGTAGCCAGACCGGCCGGAGCTGAGATTCGCACCGGACGTGAGGGAAAGAGTGCCTATAATGAGAGTCTGGCGCCAGATGCGCCCGATGAAGTGCACCACGGTCATACCGTTCTCTATCATTTGCATGAGGCGCCGAATCCTGTGGAGTTTCCGGAGGTACCATGGGCACTGGAAGTTGCCAGGGACTTTGGCGACCTGAACGGACAGCTTGCAGCGCTTGGAAAAGATAATCAGTATGGTCCGGATGTAACAGGACAGCGTCTGAGCAGAAAGAAGATGAAGCAGATGGCAAATCTGCCCGGCCTCGGAGTGAGCTCCTTGAAGTATCACTGCTTCCCGAAGGTGGATATTATCGATTTCTTTCCCGGTACCCATTACTGGGAGTATGGTCAGACATTGGATCTCTTCTGTGACGGCGAGGAAATCCGCGATCATCTGCTTTGCGCCCTTTATGGAACTATGTATAACGTAAAAAAGGCTCAACCGAAAAAGTATGCGAATCTGGAATTTGAGTGGATTCACCATACCTTTGCCAGTGGCGAGTTTTGCCGAATTATAGGGGACTATGTCGTAAATGAGAACGAAATTCGCGAGCATGCGATCTTTTCGGACGCTGTCGTGCAGCAGGACGGGGCGATCTGCATCCACTGTATGGAGAACCCAACCTATGATTTCCGTCTGACCTCCTGGATCTGGGACATCCGGGATATGAAGCCATACTGGATTCCGTTCCGCAGTCTTTACTCGAAGGATGTGCCAAATCTAATGATGGTCGGCAAGCAAATCAGCGTTACCCGAGTGGTCGGATGCAACACCAAACTGATGGCAAACGGGGCTGAGCACGGCGTGGCCGTCGGCTGTGCGGCAAGTCTCTGTGTGGATAAAGGCGTTACCCCCAGGGAAATCTATGAAAAGCACATTCCTGAGCTGAAGCAGATGATATCGCACTTTGAATGGGAAGACCGGAAGAGTCACCAGTCCATCATGCAGTTCTTCAGCTAAGAGCAAGCAGAGCAGTGTAATACGGGTTTAGAAAATGAAGAGGTCTTCCGGTAATCAAGCGGAGACATGGTCAAACCAATCTGAACAAAGGAAAACTGATGCAGGGGCTGACGGATGAACCTCTGAATGACAGGGGAAGAGATCAGGCTCGTGCTGCGAGAGAGCGGATTGGGGAAATTGACTTTGACGCGGTGTGTGGCTTCGGACTCAGCATCCTTTTGCTCATAATCCGTGAACAGATCCATCTGGCCCCGGGGTTGTGCATTTGGTATCAGAATTGGTCTTTACTTTCATATTGAGCGGATGTAACTGATTTCAGTTACATCCACTTCTTTATTATCGTGTCCGGAGCGGGTTTACGCCTGCTCCATTTCTTCTTCCTCAAAAGAATCATCATCCGCGTTGTATCCCTCCGGGAACAGCTCTTTCAGACTGTCCGACGGCTCGCAGGATACATACTCAATGGCGACGCCCTCACGGATGTCGGCGGTGTAGTTCGGATGGCACTGCGTGGGATCAATGTCCAGATACCCGACGAACTTGTAGTAGATGCGTGATACTTGTCTGGCTGCACAGGACAGGTTTAAGAAGTATCTGGACTATTTCCGAGTCCCGTATGACAAATAAGCAGATCCGCCCCTGTGCGATACAGAGGCGGATTGTTTTTTCGTAATAAACCCGTGCGTCTATGCCGTAAAAATGTAGGATTTTCAATGTGTTTTCGGGTGTTGCTCACACTTCCGTATCACGCTTCCGGACCATATCGAAAAATCTATATTCAGGGGCTTGACTTTTGAATTTTTCTGCTGTAAACTGTACCTGTCAGTCAGACTGACACATACATAGGGAGGGACAGCATTTGCCGCACGAGGAGCTGAGAGAAAAAAACATCAGGCTCGTAATCGAGAACGCCCTTGATAGTTTTTTGGAAAACGGAATAGAGAAAACCAAGGTCGCCGACGTTGCACGCCGCTCCGGACTCACGGAGCGCTCGGTTTTTCGGTATTTTGAGACCAAGGCCGATCTTGTTTTGGCTGCGTCGCTGCTGTATTGGAACAGGATACTTGCGCTTATCGACCGTATGTCGCATGAAAATTCCGACGGCGGCACGACCGGTCTTGAGGACGCGGCAAACGTGCTCTTGTGCTACTCGAAGCTGTATCACCTCGACCCCAAGGGCATGCGCTTCACACTCGATGCGGAGCTGACCCTACAGGCAGCAGGCAGGCTGCACGAGATAAAAAACCAGCCGCCCGAGCCGTTTGAGACCTCAGGAGGCCCCATGGCGAAGGCCATCCGCAAGGGTCTTGCCGACGGCTCGATAAGCCCCGAGGTGGACGTGAAGGAGATATACTACAACTCCTACGACGCAATTCTGGGCATAATGCAGCGCCTTTCCATAGGCGGCAGCCCCAGCGCAAGAGAGCTTGATTACGACAGCAGGATGCTCCATCTCAGCGAGATGTTCGTTAAAGCGCTCAGCGGAAATTAACAGGCGAATTTCACATCCCGAGAGATCGGGATTTGTGTATGCCCGCTTTTGTCAGTATTGCTGACACATACGGGTAAATATAAAAATCAAACAGGAAGAAGGGCCGCAATGAAAGAACTGAAGCATTTGATTTACTTTGAGAGCCTGCTGGAGGACACGGACAACGAGCTTGTCCGCAAGGCAGAGTCTGAGGGGGACCTGGCGCTCGGTTACACCTGCTTTCACGCACCGGAGGTGCTCATGAACTTGGGCAATTGCTTCTCCGTCCGGCTTCGTGCACCGCACACCAACTCCATGGAGCTTGCAACCTACTACATGGCCAACAACAGCTGCGAGTTCGCCCGTGCGCTTTTGGAGCGCGCGCTTGAGGGCAGCTTCGCATTTCTCCACGCAATGATAGGCGTTGATGTCTGCGAGGCGAATAACCGCGCCATCGAGAACATGGAGATCATGCACGCACATGGCGAGGACAAGGACAAATTCTTCTACTGCAATCTGGACATTCCTTATTCCGACGATGAGGACTGCGTCGAGCACATCCGCGAGCAGGTCTCCAGAAAGATCTTGAAGCCCCTGCGCGAAAACTACGGCATCGACACCTCGGACGACGCCATCCGCGCCGCCGTGAGCGAGCACAACGAGGTCTGCCGCATCCTCACCGAGATAGGCGAGCTGCGCAAGCTGGATATCCCGCCCATCACCGGCTATGAGTACGCCGTTTTGGTCTTGGTCAGCTACACCTGCCCCAAGAGACTTATCCTTCCCTACCTGCGTGAGACGCTTGAGGAGATAAAAAACCGCAAGACCGACGCCAAGAAGGACTACCGCGTCCGCGTTGTCGTTGTCGGCTCGGAGATCGACGATCCCCAGCTCATCAAGCTCATCGAGGGCTGCGGCGCACTGGTGGTCGCCGACCGCTACTGCTACGGCTCCTTCCCCGGCAGACAGGAAATTATCCTCTCCGACACCGAGGACGCACTCACGCAGGTCTGCCGCTGGTATCTGCAAAACACGGAGTGCCCGCGTCAGAGCGCACTGCACCGTGTCAAGTACCGCAACGACCATGTTGCGCAGCTTGTTAAGGACTTTAACGCCGACGGCGCAATTTACGAGCAGATGAAGTTCTGCACCTACTGGTCGTATGAGCGCGTCATCGCAGGCCAGGTAATGCCCCGCGACTACGGCATCCATATACTCTCCATCGACCGCCCCTACATTTCCGGTCAGAGCGGACAGCTTCGCACGAGAGTGCAGGCATTCGTGGAAAGCCTTGAAATAAAGAAGCTCAGGACAGCTCAGAAGGAGGAAAACTGACATGGCATACAACCCCAAAACCGGCAAAGGCTTGGGCAGATATTACGATGCCGAGCACCGCGCCTTCCGCGCCCGTGAATGGAGAGGCTTTAAGGACACCTTTTACGATTTCTTTCGCTGGCTCTATCTCTACGGCTTTATGGCCGTAAAGCTGGGCTGCCACCCCATACTCATGGTCAAATCCATGCTGCGCTACCGCTGGATGGTCTCCTACCTCACTGCGGCGCACATGGTAGACCGCCACACCATGGGTCTGCGCGGCAAGGAGCTGCACTATGCCCACAACCAGTTCTTCTCCGTCCTGCACAACTCCGTCATCGGCGTTCGTGACATCATCGTGCGCGACGAAAACCTGCGCCCGAACAGCAAGCGTGCGGCAAAGCTGCGCGAGAACACCGTCATGTTCGACGAGATGACCCCGCACCTTATCATGATGGGCTTCCCCACCGTCAAGTGGATAGACATCGCCATGTTCGCCGTCGGTCTGCCGTCGGAGGTCGACCAGAACGCAAGTATGTTCTACATCGACGCCATGGAGCACCTCGGTCTGCCGGCAGACGTCTGCCCCGAGCCCGCCTCCGAGTGCGGCGTCGCCGTTGTTGACGATTATCCCCGTGTCGGCAAGTGCTACTTCACCGGCACCATGCCCTGCGACGGTGCGATCTCGCAGACGAATATCCTCACCCGCCACTTCAAGGATCTGCCCTCGTTCCAGATAACTCCCCCGCAGAGAATAAACGAGCCCGAGGTACAGACCTACGCGATCAAGAACCTCAAAAAGGGCATCGAATTCCTCGAGCAGCAGTTCGGCGTGAAGTGGGACTGGGACGCATTTTGGAAAAATGCAGAGATGTACAACGAAAGCTCCCGCTGCATGGTCGAAAAGTGGGACGTCAACTGCACCGACTATCCCCAGGTCTGCGGCGCTGCACTTGCGCTCCAGCGCGAGTATGAGTTCCAGGCAGCCGCTTGCATGGACGAGTTCATGCTCAAGACCGACCGCAAGGTCACCAAGATGATGCTCAAGGGCTACGAAAAGGACAAGGCCGCAAACGCACCCAAGCCCAAGTACCGCTGCCTCGTCTGGGCGTGCCCTGCGCACTACTACACCAACTTCACCTATTGGACTCAGCACTGCTGGGGCGTCACCTGCGTAAACGACATGGAGGCAATGCTCAGCTACCTGCCCATCAGCACCGACAACAAGGATCAGGCGCTTGCCGACCTCGTTCGCTGCTATGAGAGAATGATGATGCGCTCCCACACCAACGGAGGTTATGTAAACCTGCTCGACGAGTGCTGGAAGATGTGCGAGAAATTTAACGTCAACATCGTCATCATGTATGACCACGTTTCCTGCAAGAACGTCGGCGGTCTGCACGGTCTGTTCGAGGATCAGGCACGCGAGCGCGGCATTCACCTCATCTGGATACCCCACGATGTTATGGACCCGCGCACCGTATCCCGCCGCGAGATGCGCGAGGCGTTCAATCAGTACATGAAAACCGTCCTGTGCGAGGAGCCCCTCGACCCGACGCTGCTCGATTACGAAGACAATCTCAGCTGGTAATTAAGGAGGAAATAAAAATGGCTTGGTACTGGATAGTTCTGATAGTTCTCTTCACTCTGTTCTGTCTGCTGTTTTTGGCATACATGACCAATGCGGACATGAAGCTCATCGAAAAAATATACAACGCCCTTATTAAATACCACGACAGCAAGAACGTCGAGGAAAAGATCTGATCCGATCCTCAAAACAGCATAAAGCACCATAACGAAAAGAGCAGGCTCCGGCCTGCTCTTTTCAGCCTGTAGACAAGTCCCCATAGTAAGGGTGAAAACACTGGCTATGGGGAGTTAATTATGTTAGAATAAATAATTCGAGTAAACGAATATCTGTTAGATGCAAAAATTGCGGATACGAACGGCTTGCTGTTCCGGCAAACATGCTTACTGGAGATGGATGCACAAAGCATATGAGTAAGAAAGCTTTATATACGCATTTCTTTCTTGTAATTGCGCTACGCAGAAAGTATACTTGTGCTAAGAGGTGATATTATGATTACAGCGCAGGAAGCGTTAGACAGGCTCATGGAGGGCAACAAAAAATATCTCGGCGCCGAGACGGGTTGCGGGGATATATCGCTTGCAAGCCGGATGCGGACTTGCTCGCAGGGGCAGTCGCCGTATGCGATAATCATTGCGTGCTCGGACTCCCGTGTCATTCCCGAGAGCATCTTTTCCGCCGGTATCGGCGAGCTGTTCGTGATCAAAGTTGCGGGCAATGTGATAGACAACCACCAGCTCGGCAGCATCGAGTACGCCGCCGAGCACCTCGGCTGCAAGCTCATCATGGTGCTCGGGCACGATCGGTGCGGAGCGGTCGATGCGGCGATAAACCACGACCCGGACGGCTACATCAAATTCATCACCGATGAGATACGCATCGCAATCGGCGACGAGACCGACGACTACGCCGCCTGCTGTTTAAATGTAAAGCACAGCATCGAAATGATAGAAAGCAGCATCGAGATACGCAGGGAGGAGACCCACGGCCTCAAGGTCGTCGGAGCACTCTACCACCTGTCCGACGGCAGCGTAGAAATACTTTGATACGATACAACGCCACACCCCCTGTCGCTATCCAAAGTGACAGGGGGTTCGTGTTTAGGCGAGGATTCGATGCACAAAATCTATGAACAGATTGGAGCTTGCAGATGCTTTTTGCTGTTATATCTTGACCTTTTTGCGGTTATACTCTATAATGAAAGCGCAAGGTCGTTAAAAAAATAACTATTCTTGCAGACACTACATCTTAAACGAACATTTCATTAAGGAGGCTGTTTTATGGATCGCAAAATCAGAGTTGTTCAGTACGGTGCGGGCAAGATGAGCCGCTATCTCATGCGCTATGTTATCGAGCATGACGGCGAGCTGGTGGGCGCATTCTGCCGCAACAAAGGCCACATCGGTAAGGATGTGGCGGAGATAATCGGCGACGGCTTCCCGCATGTCGGCGTAACGGTCGAAAATTCCGCCGATGCCGACAGGCGCATAGGCGAGCTCAAGCCCGATGTGTGCATCATCGCAACACGCAGCACCGTTGCCGAGCTTGAGGACATTTTCACCATCTGCGCAAAACACGGCGTGAACGCCATCACCACCTGCGAGGAGGCGCTGTATCCGTGGAACTCCTCGCCCGCACTCACCGCAAAGCTCGACAAGCTTGCCAAAGAGGGCGGCTGCACGCTCACGGGCGTGGGCTACTGCGACCTGTACTGGGGCACGATGGTCACGAACCTTGCCGGTTCCTCGCACAAGATCACCAAGATCGAGGGCAGCAGCTGGTATAATGTCGAGGACTACGGCGTGGCGCTTGCCGAGGGTCACGGCGCAGGACTGAGTATCGACGAGTTTAACAGGACCATCGGCTGCTACAACGACACCCCGTCGGACGAGATGAAGGAGCTTGTCGAGAGCGGAAAGTATGTCCCGTCATACATGTGGAACCAGAACGGCTGGCTTTGCAGCAAGATGGGGCTGCATGTCACCTCGCAGACGCAAAAATGCATCCCCTGCGTCGACAGGGAGGACTTAAAGTCCGAGACGCTGGGCATGGTCGTCAAGGCCGGTGACGCCACCGGTATGCGTGCCATCGTCACGACCGAGACAAAAGAGGGCATCACCCTTGTGACCGAGTGCGTGGGCAAGATATACAATCCCGAGGAGACGGACAAGAATGTGTGGACGCTGCACGGCGAGCCGGACACGACCTGCATCGTCAACGAGCCAGCAACGGTGGAGCTGACATGCGCAACGCTCGTGAACCGCATCCCGCAGCTGATAGACGCCCCCGCAGGCTATGTCACCACCGACCAATTCCCGTACAACGAGTACATGGTGCATCCGATGAACACCTATGTGAAAACGAAGTAATTTGATATAACAAAAGGCACACCGCTTGGTGTGCCTTTTGTTATATGAGGAACCGATTAAAAGCGCTTTTTTAACACAAAAAGTCGGCCAACTTGACAGCAGTTGACATGCTCTTGTATAATATATACAATCTCACAAATTTACAAAAAGAGAGGGATGTGAAATGGGTATATTGCAACAATTGTCTCCATTGATAGAGCTGATGGGTTCGCTGATAGGGGCGGGGGCTATTGTAATTGCTGCATGGATTGGTGTTAGGGAACTAAATAATTTTGCGCAAAAGCGACTCGATAATTACCGGGATAAGGACAGCAATGTTTCTGAACTGCTGGTAAAAGCAAAAAAAGAGATAACTATTGTTGTAGCATATGGAGATGCATTGGTCACAGAACTTTCACAGATAATAGAATGGTGCTTGTGTCGTGGCGTGACAATTCGCTATCTGATGCTGACAGTGGATGCAGCGGAAAAAATGAATCGCGATTTTTTCGACAATACAAGCGTGGATACGGCTGAACAAGTTAACATGGTGAAAAGTATGCTCGAAAAGATGAAGGATAAAGGCAACCTTGAAGTCCGTGAATGGAGCCTTATGCTGCCAGTGTCGTATATAGGTATTGATATAGGCAGCAATTCCAGAGGGCACGGGTCGATCATACACATGATGCCGTATTTATATAACACTAGTACAGATTGTTCCCCTATCTCATATCTGACCTACGATTCCGAACAAGTTCAATTCAAGGTTACAGCGGAATCCATCGAAAAAATGTGGGAGCATGCAATGCCTGTGCAATAAAGCACATAAAGTAATAGCCTGTCGGCTTTTACCGACAGGCTATTACTTTGCCTTGCTAGTAGCAAAGACAACCAC
>DQDL01000033.1:5473-5745 GCA_003533405.1 Clostridiales bacterium | reverse complement strand
GCTCTCCTCGGGACCCATGAAGATATGTCTACCATCGATGTGGGAATTGAACTTCACGCCCTCTTCACTTATTTTGCGCAGGCTTGCAAGCGAAAAAATCTGAAACCCGCCGCTGTCGGTAAGTATGGGTCTGTCCCAAGTCATGAACTTGTGTAGTCCGCCCATGGTCTTGATTATCTCATCGCCTGGTCTTAAATGCAGATGATAGGTGTTTGATAGCTCGATCTGACAGCCAATGGTTTTAAGATCCGCCGCAGAAAGCGCACCCTTTA
>DQDL01000033.1:0-5259 GCA_003533405.1 Clostridiales bacterium | reverse complement strand
ACGGCGATGCGCAGAATGCCGCCGCAGAAAGCGCACCCTTTATCGCCGCCGCAGTGCCGACATTCATGAAAACCGGCGTCTGCACAGTTCCGTGCGGGGTCTCAAACTCGCCTCGCCTGGCGTGGCCTTCCTGCTTTTTTAAAGTGTACATAGTTTCCTGCCTTATAATTTATTCGATCATCATGGCGTCACCAAAGGAAAAAAATCTATACCGTTCCTTAACTGCCGTGTTGTACGCATTGAGGATATGCTCTCTGCCTGCCAAGGCGGACACGAGCATAATAAGTGTGCTCTCCGGCAGATGGAAGTTCGTTATCAGTGCATCAATGCACTTGAACTTATATCCCGGGTAAATGAAGATATTCGTCCAGCCGGAGGTCGCCTGCAGCACTCCGTCCTCGGTCGTGAAGCTTTCAAGCGTGCGGCATGAGGTCGTGCCGACGGCAATGACCCTGCCCCCTGCCCTTTTGACTGCGTTGACACTCTCGGCAGTCTCGTCGGGTACGATGCAAAACTCGGAGTGCATCTCGTGATCTTCTATCTTATCCGCCTTCACGGGTCTGAAGGTTCCGAGACCGACATGCAGCGTCACATAGCATATCTTAACGCCCATGTCAGCTATCTCCGCCAGCAGCTCCTTTGTGAAATGCAGACCAGCCGTCGGTGCGGCTGCGCTGCCGAGCTCCTTGGAGTAAACGGTCTGATAGCGCTCGGAGTCCTGCAATTCCTCCTTGATATAAGGCGGAAGCGGCATTTTGCCCAAGCGTTCGAGAATTTCAAGGAAAATGCCCTCGTAGCTGAACTTGACTATTCTGTTGCCGCCCAGCGTCACTTCCTGCACGACTGCGGTCAGCTCACCGTTTCCGAATACAAGCTCTTGACCGGGCTTGGTCTTTCTGCCAGGACGGCTCAAGCACTCCCAGCGGTTATCGCCGAGATCCTTTAGCAAAACGAGCTCAACTGCGCCGCCTGTAGGCCTTGCGCCGATAAGTCTTGCGGGCAGCACTCTCGAATCGTTGAGCACAAGGCAGTCACCCTCACGGAGATACTGCTTGATATCGTAAAAATGCTTATGCTCAATTTCTCCAGTCTGCTTGTTTAAATGCAGAAGGCGTGATGTATCTCTTTTCTCAAGCGGAGTTTGAGCTATCAGCTCCTCCGGCAGGTAAAAGTCAAAATCTGATTTATTCATCCTAAATATGCTCCGCTAAAATAAAAATCTATTATATCTTCGCAGCTTGCGCCCTTGTTCAGCGCCATTGCGTATGCGCCCCACTGGCTCATGCCGCAATTATGTCCCCAGCCGCTGCCTTTAAAGACCCAAATGCGCTCCTTTTGGTTGTTTTCATAGCTTGAGACATCGTATCTTAGACTGTTAAAGCCGGTAACTCTAAAACAGTCCTCGCCCAAAAGCGTGACTGTTTTGCCCTTTGTGTCACTAAACACCAGCTTAATTACATTGCCCATATCGGACTTTGTGACCTTGATATCGGCTAGATCAGCAAGCTCATAATCACTCATCGAAAGCCGGTACAGGACATTTGCGTCATAAAGCTCGGTTTTCCACGATTTGTTGTAGTATTCAATGTCCTTTTCGTTATCATCCTTAACGCCGCTTAGGTAAGCACGCTTTTGTGAAAAGACATTTGCACTGCTGTCCGTAGCTCCGCCGTCGGACGACATATAGTACACCTTGCACACCGAACCCCTGTAGCGCACAAACTCGCCTGCAGTTGCGGCGGCTGCCTTATTCGTGCTATCGACTGTGCCGGTAACACCACGGTAAACTTGACTGTATGTATCGTTTCTTACATCAAAGCCACGGTCGATGTATGCGTTTATGTTGTTCAAGGCGTAGGTTCGTGCGCAGGCACCCTGCGCTTTCAGCGCCTCATGCGGCCAATCGCCGTGCATCTCGTACGGCAAAACGCCCATGACATAGGCCTCAAGTTCAACATAGTTTATGACCGTGAGTGCTCCGCCGGAGCGAGTGTACTGGAAATCGCCGTGATAGGCATTCCCGTCAAACCATGTTTCGACTTTTTCGGACTTCGAGATCGGTCGGACTGCCAGGCTTGTGCCCTCGCCGACATCCAAGAGAAATTGCAGCTCCGAGGTATCGGTCTCGGCTGCGAGTATGGAATATTTGCTGCCGGTAAAAGGCTTTGCGTCCATGCTGCGGCTTTTTATAGCCGAAAGTGTTTTTGCTTCATCTGCATATGCCCCGACGAGAACTTTATATTCTCCGTCGATATATCCGGGGAAGCCGCCCCAAAGCGTATCGGCGTAATTCTTGGCAGAAAAAAAGTCGCTGAATTTTTTATTCAGCACCATATGCCACGGGCCGACGACCATGCCGTCGGGCAGCGTAAATCCGCTGTCGCCACGCATGGAAAGCGCAGTGACCTCGGTCTTGCCGAGCTCGTGAAACTGCCGAGCATAGTCAAAATAGCCGAATAGATAACCGCTCCCGACACTGTTTAAAAGCCTAGCCTCGTATACGGCAGAGCCGCCGGAGCGCAGTCCGACCTTTATCTTATCAACAGTCACGGGAAGGTCAAAATACGCCGGCGCAGGCGCAGCTGCTTCGTCAGCGCTTGCAGTCGGTGCAGCCACAAAGGTTAGACAGACTGTCAGTGCAAGCGCTATTAATTTTTTGACCGTGTTTGACATATTACCCGTTCCTTATCTATATTTTGCAGAATTTCATTATAATACGGAAACGCTGGAATTTCAACGGTTATATATCATACGCCGATATGTAAATGAATATATTATTGTCAGCGATTTGTGATCGGAGGATTGTTATGGTCAAAACACCAATTTTTAAGGGCTCGTGCACGGCGATAGTCACACCGTTTGACGAGCACGGCATAAACTTTGAGAAAATGAAGGAGCTCATTGACTTTCAGTACGATAACGGTACGGCGGCAATAGTTGTCTGCGGAACGACAGGCGAGAACGCAACCATGACCCGATATGAGCACGAGGCATTGATAGAATTCGTGTGCCGCTATAACGAGGGGCGCATGAAGATAATAGCCGGTGTCGGCAGCAACGATACAAAAAAGGCGCTTGGTTTTGCGCAGTGCGCCATGAGATGCGATGCCGACGGCATTTTGATGGTCACTCCCTACTATAACAAAACAACGCAGAAGGGACTGGTCGAGCACTTTACATATGTCGCCGACAGGGTCGATATCCCGATGATAGTCTACAATGTCCCAAGTAGAACGAGCATCGGCATCAAGGCTGATACATACAAAAAGCTGTCTGAGCACCCAAACATCAACGGTGTTAAGGAAGCATCCGGCGATTTCAGCCTTTTTGCAATGACAAGAGCCTTATGCGGCGACAATCTGTATGTCTGGAGCGGCAACGACGACAACACCGTGCCAATGATGGCGATGGGCGCACTCGGTGTGATTTCGGTCGCATCGAACATTGTCCCGGGCGCAGTGGCGAAGCTGTGCTCTCTGTGTCTTGAGGGGAACTTCGAGGATGCACAGAAGCTTTATTTTAAGTACGCTGCTTTATTTTCAGACCTGTTTATCGAGACAAATCCTATCCCTGTCAAGACCGCAATGGAGCATATGGGGCTGGATAACGGCAAGCTTCGTCTACCGCTGACAACTATGTATCAACAGAACGAGGAGAAGCTTTTAAAGTCAATGACCGACTGCGGCATTAAAATTAAGTAATAAAAAAGGACACCTCGTGTCCTTTTTTATCGTTTATTCGGGATAGTGAGCTCTTACGCCGCCTATAAGCTTGGGTCTGGTGTAGGCTGCATTTATGCTTGCGCAGCCGATGGTTTTGACTGTGAGCCGCAGCGGGACGGCAACATCCTTAAGGTGCATACCGATGAGCGTGCAGCCGATATCAAGTCCGGCCTTGGCTTTGACATGCTCGACAACAACGGGGTCTTTCATGTTATCATATACCGCTGTTGCAAACGAGCCGCCGGCCTTGGGCATCGGCCGAACGCAGACCTCTTCTAGCATAAACTTTTCCGCCGCTTCCCTTTCGATTACAAGTGCACGGTTAAGGTGCTCGCAGCACTGGGCGGCAAGGAATATTCCCTTTTCATTCAAAACGGACAGAATGGTCGTTGCGACCTCAACGCCGGTTTCAGGCGAAGAACCCTTGCCGATGTGCTCACCCAGTATCTCGCTGGACGAGCAGCCTACGACAACAAGGTCACCGGCTTTGAGTTTCGACTTTTCAACAAGCTCGGTTATAGCGTTTTTTGTATCTAAAGAAACATTCATATTATCATCTCCGTAGCTATATTAGCATAGATTTGAATATTTGACAACAGGGCTATATCGTAGTATTATTATATAGCAAAATTCTACTGAATGCGAGGTGTTTCGATTTGAAACGATTACTCTCACTTCTTCTGTCTGTCTGCTGTGTGTGCATGCTTTTTACCGGCTGCAGCAAGACGGAAGACACCGGCAAGGCTCCCAATGTAGACACTGACGGACTTGCCGTAAACGAGGTTGTCACCGGACCTATCAACCCTCTTACCGGTGAAGCCGTTGAGACAGATGCAAGCTCTGCCCGTCCTTACTGTGTTATGATAAACAACCACCCCAGCGCCCGCCCTTGCAAGGGTCTTGCCAATGCAAGCATTGTTTATGAGGCGCTTGTTGAGGGTGATATTACCCGTATGATGGCTGTTTTCACCGATATAAGCCAAATCGATGTCGGCTATATCCGCAGTGCCCGTCCCTACTATGTCAGCCTCGTTCAGGCATATGACGCAATTTATGTGCATTGCGGCCACAGCGATCAGGCAAGAGCCGATATCAAGCAGTACGGCGTCAGCGACATTGACGCTACCTTCGGCGAAGGCGGCAGCGCATGGGTGCGTGATAAGAACAGAGTTGGCCGTGTAAGCTATGAGCACACCCTGTATGCAAAGGGCGACAAGATCGCAGAGTACGCTGCAAAGCATTTTGATACCGAGCACTCGTCCGGCTTTGATACCAAGTACGGCCTCATCTTCAGCCCCGAGGCTGCTTCTCAGTGCGATAAGGAATCCAAGGAATTCACCATCAAGTACCTCAGCAGCACAGCAACCACTCTCAAGTATGTTGCTGATCGCAATTGCTACAACGCATTCATCAGCGGCAAGGAGTACACCGACGGCGACAGCACTCATATCGACTTTGCAAATGTCATCATCCTCAATGTCGGCAACAGCGTTGTTGATAAGAAGGGTCACCGTGAAATGAACCTCGTCGGTTCCGG
>DQDL01000023.1:22440-27244 GCA_003533405.1 Clostridiales bacterium | reverse complement strand
ACGCTCTTTCATTCTCGGGTCACGGGTCAGGAAGCCTGCGGCCTTGAGAGATGCACGGTAGTTCTCGTCAACGAGAAGCAGTGCTCTGGAGATGCCGTGGCGGATAGCGCCGGCCTGACCGGAAACACCGCCGCCGTGAACGGTAGCCTCAATGTCGACCTTGCCGACGGTGCCGGTGGTGACCAGAGGCTGGCGAACGATGAGCTTAAGAGTTTCGAGACCGAAGTAGTCGTCGATATCACGGCCGTTGATGGTGATAGCACCGGTGCCGTTGGGGATCAGGTGAACACGAGCGACAGAATGCTTTCTGCGTCCGGTACCGTACATATAGGGTCTTTTGCACTTATAAGTTGCCATTACTGTTTACCTCCTATTAACGATCCCAAACTTCGGGCTTCTGGGCTGCATGGTCATGCTCGGGACCTGCGAAAACTCTCAGGCGCTTGAGCTGCCACTGTGCAATGGTGTTCTTCTGGAGCATGCCGCGGACTGCGATGCGCATAGCCAGCTCGGGGCGTTTTTCCATCAGGTGCTTGTACTGGGTCTCCTTGAGGCCGCCGACCCAACCGGAGTGGGTGCGGTAGTACTTCTGCTCGAGCTTCTTGCCGGTGAGGACGGCATCCTTTGCGTTGATGATGATGACATAATCACCGCAGTCAACATGGGGAGTATAATCGGTCTTGAGCTTGCCGCGAAGAAGATCAGCGGCAGCGGCAGCGGTCTTGCCGAGGGGCTTGCCTGCTGCGTCAAGGATGTACCATTTGCGTTCAACGGTCTCCTTGGTAAGCATGGTCGTGGACATATTTGTGCCTCCAAAAAATAAATAATATCTTTGACAAAAGGGCGGGGCGCTATTAAAATACTCTAATAGCGTGCTTTACTTTTATACCACACAGGCACCGGAGTGTCAACACTTATTTTAATTCTCGCTTTGAAAACTCTGAAATGCTCGCAAATACTCCGGAAAGCTCGCTAAACCTAAATTTCATTTTTACATTTTTATTGGGGAAAAGTCCATGGATAACAAAGCGCTCAACGAATTTACCGGCATCATCCGCAAGGCTGTCGATGATTACCATATGATAGACGAAAACGACAAGGTCGCCGTCGGCGTGTCCGGCGGCAAGGACAGCCTACTGCTCCTGCTTGCTTTAAAGCACCTGCAAAGCTACTATCCCAAGCATTTTGAGCTTGAGGCGATAACCGTCGAGCTCGGCTTCGAGGGTATGGATTTTGAGCCCGTACGCAAAATGTGCGAGGAGTTCGACATTCCCTACACCTGCCTCAAGACCGATATCAAGGAGATAGTTTTCGATGCCCGCAAGGAGGATAACCCCTGTTCGCTGTGCGCCAAAATGCGCCGTGGTGCGCTCAACGACGCCATCCGTGAGCGTGGCATAAAAAAGCTTGCACTGGGTCACCACTTTGACGATGCCGTCGAAACATTTCTCATGAGCCTGCTGTTTGAGGGCAGGTTGAGCTGCTTCCGCCCCGTGACATTTATGGACCGCAGCGGCGTTACGCAGATACGCCCCATGGTCTATGCCGGAGAGGGCAGGATAACGAATTTGGCTGCGGCGCTGGAGCTGCCCATCGTCGAAAGCCCCTGCCCGCAGGACAAGGCCAGCAAGCGCTACGAGATAAAGCAGCTTATAAAGACCCTGTCTGCCGATTACCCCGACATGAAAAGCAAGGTTTTCGGCGCAATGCAGCGCCTGCCGCTCCCGGGCTGGGGCATTGAAAAGTGAAAAAACTGCCGACCGGAACGGTCGGCAGTTTTTTCGTTATCTCTCGGAAAGTATCCTTCTTATGACGGATTTGCACTCGTCGGTGTAGCTGCCGTTGTCGAGAATTTTGCGCAGCTTGTCGGCGGGCTCATTTTTGTACATGTCGTAAAGTCTCTGCTTCTCATCGACCTCCTCGTCGAGCAGGTCATCCTCCATCCAATAGAACTCCATCCTGCGGCACTCCGGGCAGACGAACATCTCGACCTGTTCGGGCATTGCTGATGCGCTTACCATAAATCTGGTGGTGGCAAGACACAGATACTTGACACCACGGCTTTTCATCTCCGCTCCGCATGTGCATTTCTTTGCCTCATTCATTTGCTCTACCTCCGTTAAAAATTATTTTCCGACGCAAAATCTCTCGAAAATGCGGTTCGTCACATCCTCACGCACGGTTTTGCCCGAAAGCTCGCCCAGCGCCGACATTGCGCCCTCGGCCTCGGTGAGAACGATATCCGGCGTGCAGCCTTGAAGTAATGCGTCATATGCGGCAGCCAGCGCCGCCAGCGCACGGTCGACCGCCTCGGCCTGCCTTGCATTCGTGAGTATCTCGCCTGCGGGTGCGTCGGGCATCGGGAAGATGGCCTTTATTGTATCTGCAAGTTTTTCTAAGCCCTCGCCGGTCACGGAGCTGAGCTCCACAACGGGGAGCGTGGTCTCGGGGAGTACTGCTTTTTTGCCGAGATCTGATTTCGATACGGCGACCACGGCGTGCGGCGCTTTTTCGGCGCAGCGGATTATCTCCTCATCCTCGGCGCTAACTTCGCCGCTGCCGTCGATGACGGCGATGACGAGCTCGGCATTTTCCATCGCCTCGTGCGAGCGCATGACGCCGAGCCGCTCAATTTCGTCGTCCGTTTCACGCAGACCGGCGGTGTCGGTAAGGCGCAGGAGCACGCCGCCGAGCCGCAGCTTTTCCTCGATGGTGTCCCGTGTTGTGCCCGGGATGTTCGTGACAATGGCACGGTCATAGCCCAGAACGGCGTTAAGAAGCGAGCTTTTTCCGGCGTTGGGTCTGCCGATTATGGCGGCGGGGATGCCGCCCTGCAAGAGCTTTCCGCCCGAGTAGCTGTCGGCAAGGCGTCTAAGCTCCGCTATGGCGGCATGAAGCTCGGCTTTGTAAGCCTCAAGCGTAAAATCTTCAATATCCTCGTCGGGATAATCCAAAACGGCGTGGTAGTGAGAGCTAAGATCGGTGAGAAAGTCGTAAATTTTATCTATCCTGCGCCCAATCGCACCGCCGAGCTGACCGGCGGCGTTTTTGGCGGCCTCGGCAGTCTCGGCATCGATGATATCCGCCACCGCCTCTGCACTCGTAAGATCCATGCGTCCGTTCAAAAACGCACGCTTTGTAAATTCGCCCGGGAGCGCCTGTCTTGCGCCAAGTGCAAAGACGGCATCGAGCGCCGCCCGCAAAACGGCGGGGGAGCCGTGGCACTGAAGCTCGGCGGTGTTCTCGCCCGTATAGCTGTGCGGCGCACGGCTTATGGTGCACAGGCAGATATCAAGCGTTTGCCCGTCAAGGTCACAAAGCGAGCCGAACACGAGCTTTCTGTCCTCGCTCTCGCTCATTTTCTTGCCCGAGCGGGGGATAAACAGCTTATCGACAATATTTATAGCCTCATCGCCGCTAAGACGAAGTATGCCAATTGCAGAAACCTGCATACCCGTCGAAACGGCAGCGATCGTATCTGACATGATTACTCCTTAATATACCTATATAATAAAAGAAAGGTGGGCGTTATATGCCCACCTTTGTTAAATTATTTACTTATTCAGTCTTGCCGCACGGGCTGCCTTCTCGTCGATATCATCGGCAATATAGTAGCTCAGCGAAAGCAGGCTGTCCGAGAAGTGGATGTTCTCAACAATGGTGCGGCTCTCGGGAGCGGTAAGCTCAACATTGGTGAAGTTCCAGATGGCGTTTATGCCGTGCTTGGTGAGCATCTCGGTCGTTTTAACGGCGTGCTCCTTCGGGATACACAGGACGACGACATCGACATGGTTTTCGTCAAGGTACTCGGGCAGGACCGCCATATCCAGGACGGGAACACCCTCGACCTCAGTGCCGATAAGCTCGGGCTTGATATCGAAGGCGGCCTTGAGGTCGAAGCCCCAGGTCTTGAACGAGAAGTTGCACATAAGCGCCTGACCTATATTACCGACGCCGATAAGAATGGCGGTGAAGCCTCTGTCCATACCGAGTATGGAGGCGATCTCCGCACGCAGTGCGGTGACCTTATAACCGTAGCCCTGTTGACCAAACTCGCCGAAGCAGCTGAAGTCCTGCCTGATCTGCGATGGCGTTAAACCGAGCTGGCGGCCGAGCTCACCGGAGGAGATACGGCTAACGCCGGCTTCAGTCAGCTCGTCGAGCTTTCTCAGATAACGGGGCATACGGCGGATAACATTGTTAGAGACTTTGATTCGTTTCACGGGTAGTATCTCTCCTTATATAAAATGCGACAAAAAATATATATAGTTAATCTTTTGATTAAATAATTATAGCATATGTATTTTGTCATTTCAAGGGGGTAATTACCGAAAAAAGTGCGTCAAACTGCGTCAATATTTGCTGTTTGTATTAAAAAGAATAAAACATTGATGTTTTTTGCCGTTTGTGGTATTTTCTTTTTAAAGGAGAACGGATCTATGAGAATGAGAAAAAAACCGAATCTGATACCACGCATGGAAAGGTGTGCGCAGGTGCAGATAAAAGATCCCAAGGCGCTCAAGGGCGCGTGGAGGGAAGCTTTCCCCGGCTATAAAAAGCTGTGGCTGGAGCTCGGATGCGGCAAGGGACGCTTCACCGCCGGTACGGCGCAGCAGAGCCCCGATATCATGCTCATCGCAGTCGAAAAGGTGCCGGATGCGATGGTCACTGCCATGGAAAGAGTATGTGATGCCGGAATAGAAAATATCCGCTTTATTAATATGGACGCACTGGAGCTCGGCGAGGTTTTCGCAAATGCCGAGGTCGGGCGCATTTTCATAAACTTCTGCGACCCGTGGCCGAA
>DQDL01000023.1:22005-22190 GCA_003533405.1 Clostridiales bacterium | reverse complement strand
AAACTTCTGCGACCCGTGGCCGAAAAGCCGTGACGCAAAGCACAGGCTCACGGCACCCGGGTTTCTGCGGAGCTATGCAGATCTTCTGCCCATAGGCGGCGAGATACATTTTAAGACCGACAACCGCCCGCTGTTCGATTGGTCCGTTGAGCAGCTCACCGCCGAGGGCTGGGAGCTCCACAATG
>DQDL01000023.1:21418-21821 GCA_003533405.1 Clostridiales bacterium | reverse complement strand
GGCTGGGAGCTCCACAATGTCACAAACGACCTGCACGCAAACGGTGTGTCGGGCGTTATGACCGATTATGAGGCAAAATTCCATGCGCAGGGCGTGAGCATAAACAGGCTCGTTGCCGTAAAGACCGAGCAGACTAAGACAACGGCCTCGGGGCAGGTCTCGAGACTGCGTGACGCTGCGCTCAGCGACGCAAGGGGAAAGGCGGAGGACTAATGAGATTTATAAGCTGGAATGTAAACGGCCTGCGAGCCGTTGTCAAAAAGGGCTTTGAGGATATATTCTGGTCACTGGACGCCGACTTCGTCTGCCTTCAGGAGACAAAACTCCAAGAGGGGCAGATAAGCCTCGACCTGCCCGGGTACGAGAGCTACTGGTGCTATGCCGAGAAAAAGGGCTACTCCGG
>DQDL01000023.1:20411-21208 GCA_003533405.1 Clostridiales bacterium | reverse complement strand
AAAAAGGGCTACTCCGGCACGGCGATATTCACCCGCCATACGCCCCTGTCCGTGAGCTATAACCTCGGTGTTCCCGAGCACGACAGCGAGGGCAGGGTGATAACGCTTGAATACGGGGATTTTTACCTCGTCTGCGTCTACACCCCCAACTCGCAGGACGGCCTGCGCCGCCTCGACTACCGCATGAGCTGGGAGGATGACTTCCGTGAGTACCTGTGCGAGCTCGACAAGGCAAAGCCCGTCATAATTTGTGGGGACATGAATGTCGCCCATGAAGAGATCGACCTTAAAAATCCTGCGACGAACCATATGAACCCCGGATTCTCCGATGAGGAGAGAGGGAAGTTCACCGAGCTTTTAGATGCCGGATTTATCGACACCTTCCGCAGCCTGTACCCCGACCGTACCGACGCATACTCGTGGTGGAGCTACCGTGCCGCCGCAAGGCAGAGAAATGTCGGCTGGCGCATAGACTATTTTGTCGTGTCCGAGCGCCTGCGAGGCAATATCAAGGACGCATACATCCTGCCCGAGGTCATGGGCTCGGATCACTGTCCGGTGGGGCTGGATATGCTATGGTGAAGATAGGTAATGTCGAGATAAACGGTCGTCTGACCCTCGCCCCGATGGCGGGGGTGAGCGATTTTGCGTTCAGAGCCATATGCGCCGAGATGGGCGCTGCGCTCACCACGACCGAGATGGTCAGCGCAAAGGCGCTGGTTTACGGCGATGCAAAGACAAAGTCGCTTCTGTATAATCCCGAGGTCTGCCACCCCTTTGCGGCGCAGATATTCGGC
>DQDL01000023.1:6444-20149 GCA_003533405.1 Clostridiales bacterium | reverse complement strand
TGGATATCAACATGGGCTGCCCCGTCGGCAAGATAGTCAAAAGCTGCGACGGCTCGGCGCTCATGCGAACGCCGGAGCTTGCCGGTGAGATAATCGAAAGCGTCGTCAAGGCCGTGTCCGTTCCCGTGACGGTCAAGTTCCGCAAGGGCTTTGACGGCGGCAATGTAAACGCCGTGGAGTTTGCAAGGATCGCAGAGCAGGCGGGCGCAGCAGCCATCGCAGTGCATGGCAGAACACGGGCGCAGATGTACGCAGGCCGAGCCGATTGGGACATCATCCGTGATGTGAAGCGTGCGGTCTCCATTCCCGTCACCGCAAATGGCGACATTTTTTCTGCCGAGGACGCAGAGCACATCCTGCGCTATACCGACTGCGACCTTGCCATGGTCGGCAGGGGCAGCTTCGGCAACCCGTGGATATTCCCGCAGACGAATGCGCTGCTTTCAGGCGAGCCCGTGCCGCCGCTGCCGCCGCTGAGGGAGCGCATCGACCTTGCCGTGCGGCAGACGGAAATGTACGCCGGGCAAAACGGCGAGCGGCTTGCGTGCCTGGAGGCACGGCACCAGATACCGTGGTACCTCAAGGGCGTCGCAAACGCCGGGTATTACAAGCAGCAGCTCGTGAAGGTCGAGACGCTCGAAGAGCTGCACAGGATAGTAAAGGGCATAAAAAGAGACCTCGTTTGACAAAATCGACCGTTTTTTGTACACAAAAACGAGTGTAGCTATTGCTTAAACGCCAAACTTGGCATATAATCTATCTTACTACCGTAAGGTGAACAAAATAGAGGAAAGAGGAGGATCTTGTTATGAAATGCCCCCGCTGCGGACATGAAATGACCCTCGATACCCACCGCAAGTATGCGCTCAACATGTGCTACGAGTGCGGCTACATCGAAGGCAGACTGGAAGAAGGCCCCGGCACCGGTGCGAGCAACTATGCACGCCTGAGAGCCATGAATTTTAATGAGGCCGTTGCATTCATTTCCGGAGGTCTTGACATCGACGAAGCAAAGGTCGCCGATTGGCTTGACAACAAGGAATGATTAACAGACAAAATACCCGCTGTGTGAAACGCACAGCGGGTATTTTTTGCATCTTAGTTGTTCCAAAGTGTCGGGGGATAGGTGCCGTTTTCGTGCAGCCGGGTCAGCGCCTCGACCGCACCGGGCTTATCCTCGTGGTAGGTAAGACCGAACCAGCGGTCACGGGTGCTGAGGACGGAAATGCTTATCTCGCCCTTTGCGGTCAGATCGTCCATCATGACCGGCAGCAGACACTCGGCCTTCAAATTATCCTCCGGCAGAGCGGCGAGGAAGTCGGCAAAATACCTTTCCATCACGGGGAGGATATCCTGATGATAGCCCCAAAGGTTCATGGAAACGAGTGTATCCGGCGCAAGCACGGGGCCGTCCTCGGTCTCGGAGGTATCCCTTATCGTGCCATCGGGCATAAGCTTTATCTTATATGTCTCCTTGACTTTTTTAAGGATATTGTTTTCGGCGATGCACACGCCTCTTGTGACCGTGCCGAACTTGCTCACGGTGTTTTCAAGGCGATACGCCACCATCGTGGCCTCATCTGCGCCGTGCAGCTTTTCGAGCTCAGCGGAGATGGTCTTAAAAGCTTCCGTGCCGTAGTAGTCGTCGGCATTTATGACCGCAAACGGCGTTTTTATAAGCTCCTTTGCGCACAAAACGGCGTGCACCGTGCCAAAGGGCTTGGCTCGATGCGAAAACTCGGGCCTTGCCTCGGTGAAGCGGTCGGAGGTCTGGAGGGCGTAGTCGATCTTTATGCCTGTGCTGCGCTCGATGCGGTCGCCGAATAGCGCCTTGACATCGTCCAGTATCTCGGGCTTGACTATCAAAACAAGCTTATTGAAGCCTGCTGCCACTGCGTCATAAATGGCATACTCCATGAGTATCTCGCCGTCCGGGCCGAGGCGCTCTATCTGCTTGACACCGCCGTAGCGCGAGCCGAGTCCGGCTGCCATCACGACTAAAGTTTTATCCATAAATCTATCTCCGATCTGTTATTTTACGCTTATCTTTGTATAGCTCGTTGTGCGGAACAGGGTTTTCTCATCGCCCGAGCGCAGCCACGACAGGTACACCTCCGGCCAGTGCTGCATGAGTATCGCCGAGTCGCAGCCGTTGTGGTATGCGTCGACGAGCATGGTCACAAGCTGCTCGTAGTAATAATCCTGATCGCCGTTCGTGACCTTGTTTGCCGTGAGCTTCGTTGCATAGCGTACCAAAATGCTCAGTCCCATCGAAAGCAGCTCCGATGCCGGTGTTCTGTCGCCGTCACCCTGCTTGCGCTTTGACGGCAGCCTGCCTATGCGCTGCACCTTTTCAAATGCGCCGATATCGTTCCAGTCCTCGATGAGCGAGCACACATCGTTTGCAAGCTCCTCGTTGCCGTCGAGCAGGAATTTGAGAAACATCCTCGGCTCAAACTCGCTTCCGCCGAACTTGCTGTTCATATAGTCCATCAAAATGCCCTGATACCCGCCTTCCGCATACTTTTCCGGCGTGTCGAGCAGATCGTCCAGATACTCAAACAGCAGGTCGAGCGCTATCTCCTGATCGGCGATAGGCTCGTACTTGGCATCCGGCAGACCGATCTGCGCCATGATGTCGTTAAACTCGACTATCATCTTCTCCTTGAGCTTCTCGTACTCCTCGGCGCCTCGCCTTGCCTTACACGGCAGGTACAGCGTTGTTCCGAAGCGGGTGAAGCCCCAGTAGGCGAGGGGAACACGGGGCACGGCGTCTATCTCGGAAACGATGTTAAAGATGTTGTCGGTGTATGCCGCCGCACGGTCGAATACCGTGAGGGGGGCAGCGAAGGTGTAGACAAAAATGTTGTCCTTTGATATGCCGCTTTCAAAGGTGAGCTTGGCGCCCAAGAGATTTGACACCGCAGCACCGCGGCTGAAGCCCGTTATCCAAACTTTGATCTTCTGACGGTCAAAGCCATGATTGTCTATGTATCTGTTCAGCGCATCATACACGCTGTCGGCCGCCGTCTTGAAGCCCATGGCGTAGTCCGGGCAGGTCTCGTCAACGACATGTGCGTTGCTGACCCACTCGCCGCCGTAGTGGTGGCTGCGGATGACAACGGGGATGAGGTGGTAGCCGTCACCCAGCGTTTTTGCGGCAAAGGCGTATGCGCAGCTATCGTCGGACGCCTTGGTGACCTCGTACTTGTGCGTTTTGATGCTGCGTTCGTCGCAGCCGATGGTGTTGAGCAGACTGCGGATATACTTATCGCCCGACACCTTGTAGGTGAACGCCGACATGCTCATGCCAAGCGACATCATCGCAAGCTCGTGGTCGTACGAGCAGGCGGATTTATCAAAAAAGCGGTCGGAATATCTGAAATACACGGTCTCGATGGCATCGGGGCGCTTATCCGAGGACACGAGCATGCTCACCGGTACATCACCCTCAATGGCAACACCGTTGGTTCCGTCAAAATAATGTCTCAGAGGCATCATATCAATTTTCTCCTTACATTTTATTTGCTGTTTGTGACGATTATAAAATATTTTTCAAAAACAGGCAAGTACCTTGTTGACATAATATTGTCTTGACTGTACAATATTTGCATATAAAAACTTTTCGGGGAACGGGATATGAGAAAATTTACAAAGATAACCGCCGTGCTGCTGACCGTATTGCTGCTTGTCGGGATAATGCCGCCTAATGCGCAGGCCGTCGGAAGCACGAAGCTCATTGCGCTCACTTTTGATGACGGCCCGAGCGCCGCCAATACCGGCAGGCTTCTCGACGGGCTCAAGGCCCGTGGTGCGCATGTAAGCTTTTTTATGACGGGGCAGAATGCCAAGCGCAACCCCTCGCTCGTCAAACGAGCGTACGAGGAGGGGCATCAGATTTGCAGCCACACCTACGACCATGCGCTGCTGACAAATCTTAAAAACTCCGATATTAAGTCGCAGCTTGATAAGACAAATAAAATTCTCGACGACGCTATCGGCTATGACCTTTCCTACTGCCTGCGCCCGCCCTACGGCGGCTACAACGACAGAGTCCTGAGTACGGCCAACACACCGTGCTACTACTGGTCGGTCGATACCCGTGACTGGGAAAGCCGCAACGCAAACTCGGCGTACAATATGTTTATAAGGTATGCACGGGACGGCTCGATAGTCCTCATGCACGACCTGTACGGCACGACCGTCACCGCAGCGCTCAACGCCATCGATACGCTGCAAAAGCAGGGCTATGAGTTTGTTACGCTCAGTGAGCTTCAGGTGCGCCGGGGCATCACGCCGACTGCGGGCAAGATATATTTTGATGTCTATCCGACCTCACACGGCACCGATAAGCCGCTGACTGCCCCCGTCATCAGCTATCAGCAGACCGACGGCGGCAAAAAGGTCGTCATCAAGGGCGACAGCCGTGCAAGGATAATTTACACCACCGACGGCACCGACCCCACGCCCGAGCACGGGTATCGCTATAAGGGCGCATTTTCGGTGAACGACAGGACCATCGTCAAGGCGATAAGCGTCGTGTACTGGAACGGCTTTAAGTCCGGCATCGTGTCGAAAAAGATAAGCTACACAACGCTTGCAACGCCCAAGATAACCGCCGCCGACGGCAAGATAACGCTCACCGGCACGACCGCCGGCGCAAGCTATTACTACACCGCAAACGGCGCTGTGCCTACGAGCTCGTCGGCACGATACACCGGCAGCTTCACCGCCGTGCCCGATACCGTCTACACCGTCAAGGGCATAGGCGGCGGCTACTACTCCAGCGCATCGGTCTGGGCGACCTACGGCGCATCCGGCAAGCTCTACACCGATGTAAAGCCCGGCATTTGGTACTACGCCGCCGCCGACCGTGCTGTAGGCGAGGGGATACTTGAGCTGACCGGAACGAAGCTTTTGCCGCACAGCGCCGTGACAAGAGCGCAGCTGGTCACGATGCTCTACCGCATGGCGGGAAGCCCCACGGTGAGCGGCGACATGCCCTTTGACGATGTGCCCGAGAGCGCAAAGTATCACGATGCCGTCAAGTGGGCGTATAAAAGCGGCATAACGATAGGCTGCGGCTACGGCAAATTTGAGCCCGATGAGCTCGTGACCCGTGAGCAGACCTGCGCATTTTTGACAAGGTACGCTGAGCACCTCGGCAAGGACTTGAGCGGCCTTGACAAGACGGCGATAGACGCATTTTCCGACAAAGCTGCCGTCGAGCCGAGCATCGCCTACAGCGTGAACGCCATGTGCGCCCTCGGCGTAGTCCGGGGCTACGAGGACGGCACGATAGGGCCACGCTACCCCATCACCCGAGCCGAAGCGGCCGTCATGCTCACAAGATTGGAAGATGCACTAAAATAACAAAAAACACAGTGGAAATTAGTTTTTCCACTGTGTTTTTCTATCTAATCCCCCATTTCGGGGAGACAGTGCATGTGGGTTTGGGTGAGGACACGGAAGCCCTCGGCGGATGGGGATAGGCGGCGGAGACCGAAGGTGGCGGAGCGCAGCTTCAGATACAGCTTTATCGCATCTCCGCTGTCTCCGGGAAATTGGCTTTGGTGGCAGGTAAATATTGCATCAAGCTGCTTATCCAAATACCCGTTCGTTTTCACGAAGCTGTTTGCCTTTGCCGTCATGTAATACGCCAAGGCGGCAACGGGGGCAGCCTCTGCGCCGTACTCGTGCATGATGCCGGCATACGGGGCAAAATACGCAATGCGCCGTGCGGCGTTGCCGACATTCAGATGGTCGGCGTGGCACTCGCTCGTGACGCAGGGGTCGGGCGCAAATATGACATCGGGCCTGAAATCGCCGACAATTTGCGCAATGCCGTGCAGCAGCTCGTCAGGCTCATAAAAGCCGCCGTCGGATAGCTCCAAAAACCGTACATCCGAAACGCCGAGCATTTTTGCCGATGCAGCAGCTTCCTTTTTGCGTATCCCGACAAGCTCCTCGGGCGGTACCGTCTCCGAGCCGTAGCGGCCGTCAAGGCAAATTAGAAAGCACACGCTTTTACCCATGGCCGCAAGCTTTGCCGCCGTTGCGCCTGCGCCTATCTCGATATCGTCCGGATGCGGGCCGATGAAAAGATAGCGCTCAAACTTCTCGATATCGGGCAGAGGCGCTGCCGCCTTCAGCACAAGCTTTAAGATGCTCATGCCGTCCGCTTGCGGGCGTCGAGCTCACCGCAGATGCGCTCATATTCGTCCTCATCTAACTTGTAGTGCTTCTTGTACAGAATGTACGACAGGAGCATGAGCACGCAGGGAATGACGACCATGCAGATGAGCAGAGCAAGGGTCTTGCCCGGCTCAATGCCGTTTATGACACTTCCGATGGAGCTTATCTTGTCCTGCTCGGTGATGAGGCTTCTTGCACACTCGTTTTCAAGGTCGGATATCCTGTTGGTGTACTTGGTGACGCCGAAGATCATGTATGCGACATTGGTGATGAGCACGATGAGCGCAGAGCTCATCTTCGTAAGGAACGGGCGCAGCGAGGCGATGATAGCCTCGTCACGGTCGCCGGAGAGGTATTCGTTGTACTCAACGGTGTTGATGATGGATATCATCATGACGAGGTAGAAGCCATACTGGCCGAAGTTCGAGAGCATGTAGCCCACGGTGACGACCCAGAACTTGGGCATCTCGGCGGGCATTGAAAGACCTGCGATGAGCATGAACGCATAGCCGACCATGGAGACGGCAAGCAGTATACCCATGAATTTTTTTCGGGGTATCTTGCGGGAGATGGCGGGGTAGAAGATCATGAGGAAAGCGGTGACGGACATACCGACGATGGTAAACAGCGAGAACAGACCGCCGTTGTAGCCGAAGTCAAAGTAAATGTATGTCGAGCCGATACCGCCGACGATGAGGCCGTTGCCTATCTGCTGGAGCAGGAAAATGAGGCTTATCCACAGCAGCTGATCGTTGCCGGTTATGGACTTCCATATCTTTTTAAGGCTCACCGGGGGTGCGTCGTTGTACTCGCGCTTTTCACGCACGCCGAAGATGGTGAAGCACAAAAACAGCGGAGCAATGATGCAGATGATGAGCGAAATAACGCCGTAAGCGGTGGTGGTGCTGCCGCCGATGGCCTTGTCGCCGATGGTGAACATGGGGATGAGCACGCTTGCGAGCGTACCGCCGATGCCGGCAAACAGCGTTGCACGGGAGGCGAACTGGTTTCTTGCGTTTGCATCCGACGACAGCGCAGGTACCATGCCCCAGTAGGAGATATCATGCATGGTGTAGGCAATGGAATACAGGAAATAGATAACGCCGAAGAACCACACGAAGCTCCAGCCCTGAAGGTCGGTGTTGAAGGCAAGATACACGACGACGGAGGTCGAGATTATGCCGATGACGAGCCAGGGCTTGAACTTGCCCCAGCGGGTGCGGGTACGCTCGATTATATTGCCCATAATGGGGTCGTTGAGCGCATCGAAAATTCTGGCGGCGACAACGATGGCGGTTATCGCACCGAACTGTGCGTTGGTGAGGTCACGGGTGAACAGAACGAAGGTCATGATACAGCTGGTGAACAGGAAGTACACCATGTCACGGCCGACTGTGCCGAGGGGGAACATGATCAGGTTTCTTTTCCTTATTTTAAGGTCGTCCATATAAATGCTCCTATACATCTTAATTACAATTGTACATTGTATCAGCTTTACGCCCCAAAGGCAAAGCTTTTGAGCGGGTTTGTGAGTGTTGAACAAATTGTGGGCGCAAATTTATAAAACATTGACAAAACTCGGTCTTGCGAAAATGATCGAAAGGAGCTAAAATTAAAACATCTTTGATGGGAGTGATAAAAATGCAGGAGCTTATCAAGCGCATAAGAAAAGACGGAAAGATCAAACCGGGCAATGTTTTAAAGGTCGACAGCTTTCTGAACCACCAGATAGACCCGAAGCTTGCCTACGCAATGGCGCAGGAGATAAAGCGGCTCTATGCCGATGAGACAGTGAACAAGGTACTCACGATAGAGGCCAGCGGCATCGGCCTTGCGGTTCTGACGGGATATCTTTTCGAGTGCCCCGTGGTGTTTGCGAAAAAGAGCAAGTCCAGCAATGTGTCAGACGACCTTTACACGGCAAATGTTCACTCCTACACTCACGGCACCGATCACACCGTCATCGTGTCAAAGTCGTACCTCAACCCCGAGGACAGGGTGCTCATCGTCGATGATTTTCTCGCAAACGGCGCAGCCTTAGAGGGGCTTCGCAGCATCGTCGAGCAGTCCGGCGCTGCCGTCGTGGGCGCTGCCATTGCCGTAGAGAAGGCGTTCCAGTCCGGCGGAGCAAGGCTCAGAGCCGAGGGCATGCGCATCGAGTCTCTGGCAAAGATAGCCTCCATGAGCGACGATGGCATCGTGTTCTGCGAGGAATAAAGGCAAGTTTCACAAAAATGAGCACGAAAAAATATTAAACTTGTCTAAATCGGGGCTTGACTTATCGGGCCTGCCTTGATATGCTTTAAACACGAGTTGAAAAGTTAATACTTTCGATATATAGCAAATGATATGGATTTGAAGTCTCTACCCGGACGCCGTAAATGACCGGACTATCGAAGTTTTACATAAAAGGAAGAAGCGTTTCTCCCTTTGCTTGTGTATTTCTTCACCGGCTGCATATCGTTTGCGGTCGGTGTTTTTTTGTATCACGCTTCCCGCAAGGGAGTTTGATAATATAAATGAATTTTTATTGGAGGAAAACTGAAGATGAAAAAGCTTACTGCAATTGTCCTCGCTCTCGTCATGGTGTTTGCACTGTGCGCATGCGGCGGCAATAATGACAAACCGCAGACTACCGACAACGGCGAGACCGCAAAGATCAAGGCCGGCCTCATTTGCCTGCACGACGAGAACTCCACCTACGACGCAAACTTCATCAACGCATTCAAGGCTGCCTGCGAGGCTACCGGCGTTGAGTACGAGATCAAGACCAACATCGACGAGAGCCAGGAAGCTTACGATGCAGCGGCAGAGCTTGCCGAGGCAGGCTGCAATGTCGTTTTCTCCGACAGCTACGGCCACCAGTCCTATGTCCTTGCAGCTGCTAAGGAATTCCCCAAAGTTCAGTTCACCTCCTGCACCGGCGACACCGCACTTTCCGACGGTGTTGATAACTTCCACAATGCATTCGCAGCAATCTACCAGGGCCGCTATGTTGCAGGCGTTGCAGCAGGCCTCAAGCTCAACGAGATGATCGCAAACAAAGAGATCACCGCAGAGCAGGCAGTCATCGGCTATGTCGGCGCAAAGACCTACGCAGAGGTCAAGTCCGGCTACACCTCCTTCCTCCTCGGCGCACAGTCCGTTTGCCCCTCCGCTACCATGAAGGTCGTATTCACCGGCTCCTGGTATGACGAGACCCTCGAGATGGAAGCTGCACAGTCCCTCATCAAGAAGGGCTGCGTCCTCATCAGCCAGCACGCCGACTCCATGGGCGCTCCCAACGCATGCGAGACCGCAAAGGTTCCCAATGTTTCCTACAACGGCTCCACTCAGACAGCTTGCCCCAACTCCTACATCATCTCTTCCCGCATCGACTGGACTCCTTACTTCACCTACGCAATCAAGGCTGTTCAGGACGGCAAGAACTATGACACAGACTGGTGCGGCGATCTGTCCACCGGCAGCGTTGCTCTGACCGAGATCAACGAGAATGTTGCAGCTAAGGGCACCGCAGACAAGCTCACCGAGGTTGAGAACGGCATCAAGGACGGCAGCATCAAGGTCTTCGCAACCGACACCTGGACCGTCGGCGGCAAGGCTCTCGAGACCTACGAGAACGAGTTCTTCAAGGGTCACGAGTGCATCAAGGACGGCACATTCACCGAATCTGCCGACCGCTCCGCACCCTACTTCGATATCGACATCGACGGCATCGAGCTCCTCCAGTGATTAAAATAGCTTAATTTAATGAGAAAGCCCTGCATCACCGCAGGGCTTTCTTGCTCGTAATATCGGCAGTGATCTTTCCACCCGGGAAGCGCTGATTTTGTCAGCTCTGCCCGGATGAAAAGAAGAGATAAGACAACGAAGGAGAAAGCACAGTGGAAAAAAGAACCCCGACCGTAAAAATGCGTGATATAACCAAGCGCTTTGGTTCCGTTCTTGCAAACGACAAGGTGTGGCTGGATATCTACCGTGGCGAGGTGCTGGCATTGCTCGGCGAAAACGGTAGCGGCAAGACCACGCTCATGAACATGCTCTCGGGCATTTACCGTCCCGACGAGGGCGAGATATATGTTGATGACAAGCTTGTCGATATCCGCTCGCCGAAGGATGCTTTTGACCTTGGCATCGGCATGATACATCAGCACTTTAAGCTCGTTGATGTGCTCACCGCAGCGGAGAATATCACCCTCGGACTTAAAGAGAAATACGACCTTAAGGCGGTCGCCGAGCGTGTGCGTGAAATTTGCGATAAGTACGGCTTTGAGGTCGACCCCGATCAGAAGATATACGACATGTCCGTTTCGCAGAAGCAGACGGTCGAGATAGTGAAAGTTCTTTACCGCGGTGCGGATATCCTTATTCTCGACGAGCCTACCGCCGTTCTGACCCCGCAGGAGACCGATAAGCTGTTTGCGGTTTTGCGCAACATGCGAAACGACGGCAAGGCGATAGTCATCATTACCCACAAAATGCACGAGGTCGAGGCAATATCCGACCGTGTTGCCGTTCTGCGCCACGGCCGGTTCGTCGGCGATATGCTCACCAAGGACACCGACGCTCAGGAGATGACCAACATGATGGTCGGCCATGCGGTCACGCTGAACATCGACCGCCCCGACCCCGTTGACCCCAAGCCCCGCATCGAGGTCAAGGGTCTCACCGTCCGCAGCATGGACGGTATTTTGAAGCTCGACGATGTGTCCTTTACCGCCTACTCCGGCGAGATACTCGGCATCGCAGGCATTTCCGGCTGCGGTCAGAAGGAGCTGCTCGAGGCCATTGCGGGTCTCCAGCCCACCGAGGCCGGCAGCATCAGCTATATAAACGACGACGGCGAGAGGGAAGAGCTTTTGGGCAAAGACCCGCTTGCCATCGCCGACATGGGCGTTGCGCTCTCGTTCGTGCCCGAGGACAGGCTCGGCATGGGACTTGTCGGCAACATGGATCTTTCGCAGAACATGATGCTCCGCTCGTTCAGACGGGGTAAGTCCATTTTCACCGACCGCAAGAGCCCCAAGGCGCTGGCCGAGACCGTTGTCGAGGAGCTTGAGGTCAACACCCCGGGCATCACGACCCCCGTGCGCAGGCTCTCCGGCGGCAATGTGCAGAAGGTGCTCGTCGGCCGTGAGATATCCTTTGCGCCGACGGTTCTGCTCACGGCCTACGCCGTGCGCGGCCTTGATATCAACTCGTCCTACACCATTTATGACCTTATAAATCGCCAGAAGCAAAAGGGCGTTGCCGTTGTGTATGTCGGCGAGGATCTTGATGTCCTGCTCGAGCTTGCAGACCGCATTCTTGTTCTGTGCGGCGGCAAGGTCAGCGGCATCGTCCCCGGCAGGGGCGCAACAAAGCGCAATATCGGCATGATGATGACAAAGCTCGGAGGTGCAAGCGAATGATCCAGATTTCAAAGCGAGGTGCAGTCAGCCGCAAAAGAAGCATTGCCGTCAGGCTTGCGGCGATAGTGCTCGCAATAGTAGTCTGCGCCCTCATCACGATGGCGACCACGGGCACGGATCCCTTCGCCGTGTTCTCGGCGTTTATAAACGGCTCGTTCGGCTCGGAGCGCAAGCTGTGGATATTCCTTCAGGACACCGCAATTTTGCTCATCATCTCCCTTGCCGTCACACCTGCATTCAAAATGCACTGCTGGAACCTCGGCGCCGAGGGTCAGGTGCTCGCAGGCGCAATGGCGGCGGTCGTGTGCATGGTGCTTATGGGCGACACAACGTCAAACGGAGCGCTCATCGCCTGCATGGTGATAGCCTCCGTCGTCACCGGCGCACTTTGGGCAGGCATTCCGGCATTTTTCAAGGCAAAGTTCAACACGAACGAGACGCTTTTCACCCTCATGATGAACTATGTCGCCACCCAGCTTGTCGCATACTTCTGCGTCAAATGGGAAAACCCCAAGGGCTCGGGCATCATCGGCATCATAAATCAGAGCACCGAGGCAGGCTGGCTGCCGCAGTTAGGCAACAAGTACCTGCTCGTCATCATAGTCGCGATCGTAATGACCGTGCTCGTGTACTTCTATCTTAACTACACCAAGCACGGCTACGAGATAGCCGTCGTCGGCGAAAGCGAGCGCACGGCACGCTATATCGGCATCAAAGTTCCCCGTGTCATCATCCGCACCATGCTTTTCAGCGGCGCTATCTGCGGTGTTGCCGGACTTCTGCTCGTCGGCAGCATCCACCACACCGTCTCCACCTCGCTCGTCGGCGGACAGGGCTTCACGGCGGTCATGGTTTCGTGGCTTGCGGCCTTCAACCCCATCGTCATGATACTCACGAGCGCACTGCTCATTTTCATGGGCTCGGGCGCAAATCAGCTGGCCTCCAGCTGCGGCCTTAACCAGTCGTTCGGCGATATCCTCACCGGCGTACTCATTTTCTTCATCATCGGCAGCGAATTTTTCGTTCAGTACAAGATTTCCTTCCGCAAAAAGAACAAGGAGGCAGGCGAAAATGTTTGATATCGTATCCTTCATTCCCCGTGCTGTCATGCAGGGCATACCTCTCATGTTCGGCTGCGTCGGCGAGACGATAACCGAAAAAAGCGGCAACCTTAACCTCGGTACTGCCGGTGTCATGTATGTCGGCGGCATCTGCGGCGTTATCGGCGCATTTTTGTACGAAAACTCAGGTGCCGAGATGAGCACATTCCTCACCATTGCGATACCGCTTCTGTGCTGCATCCTCGGCTCTGCGCTCATGGGACTTCTGTACTGCTTTTTGACCGTCACCCTGCGTGCAAATCAGAATGTCACCGGCCTTGCCATGACCACCTTCGGCATCGGTGTGGGCAACTTCTTCGGCGGCTCGCTCATTAAGCTTGTGAACACCGATGTCCCCTCCGTTGTCCTCATCAAGACCAGCAATGCGTTCAGCAAGACCCTGCCCTTTGCCGAGGATCTCGGCTGGTTCGGCAAGATATTTTTAAACTACAGCTTCCTTGCCTATGCTGCAATAATCATCGCAGTGCTTGCATCGTACTTCCTCAACAAGACCCGCCCCGGCCTTCAGCTTCGTGCGGTCGGCGAAAGCCCGGCGACCGCCGACGCAGCGGGCATCGATGTAATCAAATATAAGTACATTGCAACCATTGTCGGCTCCGTTATTGCGGGTCTCGGCGGTCTGTACTATGTCATGGACTATGCCTGCGGCGTTTGGTCGAACAACGCCTTCGGCGACAGAGGCTGGCTTGCCATTGCCCTCGTTATCTTCACCGTGTGGCGTCCGAGCCTGAGCATTTTCGCATCGATAATCTTCGGCGGTCTGTACATCCTCAATGTTTACATCCCCACCGGCACGAACCTTGCGATAAACGAGATATACAAGATGGCACCCTATGTCGTCACCATCATCGTTCTCGTCATCACCAGCATCCGCAGCCGCAAGGAAAATCAGCCGCCCATGAGCCTCGGCCTGCCGTATTTCCGAGAAGAACGGTAACACAATTAAACATGAAAAAAGCTCCCCTCGGGGAGCTTTTT
>DQDL01000023.1:5880-6214 GCA_003533405.1 Clostridiales bacterium | reverse complement strand
GTTTTTCTCAAGCTTCTTGCGCAGCGTTGCCATGTACACACGCAGCGACTGCATGTCCGACGCAGTGGGATTTCCCCACACCTCACGCAGGATGTAATTATGCGTGAGCACCTTGCCGGTGTTCTTTGCAAGCAGCACCAAAAGCTTGTACTCTATCGGCGTTAAGTGTATCTCGCTGCCGTCAAGATACACGCAGCCTGCGGCGTAATCGATACGCAGGCCGCCGTTTTCGTACACGCTCGACTCCTCGCTCAGCCGCTGCCTGTCGTAGCGCACACGGCGGAGTGCGACCCTCAGCCTTGCAAGAAGTTCGTCCACGGAAAACGGCTTTGTC
>DQDL01000023.1:0-5685 GCA_003533405.1 Clostridiales bacterium | reverse complement strand
AGTTCGTTAATTCCAAACGGCTTTGTCAGATAATCGTCCGCCCCGGCGTCGAGCGCTGCGACCTTGTCGGCATCCTCGCTGCGGGCAGACACCACGATTATGGGCATATTGCTCCATGCCCGTATCTTTTTTATGACCTCGATGCCGTCGGTGTCGGGAAGTCCGAGGTCGAGTATCATGACCTCCGGCTTATAAGACAGCGCCTCCATTATGGCGCTCGCTCCCGTGGCTGCGATGCGGTACTGATAGTCCTGCGACTCCATCGTCGCCGCCATGAGCTTTGCAACGGCGTTATCGTCCTCAACGACCAGTATCTGTGCCTTGTTCATCGGTTTTTACCTCCGGTAAGCTGAAAGTGAATACCGCACCGTGCGGCTCGGCATCGGAGACGGAAATTTCGCCGCCGTGCGCCGTGACTATGCTTTTGCACAGTGCAAGTCCCAAGCCGAGACCCCGGCGGCTGTCGCCGGTTTTGGCTTCGGTGTAAAACATGTCGAATATCTTGTCCTTTGATGCGTCGGCTATGCCCGGGCCGTTGTCGGAAACGGAAACGAGCACCCGACCGCCCGAGCTTTCGGCGCTGACGCATATCGTCGAGCCTGCGGGCGTGTACTTCACCGCATTGTTCACAAGATTTATGAGCACCTGCTCTATGAGCCGTGCGTCCATGTACGCCATGAGGTAATCGTCGGCTATCATGGTCGTGACCTTATGCTGTGCGCTGCTGCGGTCTATATGCGTCAGAGCGTCGGCTATGACCTCGCCGACAAGCTCCGGCTCAAGCTCGGTGAGCTTGTCCCTGCCCTCAATGCGGGTTATGCACAAGAGGTTTTCGACTAAGGTTATGAGCCACTCGGAGTCGTCCCGTATCGCCTTTAAAAGCTCCGTGCGCTGATCCTCGCTCATCTTGCCCGTCAGAAGCAGCGATGCGCTGCCGGATATGCCGGTAAGCGGCGTGCGCAGGTCGTGGGATATCGAGCGCAGCAGGTTTGCACGAAGCTCCTGCGCCCTCGCCTTTTCCTCCATCTCACGCTTTGCAAGCTTGTACCGCTCGTTTTCGAGCATGATGCCGCACTCGTCCAAAATTGCGACCGTGAGCGACCTTGAGTAGCTCTCCCGCTCGGGCTGACCGTTCACGGCAAAGCACACGACCGCAAGCACGCCCTCGGTGCTGCGTATGGCCATGTAAAGTCCTTTTGCGTTTGGGAAGCTCTGTGTTCCGCAGCCCGTGCCGTGGCCGGTGGCAAGTGCTTCCCGGGCTGCCGCAAGCTCAGCCTGCGCAAGGTAAGGCGTAAAGTCCTCGCCCTCGGCGCTCGGAAACAGCATCGGCTCACCGAGCGTGCCGTCCGTTACGGGGAATATCATAACGCCCCGGCCGGACAGCTTACCCAGCTGCGTTGCCGCAAGGGAAAGTATCTGCTCCTCGCTTTCGGCCTTCTGCATCCTCTGGCTCGTTTCAAGCAATATCTCCGTGCGGTAGGAGTGCTGCGCCTTGAGCCGTGCCTGCCGCTTTATCTGCGTCGTCAGCGATGAAATGATGATAGCTGCGATGAACATCACGACGAAGGTCGCTATCTCGTTCGGCTCGGCCGAAAGAGAGTATTTCGGCACGGTGAACAGGAAGTTGAACACAAAAACCGACAGCACCGCCGAGGCAAGGCTGTAGCTGCGCCCTGTGGTGGTGACCGCAATGCCCAAAACAGCAAGGGTGTAAAGAATTATGACATTGGCCGTTGAAAAGCCGAGCTTTGTAAACACAAGGCCGCCGAGCGTTGCCGCCGTGAGCAGGCCGAGGGTCTTGAGAACATCGGCCACGCTGAACCTTTCGTCCGAAAAGCTCAGACGGTGCGCCCTCTCGGACGGCGTTGCCTTGTCGGGGATTATGAAGATATCGATATCGGGCGCAAGCTCGTTGAGCCTGTCGATAAGCGTCTTTTTTCTGAAAACGGAGGTGTGGGTCGGGCTTTTGCCGATAACGATCTTTGTCGAGCCGCTGACCCTTGCGTACTCGGCGATCTGCGTTGCGGCGTCCTCGCCGTAAAGCCTTGTGACCTTTGCGCCAAGCCGGTGGGCAAGCCGGAAGTTTGCTTCCAGCCGAGCCCGTGCCTCGGGCTCATGCTCCTGAAGATCGGGCGGCTCAACATACAAAGCCGTCAGGTTTCCACCGTAGGCCTCCGCCATTTTTGCCGCAGCCTTTATGACCCTGACATTCGACGGTGCGCCGGACAGGCAAACGAGTATCTCCTCCATGTTCTCACCCTCCTCAGCGTCATTTTAGCACATCGGTTGCAAAACGAAAAGCAGTATTTTGCTCCGTTTTAATGTAATTTTAATGTCGTTTCCGATGTTCTGATTCCATTTATATGCCGGAAGTGCTATACTCTCACTTGAAAGATGGTGAAACAATGAAAGTCGTAATAGTCGGATGCGGCAAGATAGGAAGAAGCATCCTTAACGATCTCGCCGAGGAGGGACACTCCGTGTGCGTCATCGACCGTGACCCCAAGGTCGTGCGCAGCATAGGCGACGACTACGATGTCATGTGCATCTGCGCATCGGGTACGGATATCGAAGCGTTAAAGCGTGCCGAGGTTTCCTCGGCGGAGCTTTTTATAGCCGCCTCGGCAAACGATGATGCAAATATGCTAAGCTGCTGCTTTGCACGCAGTCTCGGCGCCGAGCACACCGTTGCACGGCTCAACGACGCCGAGCATTACACGAATGCCGATTACATAAAGCGCTGCCTTGATATATCAATGATCATAGACCCCGACCGCCTGACCTCGCAGGCGATATTCAACACGCTCAAGTTCCCCTCCGCCGTGAGGGTCGAGAGCTTCACTAGGCATTTGTTTGAAATGGCGGAGCTTTGCGTAAAGCCCGACAGCGTGCTTGACGGCAGCTCGCTTGCTGCCTTGCGTGATACGGGCAATGCCGATTTTCTTATCTGCTGCATTCTCCGTGACAGGAAAACCTACATCCCCGACGGCAGCTTCGTGCTGAAGGCCGGCGACCGCATAGGTCTGCTCGCGGCCTCCGACGATATGCCTAAGCTTTTAAGCCGCTTCGGTGTAGTCAAAAAAAGCGCCAAAAATGTCATGCTCATCGGCGGCAGCCGCATTGCACAGGATCTTGCGGAAAGGCTCGCAAAGAGCGGCCACCATGTGAAGGTGATAGAAAAGGACATCGACCGCTGCCACATGGTGAGCGGAACGCTGCCCCGCTCGGTGAGCATCATATGCGGCAACGGCAGCCGACACGAGCTGCTCGATTCAGAGGGCATAGACGATACCGATGCATTCGTGTCCCTCACCGGCATAGACGAGGAAAATATTCTGAGTGCCTTTTACGCTTCGGGTAAAAATGTGCCCAAGGTCATTGCCAAGGTAAATCAGGCGGGCTTTGTTGATATAAGCGGTAAGCTCGGGCTCGACTGCGTGATATCGCCCAGCCGCATCACCGCCGATATAGTAACGCTGTATGCACGCTCGCTCAGCAGCTCCGCCGGCAGCAGCATCGAAACGCTTTACACTCTTATGGACGGCAGCATTGAGGCGCTTGAATTTGCCGTGTCGGCGAGCTTTACAAAGCAGGGCGTGGAGCTGAAGGATCTTGACACCAAGCCCGGCATACTTATCGCCGGTATAATAAGAGGCAGCAGGACGATCATTCCCAAGGGCAGCGATGCCATACTCCCGAATGATAAGGTCATCGTCATTGCCGCCGGCGAAAGGCTCTGCGACCTTTCGGATATATTGCTATGAACTACAAAACGATCTTCAACATAATAGGAAAGGTGCTGCTGCTTGAAGCGGCGCTCCTGCTTTTGCCGCTCGGCGTTTCCGCCGCATACTCCGACGGCTGCATGGATGATTTCCTCATAGGCGCTGCCGCCGCTGCGGCGCTCGGCGCCGTGATGTTTTTGCCGACACGAAAGGCCGGAAAGCCGCTGTCGGTGCGTGACAGTCTCGCCGTTGCGGCGCTGACATGGCTGTTTGCCTCACTTGTCGGCTGCCTGCCGTTTATGACAAGCGGTGAGATATCGAATTTCCCCGATGCATTTTTCGAGACCGTCAGCGGCTTTACGACCACCGGCGCATCCATTCTAACCGATGTTGAGCGCATGAGCCGCAGTCTTCTGTTCTGGCGCAGCTTCACCCACTGGCTGGGCGGCATGGGCATCCTTGTCCTCGTCACGGCGATAGCCGCCGGAAGCGGCAGCGGCTCGACGAACATACTCAAGGCCGAGATGCCCGGGCACTCACTGGATAAGTTCACACCGAAGGCGAAAAACAACGCAAAGCTGCTGTACGGCATTTACATCGCACTGACGCTTTTGGAGACCGTTCTTCTCATCGCAGGCGGCATGCCGGTGTTCGACAGCGTCGTGCACGCTCTCGGCACGGCAGGCACCGGCGGCTTCGGCATAAAGGCCGACAGCATCGCATCGTACAGTGCATATCTGCAATGGGTCATCACGGTGTTCATGCTGCTGTTCGGCGTGAGCTTCAATATCTACTGCCTTGTGCTCATGCGCAGATGGCGTGAGGCGCTGCGCTCAAACGAGCTGCGCTGCTACCTCGGCATCTTCGCCGCTGCCACCGTTATCGTCTGCATAGGCATCTATCCCATGTACAACAGCGTGTCCGAGGTCATAAGGCTGTCATCGTTCCAGACGGCATCGATCATAACCACCACCGGCTACGCCACGGCAGACTTCAACGCATGGCCGCAGCTTGCAAAGGCGGTGCTGTTTATCCTCATGTTCTGCGGCGGCTGCATGGGCTCAACGGCGGGCGGGCTTAAAATTTCCCGTGTGACGGTGCTTGCGCAGGTCTGCGCAAACGAGCTGCGCCGCAGCATAAACCCGAGATCGGTAAACTCCGTGAAGCTCAACGGCACGGTGCTCACAGACGAGCAGGAGCGCAGCGTTTTGAGCTACCTTGCCCTGTACCTCGCAGTCACCGTCGTGACCTTTATCCTAGTCAGCATAGACGGGCTCGGCTTCGAGGAGGATATAAGCGCAGCGGTGTCGTGCGTAAACAACATCGGCCCCGGCTTCGGGCTTATAGGCCCTGCGGGAAGCTATGCGGCCTACTCGGGCTTTGCAAAGATAGTTTTATCCGTCGCAATGCTCATAGGCAGGCTCGAGATATATCCGCTGCTGGCACTTATGATGCTCGGTTCAAGGAGGTAAGACAATGGAAAACATAATGCTGATAATCGGCCTTGCCATCATGTTTGGCGGCGGATTTGCGGGAATATACCTACTTGTTCCATCAAAATCAAAGCGCCGCAGGAAATCAAGACGCCGCAGATAACAAATATGGTACAAAACGGTGCAGCTTTTTGCTGCGCCGTTTTCTTATATTTACTCGCAAAGTATTAGTACAAATTACTGTTGTCAATATGCACAAAAACGGAGCTTTCAAATGGACAAAACGGCGAAAATGCATATCGTAATTGAAGTTGTATTTTGTTGGTGCTAAAATATTAACATCTTGGCTAAGAAGCTGACGGAAGTCGACCCTCTATCGTCTGTCAGTGTGCCCTTTCGGCGCTTTTCGCCTTTTTTGTCTTGGCGGGTTACGACACGCCTTCACCAAAGAAAGCCGAAAATCCCTCGAAAAACACTACTGACAGATGCCCTGCAGTTTTGAGGGAGCAGATTTTCGTTCAGGCAAA
>DQDL01000024.1 GCA_003533405.1 Clostridiales bacterium | reverse complement strand
CCCTGTGCGGCGACTGCTTCTCGGCCGAGATGACGAGGCTTCACAACGATGCAAACATCCTTGCCATGGGCGCAAGGGTCGTCGGCCCCGGACTTGCCCTCAAGATAGTCGACACCTTCCTTGACACGCCCTTCTCCGGCGACGAGCGTCATGTCCGCCGCATCAACATGATAGAGGACTGATAAAATTGGCTGGCAACAGATCCGAATTTTACCGTGGAAAGCGAAAAAAGACCGGCCCTGCGCTGATAGTTTCGATAGTCGTGCTGTCGCTCATCGCCTTTGTGGTGCTGCTTTTCTACGGTCTGCAAAAGTATATAGTGGTCACAAACAGCGGCCTGCATCTTGACCTGCCGATACTCGCCGACACGAAAACAAGCCAAACCGGCGACGACGGCACCGTGCGTGAGTTTGAAACGGTCAATGCCGAGCTCATAGTCGGCGAGCCGGACTACACCAATGTCCGTGCAACCGCCGGCGAGGGGCTCACGGAGCTCAAGGCGGTTTTAGTACCCGCCGATCAGGTGAATGCCGACAGCGTGAACGCCTATGCCGACAGCATCGGCAAGGGAAATACCCTGATGCTCGACCTCAAGACAGTCACCGGAATGCTCGTTTGGAAGTCCGAGACGGAGATCGCCAAGGGCTATGGCACAACTGGTACCGTTGACCTCAAGCCCATAATCACCTCGCTGCACGAAAAGGACATCAAGGTCGCAGCAAGACTGTGCTGCTTTGTTGACAACACCTTGGCATCGAGATACGAGCAGCTTGCCCTGCACAAGAGCACCGGTGAGGCGTTTTCCGACGATAACGGTGCATGGCTCGACCCGTCAAACTCCATCGTGCGTGACTACATTGTTTCGCTGTGCAAGGAGCTTGACGCAATGGGCGTTGACGAGATACTCTTAAACGGCATGAGAATGCCCGAGACCGAGGGCGTGACCTACGCCTATTCGAGCACCACCTCGGCCACGCCCACGCCGCAGACGGTCATCTCCGGCTTTGCGATATCCGTCACGAGGACGCTCAAGAGTATGAACGCAAATCTCTCCGTGCAGGTCGGCAGCGCCAAGGCCATGCAGTCGGTCGACGAGGTCACCGGGCAGAGTGCGCCGCTGTTTTTCAAGGTCTTTGACCGTGTTTACCGCACCTCGAGCGCCGATACCGCCGGTGATGAGCAGAAGGCCGTCAAGAGCATGATAGAGCTCGGCGAGCTTAAATACCGCTATGTCCCCATCGTCTACGACACCCTCCCCGGCACTACCTGCTGGATGAAATTGAACTAAGCAAAACAGCGAGTGGAAAAATCCACTCGCTGTTTTTAGTCTTAACCGTTCCGGCAGACGAATGTCACAGACTCACTTTCAAATAAAATGTTTGAGCCGATGATGTAATTTACAAGCGTCTGCGCCTCGGCTTTGCAGGCTTCGTTGCAGATGACCCACGCTCCCATGCTGCCCTTTTCTATGCCGATGTCGTATTCGCCCTCCGAGCTATCGATCTTGGTCAGTATCGTGGCTATGCGGCAGCCGTCGGCTTCGGTTTTCACGCTGTATTCGGAGTTGAAAATTGCCTCAGGATACGCATTCGGCTCGAAAATGGCGGTGACGCTGCCGCTCGCAAAATACCATGTCATACTCACCATGCGAACGCTCCCGCCGCCGTTTAAGGTCGCCGTGCACTCTGCTTCCTTTGCCTTGAACGGCTCTCGGGAGCGGCCGAAAAACGCTTGCACATCGCCTTTTGTCATCTTGATCTCGCTGCTGTCCGGCGGCAATGGGGTTATAGAGCCCGTCCTTGACACGGCGGTTTTGTTCACCTCGGCGATGGTCGGAATTTTGTAATACTCGGTCACTATCGCCACATTGCCCGTATCACGCAGTGCATAGGCCATCCCGAGCACGCACACGAGACACGCCGCAACCGCCGCAATGAGTTTTACCGGCACTCTGCGGGTCTTGCCGCAGATGCCCTCGAGCACATGCCGGTCGGCTATATTTCCGATAGCCTCGGCTAATACTTCGCTTTTCATATCACCACTCCTTTCTGCTCCAAGAACTCCTTCAGTCTTTTTCGCACCCGTGTGAGCCTCACCCGCACCGCCCCTTGCGTCATGCCGAGCCTGTGCGCCAGCGCCGGGTAATCATCGAAGAACCAGTACCTGCGCACGAAGGCAATACGGTCGGTGCTGCCGAGCGTGTCGAGAAACTCGTCAATGTACCGTGTCAGCTCCATTGCATCGAGCCCTGTCTCCACCGTGTCGGGTGCCGGGACGCACTCGTCCAGCTCATGCAGGCACAGGTCATGGACGCTGCACCGCTTCTGCGCCTTTCGGTGGGCATACCTTGAAAGCGAAATATTCCTCACAATGCGGCACACGAATGTCACCAAGGGGTTCGGGTGCTCGGGCGGAATGGCGTTCCACACGCCTAGATAAGCATCGTTCACGCACTCCTCGACATCCTCGTCGCAGTGCAAAATGTTGTGCGACACATTGCGGCACACACGCCCGTACTTTGTATCCAGTTCAGTCAGCGCCCGCTCGCTGCGCATTTCAAAAAGGGCGATTATCTTTTCATCTTCCACGGTGTGTCCCTCCACCTATATACTGGCGTTTTGCACTCATTTGTTACGCCGAATATGAAAAATAGATGCCCTTTCGAGCATCTATTTTGTATTCTTATCTAATATTGCTCCGCTGTAGGCCTCGATCTTGTAGTTATACTCAAGGGCGAGGGTCTTGAAGCTGACCTTGTAGTACCAGCCGCCGCTGCCGTAGGATAGCTTTGAGGAAAGCCCGCTTACCTGCGATTCGTCAAAGCCGGCGTTGGTGAGCGCAACGGTCTCGGCTCTGGCCTCACCTATAAGAAGCTCGTCATGGCGGGTCTGGCGTATAAGAAACATGACGCCGCCGACAATGAGCGCAACGAGCGCAAGGACGATTATCGTAACTTCAACTTTTTTCTTCATACCGACCAACCTTTCTTCCGAAATTATACCACAGACGGATATAATGCCGCAAGGTGCATTTTTTAGCGATTTCATACTGAAAAACCTGAAAAATTCAGTTGACAACGCCCGTTTATTCGTCTATAATATTCAAGCGACTATGGAGAGGTGTGCTATGCTTCTTGATCTGAGAGAAATAATTGAAGTCCCCGGAAAGAGCGTCCCGTTCAAATGTGAGCTGGAGCCCGAGGAGCTTTTGAACGAATCGATCAAGGCGTATCGCTCCAAGCCCGTAGCCGAAGGCCGTGTGTTCAATGCAGCCGGTATCCTGACACTCGAGGGTACTTTGGAAGCTGATATGACTTGCGTCTGCGACCGATGTGGTAAGGAGTTTGACAGCGTCAAGTTAATGGACCTTAATGCCTATATCTCCGACGGAGAGTCCGATGATCCGGAAGCCTTTGTTCTCGACGGGGACAAGCTCGATCTTACGGAAACGCTCTCCACCCTTTTCGTTCTCGACATGGAAACGAAGTTTCTGTGCTCCGAGGACTGCAAAGGCCTTTGCTCCAAATGCGGAGCTGATTTGAATCTCGGACCCTGCGGTTGCAGGAAAGAAATCGATCCAAGACTTGCTGTGCTTGAGCAGCTTTTGGATAAATAAGAACAGGCTGCTCATAACAGCTAATTACAGGAGGTGTCACCATGGCAGTCCCTAAGGGAAAAGTATCAAGACAGAGACGAGACAAGAGACGTTCCTCTCATTGGAAGCTTGAGGCTCCCGGTATCGTAAAGTGCCCCAACTGTGGTGCTTTCAAAATGCCTCATCGTGCCTGCAAGGCTTGCGGTATGTACAATGGCCGTCAGGTTCTGAAGGTAGAAGAGTAATTGAAACGCTTAAAGAGGAAAGGTTATCCCTTTCCTCTTTTTGCTTAAGCATAAGGGGAGCATCCGAACCCGTTTTTAAACGGATTTGAGCGCCGCAAGCTTCGTTTTGCTCAATCACAAGGCGACAGCCTTCCTCATTCCCAAAGCCTTGCCTGCGACACTCCTCTCTCGCTTAAAAATCTGAAAGACCTCTGCCATAGGATTTTTGTCCTTTGTCAAGGCAGAGGAGGCGGGAATACACAAGTATTTCAAGGACGATAACGCAGAGAAAGGGCAAAAAGGCATGGCAGAGGCGGGTTTGGATACTCCCCTTATGCTTAAAGGAATCTAAATGGGTAATGTGATTTCCAAAATTGAAGACGGCAGCCCCCTAAAGCACCGCATCCGTGTCGGCGATACGCTGCTTGCCATAAACGGCAAGGAGGTCATCGATGTGCTCGACTACAAGTTCTTCGGCTACGACCCTGAGGTCAGCGTCACCGTGCGCACGCCCGAGGGGCTGGAGCACACCGTGCATGTGGCGAAGGCCGAGGGACAGGATCTCGGGCTCGAGTTTAAAACCTATCTCATGGACAAGCCCCGCAGCTGCGCAAACAACTGCGTGTTCTGCTTTATCGATCAGCTGCCCAAGGGCATGCGCCGCACGATGTATTTTAAGGACGACGACGCACGCCTGAGCTTTCTTTTGGGTAATTACATCACCATGACGAACCTTTCCGACCGTGAGATTCAGCGCATATGCGACCTGCATATAAGCCCCATCAATGTCTCGGTGCATGCAACTAATCCCGAGCTGCGGGTCAAAATGCTGCGCAACCGCTTTGCCGGACGATGCATCGATATCATGCGCCGCTTTGCCGAGGCGGGTATCAGGATGAACTGTCAGATCGTCTGCTGCCCGGGGCTAAACGACGGGGATGAGCTTGAGCGCACCATGCGTGAGCTTGCGGAAATGCACCCTGCGGTGCACAGCGTTTCCATCGTGCCGGTGGGGCTGACAAAGTTCCGTGAGGGGCTTTACGAGCTTAAACCCTTTACGCCCGAGCACGCCGGTGAGACGATAGATCTTGTCACCGAGTTTGGCGATGAGTGCCTTGAAAAGTTCGGCACACGGCTGTTTTTCTGCTCGGACGAGATGTATATCTGTGCAAACCGTGAGCTTCCCGACGACGAGTTTTACGAGGAGCACACGCAGCTTGAAAACGGTGTCGGCATGATACGGCTTTTGGAGACGGAGTTTAAATCTGCGCTCAGCCTGTCGGATATGCCCGACGGCGTGCCGTTTTCCATCGCCTGCGGTGTGTCGGTCGCCCCGTTTTTTGAAAAACTTGTTTGCGCAGCGCGCGAAAAGTATGATAATATAGACGGAAGGGTATATGCTATTGAAAACGACTTCTTCGGTCACAGCATAAATGTCACCGGTCTTATCACCGGCGGCGACCTTATAAATCAGCTCAAGGACAAGTACCTCGGCGAGCGGCTTTTCATCTCGCAGAACATGCTCCGCCGTGAGGAGATGGACTTTTTGGACGATGTGCTGCTCGAAGATGCCGTCACCGCCCTCGGCGTTCCCATCTACCCCATCGGTCAGGATGGCTTTGACCTGTGGGACGCCATCTCCGGCGATGATCTGCCCGAGGTGAAGCTCCCCGACAGAGACGGGCAAATGAGCCGATTTGATAAAGAGCAATTTTATAAATATAATCAGAATGGAGGTTGAATAAATGTCAAAACCTCTCGTAGCCATTGTCGGCAGACCTAATGTCGGCAAATCAATGCTGTTTAATAAGCTCGTGGGCAAGCGCTTGTCCATCGTTGAGGACACGCCCGGCGTCACCCGTGACAGGCTGTACGCCGAGTGCGAGTGGTGCGGCCATAAGTTCGATATCGTCGACACCGGCGGCATCGAGCCCACGACCGATAACGAGATACTCATGTTCATGCGTGAGCAGGCGAATATCGCCATAAGTGCAGCCGATGTCATCATCCTCGTCACCGATGTGCGCACGGGTGTCACCGCCGCCGACAAGGATGTTGCGAATATGCTGCTGCGCTCGAAAAAGCCCACGGTGCTTGCGGTAAATAAGATGGACTCGACCGGCCGTGTCGACCCTGCGATATACGAGTTTTATGAGCTCGGCATGGGCGACCCCATCGCCGTTTCGGCCGTCCACGGCCACGGCACGGGCGATCTTTTGGACGAGTGCATCAAATACTTCCCCGAGGATAACGGTGAGGACGAGGAGGACGACCGCATCAAGGTCGCCGTCATCGGCAAGCCCAATGTCGGCAAGTCGTCGCTAATTAACCACATTCTCGGCGAAAAGCGTGTCATCGTCAGCAACATGGCCGGCACGACCCGTGATGCCGTGGACTCGGAAATCGATAATAAGTTTGGCAAATATGTGTTCATCGACACCGCCGGTATCCGCCGCAAGTCGAAGGTCGACGAGCGTGTCGAAAAGTTTTCCGTCATGCGTGCGCAGATGGCCATTGAGCGTGCCGATGTCTGCCTTATCATGATCGACGCCCGTGAGGGCGTCACCGAGCAGGACACCAAGATCGCAGGTCTTGCGCATGAAGCCGGCAAAGCGAGCATCATCGTCGTCAATAAGTGGGATCTTATCGAAAAGGAGACCGGCACGCTTGAGAAAATGCGCAAGGATGTCATGCGTGACCTCAGCTTCATGAGCTATGCTCCGGTGCTGTTCATCTCCGCCGTCACCGGCCAGCGCACCGACCGTATTTTTGAGCTCGTCAACTTCGTCAACGACCAGAGTAATATGCGCATCACCACCGGCATGCTCAACAATGTCCTTGCCGACGCTCAGGCCCGTGTGCAGCCGCCCACCGACAAGGGCCGCAGGCTCAAGGTGTACTACATGACGCAGACCGGCATCAAGCCGCCCAACTTCGTCATTTTCTGCAACTCCAAGGAGCTGTTCCACTTTTCGTATCAGCGCTATATCGAAAATCAGATCCGTGCCGTGTTCGGCCTTGAGGGTACGCCCATCAGGATGGTCATCCGGCAGAAGGGAGACAAGGAATGACCGCTTTTCTGCTCTCCGTGACCGCTCTTGTTGCCTACTTTTTCGGCAGCATCAGCACCGTTAACCTCACATCGAATTTGATTTTCCACCGTGATATCAAGAAGGAGTACCCGCTCGACAACCTCGGCATCACCCGCTTTGTCAAGGACTTCGGCATCAAGGGACTTGCGAAGTTTTTGGGTGTTGAGGCCGCAAAGGCGCTCATTCCGCTGATACTCGGCGGCATATTGCTCGGCATCGTCGGCCACGCCGATATCGGCCGTGCATTTGCGATGTTCTGCATGGCGCTCGGCATCGTTTTCCCGATAATGTACCGCTTCAAGGGCTCGACGACCATACTCGCCGTCGGTCTCGGTGCGTTTTTCATCGGCTCCGGCGTCGGCTTTGCCACACTGGTGGTGTTCCTCGCCGTTTACTTTGCCACCCGCTATGTCTCACTTGCGAAGCTCGCCGCAACGCTCATGATGTGCCTTGTGACGTTTATGATGATCGACACGCCCTTTGTCAAGTACCTCGTGCTGCTGACGGCGCTCGTCGTGTTCATCGAAAATCGCCACGGTATAGCCCGGCTTTTAAAGGGCAAGGAGAAAAAGTTCCGCTATCGCAAGGATATCAGCTATATGTTCGACGAATAAGCGCAAAAACGGAATATTTACAGTTGACAACGCCGCTCGATTCTGCTAGAATATCTCTTGCACTCGGGGGTATAGCTCAGCTGGGAG
>DQDL01000015.1 GCA_003533405.1 Clostridiales bacterium | reverse complement strand
GTGGTTGTCTTTGCTACTAGCAAGACAACAAAAGACCACGGTTTTCACCGTGGCCTTTTGCTTTGAGAAAAGAATAGAGAGGATGTATAAGGAGAAGAGAAATAGCTTATCAATAGGTCTTAGCCAAACGGATTATGGCTCGAAAGACCGGAATCGTTTACGCCGTTTGAATCGGCGCTGGGCTTGGATTCGTCAAAGACCACACTGAGCGTTTTGTACTCACCGTTGCGGTAGACCGTTATATCGGCGGTCTCACCGGCCTTGAACGAACGGATAGCCGAGTCGAGGTCGTTGAAGTCCTTGACCTCGTTATCACCGAGCTTGGTGATTATATCGCCTGCCGACAGACCGCATTTTTCTGCGCAGCTGCCTTTTTCAACGCTGAACACATATGCGCCCTCGGGCATCTTGTAGTAGTTTGCGTAAACGGAATTGTATCTGCTGTCGATGTTCGCACCGAGATATGCCTTGCCGGTAACATAGCCGTTGGTGATAAGGTCGTTTGCGATATCGATAGCATCGTTGATGGGGATAGCGAAGCTCAGACCTTCAACACCGGTGGAGCTGTACTTTGCGGTGACGATGCCGATGACCTTGCCCTCGGCATTATACAGAGGACCGCCGGAGTTGCCGGAGTTGACGGCAGCATCAAACTGGAACATGTTGATGGCGCTGGAGCTTTCGCTGGTGGTGATCTTACGGTCAAGCGCACTGACATGGCCGGTGGTCATGGTGAATGCGAGCTCGCCGAGGGGATTGCCGATGGCGTAGACCTCTTCACCGACCTGAATGCTCTCGCTGTCGCCTATCTCAACGGGGGTGAGACCGCTAGCATCGATCTTCAAAACGGCAATGTCGTTTGTTTCCTCAACGCCGACGATGGTGGCGTCATAGGTCTTGCCGTCGTAGAACATGACAGAGACCTTGTAGTTGCGCTGATATGCGGCCTCAATGACATGGTAGTTGGTGACGATATATCCGTCTGCGGTAACTACGAAGCCGGAGCCGGAAACTGCACTTGAGCTCGTCTGGCCGAACCAGTTGGTGGTCGTGACCTCGGTCGTGATACCGACCGCCTGCTTGCAGCCGAGCGAGTAGATATCGGTCGAGCTGCCGGTATTTGAGCTGATGGATGAGCCGCTGGTGCCGGCGGAGATGGGCTTGCTCGTCGCCTCGGGGGTCGAGCTGTTATTGTCGAGGACTTTCCACGACACAACGCCGCCGACTGCACCGCCGATAAGTGCACACGCAAGGCAGGCACACGCAAGCTTAACAAAGCGCTTTTTTGATTTCGGAGCGGCCTTCTTGTCCTTCGGCTTTTCTTCCTTGGGCTTCTTCTCCGAGGGAACATAGTACTTTGGGACTTCCGTGTCCTCTCCGCAGGGAACGAACTCGGCATCCTCATACAGATTCTGCTCGGGTCTTGCGAAGTGGTACTCGCCGTCATCGGAGACGGACGGTGCCGAAGCGCTGCTCTCGGCTTCCTGAGCGCTCTCGGTCTCAGAGCTTAGATTTTCAGCCTCCGAGATGTTTTTGCTGCTGTTAATTTCATCTTTACGGTCTTCCATGATTGTCTTCGCCTCTCATATTTGAGTGCCTATATAATAACCTGATAATATGACAAAGGCATGAACAAAAAAGGAATTAATTATAAATAGTAATAGCCGCCATATGGGCGACTATTACTATTTTTTTAACTCATAGGTCTATATTGTTAAGATCTATGTTGAGATTTGCCTTGAGCCATGCAATGCACTCGGTGCAGTCGGGGTCAATGTTGACGACCAAGCTGTCGTAGGTCTCATCCATGATGCTGCCCTCGGGAACGGTGACAAGCTCAATGTAGACATACGAATCGGGAAGGTCGGTGTTGGCAGTGCCGTTCATTTCGGGGATGCGGGGCTTTTTCGCACCGTTTTCGATATCCTTCATCAGCGCATTTTCATAAAAATCGACTGCCTGCTCTGGGGTGAGCGATATCGAGTTCAGCTCGTCGGAGCCGGAGGGGTACACAAACGATGCACTGTACACATTCTGCACCGTGACGGGTATCTCCGGAGTAAAGATATCATTGATGACATTTTTCGAGCTGAGCACCTTGTAATACGCTTTGTAGTTATCATCGATAAGCAGGGTATACCCGCGGCAAATGACACGACCGTCCTTGAGCTTGTATCGGATACTCACATAGCCGGTGTTTTCAAGATCCGTATTGTCAAGACTCTCATACTTGTCTCGGTCGGCGATTATAGCCTTGTTGACATCGAGCATAGCATCGATATCCGAGCGTTCGGTCACATTATAGCCGCCGCTCTCACGGCTGCAAACTATCATTTCAATGTCATCGGCATCGGGAAGCTGCGAGGACAGGTCAAACAGATCCGTCACGCAGACGAAGGCGAAAACTATGCACAGTATAACAGTGATGACAAAGCCCTTCCAGCTGCCTTTAAAGACATGGAAGCTCTTTTTAAGCAGCATTTCGGAAGCAAAATAGCCGATGAACGCTCCGATGATAAGACCGGCGGACAAAACGAGCATCGATGTCGAGAGGCTTGTGAACAGTGAGCTTATGATAACGAAGAACAAAAGACCGAAGCACAGAGCAGAGCATGCCGTGACGCAGAACTTGAATACCGGACGCAGGGACTTGACGGCGATAACATCACCGGCAGACTCCATGCGGCGCTTGCGGTACAGCAGCAGCGCTGCGACCGTGAGCACGACGGCTGCAATGATGTAGCCGAGCAGTGCAGACCAGTTCGTGAGCGTGACCGCCGTTTTCGTGGCGCTCAGACCAATGCGTGTAAACAGGTAGATAAGCGGCGACATGAACTCCAGAATGCAGTCGGGAAGCTCGTTATAGCCGAACACGAACATGCAGTAGAGCATGCGCACGACATATTCCATGCCGAGAAACACAAAATTAAATATAAGGTAGAGGACGGGCAACGCAACGATGTTTGCCGTCAGCATGGCGATAAATGCGGCGATGGAGAAGAAGATGAGAAACTCCATGGAGTTCACGGCGAACAAAATGTAGTTCATCTTGAAAATGCAGGAGCCTTCGATGCCGCTGCTGAGGGTGAACAGCCAGTTGAGCACGGCGATGAGCAGGTTAGCGGCAAGCACCGGCAGTGCACCGGCAAGATACGCCGAGCAGAACACCGCCTCACGGCGAACGGGAGTCGAGGCGATCATGCCGCAGCTGCGTGAGTTATATAGGAAACCGAAAACCGCCATTGCCGCAAGGATTCCCATTAAGAAACCGGAGACGACGCTTGCTTCCACGCTCGTTTTCATTGCGGCAGCGACCACTGTGACAGCCGATTCCTTGACGCCCTGAAGCCTTGCCACAAGAGAGGGGAGCGGCAGGCACATGAACCATACGGCAAAATAGGCTGTCCACAGCGGCCAGAAGCGCTTGAGCATACTTTTGAAAATACCGGCGTTAAAGAACGATATCTTTGACTTCATAGTCAGCACCTCCAAGCTCGTAAATGAATATCTCCTCAAGGGTAAGCGGCACGGCATCGATGAAAAGCGGATGTGCGCTTTGCAGCTTCTCCGTCAGCTCTTCCTGCGTGCCGTGCATGATGAGCGACTGCAAACGGCCGGTATTGGACTTATGCAGAATGTCGAGTCCCTCGGGCAAGCTCTCGCCGTCGGGCAGGGCAAGCTGGATTTTAACTATGTTCTCCTGAAGCTCGTTTAAGCTGCGCTCTATCATGATCTTGCCCTTGTTCATGATGCCCACACTGTCGCACACATCCTCAAGCTCGCGCAGATTGTGCGAGGAAACGAGCACCGTTGTGCCGTTTTCGGCGACATCAGCCATGATGATGCTCCATATCTGGCGGCGCATGACGGGGTCAAGGCCGTCGACAGGCTCGTCCAAGATGAGTATCTCGGGGCGCAGCGACACGGCGATCCAAAACGCCGCCTGCTTCTGCATGCCCTTGCTGAGCCTGCGCATCTGGCGCTTCGGGTCAAGGCCGAACACATCGCTAAGCTTCTTAAAGCGCTCTGCGTCAAAATGCGGGTAGATGCTCCTGTAAAAATCCATCATCTCACGGATGGAAGCGTTTGCATAGTAAAAGATATCGTCGGGGATATAAGCGATGCGGCTTTTGACCTCGGGATTTTCAAACACGGGCGCACCGTCTATCATTATCTCGCCTGCGTCCTGACGGTAGATGCCGGTCAGGTGGCGGATGATGGTCGACTTGCCTGCACCGTTGGGCCCCACAAGGCCGTACACAGAGCCTGTCGGCACGGTCATGCTCAGGTCATCAAGAGCACGGAAGCCGTCAAATTCCTTTATGACATTTCTGACTTCGATCATGGGCTTATTCTCCTTTCAGTCGCTCAATAAGCTGAGGCTTATCAACGCCGATGTAGCCGAGCTCGGTAACAAGCTCGTCAAATTTGCCGAGAAGCTCGTTTTTACGGGTCTCGTCCACACCGTCTTTAGCGCAGACGAAGCTTCCCTTGCCGGGCTGCGAGCTGATGTAACCCTCCGCCTCAAGCTCACGGTAGGCACGCTGAATGGTGCTGGGGTTGATGGCGAGGTCGGAGGCCATCTCACGCACCGAGGGCAGCTTGCTGCCTGTCGGCAGCAGACCCGTCACGATAAGACGGCGCAGATTGTCCTTTATCTGCTCGTATATCGGGCGTGGATCTCGGAAGTTCACGCTGATCATGTTCATTACCTCCAAGTGTTATTAACTGTGTGGCTTGTTCTCATACAGTTATCATACACAGCAAACGGCGGTTTGTCAACATATTTGTTTTTCGCCGAAATTCTCGTTGCAAAAATAAATATATAATGATAAAATACAATGTCTAATTATAATCGCTAGGAATGGTTTAAGAATATGTGGCTTTCGGATAAATGGCAGGATTTTGAGCTCCTTGACTGCTCAAAGGGTGAAAAGCTGGAGCGGTGGGGCAGCTATTACCTCGTGCGCCCCGACCCGCAGGCGATATGGGACACGCCCCGTACAGACGAGCGCTGGAATTGCCGTGACGCACGCTATCGTCGCTCTGAGACCGGCGGCGGCTCGTGGGACAAGGGCGGTCTGCCCGCAAGCTGGAAGATAAATTACGGCGAGCTGACATTCAATGTCAAGCCCATGAACTTCAAGCACACGGGACTTTTCCCCGAGCAGGCGTGCAACTGGGACTTCGCAATGGACAAGATCCGCAAGGCTGGCAGACCCATAAATGTTCTGAACCTGTTTGCTTATACGGGCGCTGCCAGCGTTGCCTGCGCCAAGGCCGGTGCAAGCGTTTGTCATGTCGACGCTGCCAAGGGCATGGTGTCTTGGGCGAAGGAAAACGCTGTTTCCTCCGGACTTGCCGATGCGCCTATCCGCTGGATAGTCGATGACTGCGCAAAATTCGTTGAGCGTGAGATCCGCCGTGGCAGGAGGTATGACGCTATCATCATGGATCCCCCGTCCTACGGCAGGGGCCCGGGCGGAGAGATATGGAAGCTTGAGCAGAACCTGTGGCCGTTCGTGTCACTGTGCACAGGCGTTTTGTCCGACGATCCGCTGTTTGTCATCATTAATTCGTATACAACGGGGTTATCGGCATCGGTCCTTTCCTATGTCACCGAGAGTATTTTTACAAAGAAATTCGGCGGTCATTCCGACAGCCGTGAGCTGGGACTTCCCGTGACCGACAGCGGTCTTGTCCTGCCTTGCGGAGCGACCTGCCGCTGGGAGAAATAATAAATGAGTTCAGTTATAAAAATAGAAAACCTGCATTACACCTACCCGGGCGACGATGCCGAGAGCCTCAAGGGTGTGAGCTTGGAAATTGAGCGGGGCAGCTTTGTCGCCGTGCTCGGGCACAACGGCTCGGGCAAGTCGACGCTTGCAAAGCACCTGAATGCCATATTGCTGCCTACCGAGGGCAAGGTGCTGATCGACGGTATCGACACCGCCGATGAGAATAATTTGCTGAAAATTCGCAGCACAGTGGGGATGGTGTTCCAAAACCCCGATAATCAGATAGTCGCAAATGTCGTTGAGGACGATGTGGCCTTTGCACCGGAGAATTTAGGCGTTGAACCGGCGGAAATTCGGGAGCGGGTGGACAATGCACTCAAGGCCGTTGATATGTACGAATTCAGGCTCCATGCGCCGCACCTTTTGTCCGGCGGACAGAAGCAGCGTGTCGCTATAGCGGGTGTTATCGCCATGCAGCCGGAGGTCATTGTTCTCGACGAGCCGACCGCCATGCTCGACCCAAAGGGTCGCCGTGAGGTCATCGACACCGTCACGAAGCTTTGCCGTGAAAAGGGGATAACTATCGTATTGATAACGCATCATATGTCCGAGTGCATAGATGCCGACAGGCTCATCGTCATGTCAAACGGCGATGTTGTCGCCGACGGAACGCCGCAGGATGTGTTCTCGCAGGTCGAGCTCATGCACAGCGAGGGACTTGCCGTTCCGGCGACGACGGAGCTCATGTGGCGGCTCAATAAGGAAGGCTTCAATTTGCCTCTGACGGCGCTCGGCATTGTCGACTGCGCAGAACAAATCGCAAAGGAAATAGGATAACGAACCATGTCAGATATTAAGGTGAGCGCCCTGCGTCATGTTTACAGCGCAGGCACGCCCTTTGAAAAGGTCGCAATAGACGATATAAATATTGAGATACCGCACGGACAGTTCGTGGGACTTATCGGTCACACGGGCTCGGGCAAGTCGACATTTATCCAGCACCTGAATGCTCTGCTCAAGCCGACATCCGGCACGGTCACGGTCGACGGCGAGGACATAAACGCCGATAAAATTACGGCAAAGAATGTCCGCCATAAGGTCGGGCTCGTGTTCCAGTACCCGGAGTATCAGCTTTTTGAGGAGACGGTGTATGCCGATATCGCCTTCGGCCCCAAGAATATGGGACTGAGCGAGGCGGAGATAGACGAGCGTGTGCGTGAAGCGGCGCACTTTGTCGGCGTGCCGGACGAGCAGTTTGAAAAGTCGCCGCTCGAGCTTTCCGGCGGCCAGAAGCGCAGGGTCGCCATTGCGGGCGTTATCGCCATGCGCCCGGGCGTTCTCATTCTCGACGAGCCGACGGCGGGACTAGACCCCGCAGGCTGCGAGCAGATACTGCGCAACATCTGCGACTACCGCACGCAGACCGGCTCAACGGTCATCATCGTGAGCCACAGCATGGACGATGTCGCACGCCTTGCCGACCGCCTTGTGGTGTTTAACCACGGCGCTATCCGCTTTGACGGCACGCCCGAGGAGGTGTTCTCGCAGCCCGAGGAGCTGCGGAGCATCGGTCTTGCCGTTCCGGCGGCAACGGAGCTTGCCATGGAGCTTAAAAAGCTCGGCCTAAGGCTTCCAAACTCCATCTACACCAATGAGCAGCTTGAAAAAGCCCTCGTGGCGCTTAAAAGGAGGGGTGAGTGATGCTCAAAGACATAACCCTAGGCCAGTATTTCCCCGGCGACACCGTCGCCCATCGCTTGGACCCAAGAACAAAGCTGCTTCTAGTCATCGTTTACATCGTGGGGCTTTTTAACGCCGTCGGCTGGTGGAGCTACGCATTCGTCGTTATTATCACGGGGCTGTGCATGGCGGTGTCGAAAATTCGCCCCGCTGCGGCATTCAAGGGCCTGAAGCCCGTTATATTCATCATCATCCTGACGGCGCTGCTGAACATTTTCTACACCAAGGGCACGCCCATAATCGAGGGCTGGATAATCACTTGGGAGGGCATCGCCAAGGCGGTCATGATGTCTGTGAGGATAATCCTCCTCATAGTCGGTACCTTCCTTCTGACCTACACCACGAGCCCCATCGCACTCACCGACGGCCTTGAGATACTGCTCAATCCCTTGAAGAAAATCAAAGTTCCCGTGCACGAGATGAGCATGATGATGAGCATGGCGCTGCGCTTTATCCCGACGCTCATCGAGGAGACGGACAAGATAATGTCCGCTCAAAAGGCAAGGGGTGCTGACTTTGAGACCGGCAATCTCATGCAAAGGGCAAAGGCACTGCTGCCGATACTCGTGCCGCTGTTTGTCTCGTCCTTCCGCAGGGCAGACGAGCTTGCCGTTGCCATGGAAAGCCGCTGCTACCACGGCGGCAAGGGCAGAACGAGAATGAAAACACTCAGGATGCAGGGCGTCGACTTTTTGGCACTCTTCCTTGGCGCTGCGTTTTTGGCGGTCATATTCGTATTGAAGAAATTCGGACTGTAAGCTATGAGAAATATCGCCCTGAAAATAAGATATGACGGCAGCAGATACCACGGCTGGCAGGTGCAGAAAACAGAGATCTCCGTGTGCCAAACGGTGCAGGAGGCGCTGAGTAAAATTTGCGGGCATCCGGTCAAGGTCACCGGCTGCGGACGCACGGATGCCGGTGTGCATGCATTAAACTACTGCGCAAACTTCCGCACCGACTGCCGCATACCCATCGACCGCTTTGCGCTGGCGGCAAACTCCCGCCTGCCGGACGACATTTCGGTGCTCGATGCCGTCGAGGTTTCGGACGAGTTCAACGCCATTTCCTCCTGCATAAAAAAGGAGTACATCTATAAAATCTATAACAGCAATATCCGAGATCCGTTCTTGGAAAAGCGGGCGTGCTTTTACCCGTCGAGCCTTGATATCGAGCTCATGAAGCGGGCGGCCAAGGCCTTTGAGGGCACGCATGATTTTGCGGCCGTGCGCTCGCTCGGCACGGAGACTAAGACCACCGTTCGCACCGTCTATTGGTGCAGGGCGGAAAAGAAGGGCGACCTCATAACGGTATCCATCTGCGCCGACGGATTTTTGTACAACATGTGCCGTGCCATGGTCGGCACGATGGTCTACGCATCCTACGGCAAACTTTTACCCGAGGATATCCCGCACCTGCTTGAGATCGGCGATCGCAGGCTCACGGGGCCTACCATGCCGCCGCAGGGACTGTACCTGAACCGTGTTTGGTATGACGGCCCTGCCGGACAAATGATGATAAAGGACTAACGATGAAGAAACTGACTATTGCCGCCGTACTGGCCCTGAGCCTTGTCTTGACCGGCTGCACGGCCGAAAAGCCGATCGAAAGCTTTTATATCGGGACGGGAGCGCACCAGTGCTACGCCGCCGTCGGCGACAGCCTCATGACGGCCACCACCACGAGCGTCAGAGTATTTGACGCAAAGGGCGAAGCGGTGGTCGATAAGTCCTGCAACTTTAAATATCCCGCCGTGTGCGAAAACGCAGATAATGCGGTCGTGTACGATATCGGCGGAACGAAGCTTGTGTACCTTGACGGCTCTGCGCTCGATGCAAAAAACAATATAATCTCCGCCGACCTCAGCCGAAGCGGCCATTTGGCGCTGTGCACCGAGGAAGCGGGCTATAAAGGCTCCGTCACCGTGTACGCTGCGGATAAGACCGAGGCGTACAAGTGGCTCTCGGCCGATAACTGGGTCGTCAAGGCGGCGGTATCGCCGGACGGGGAGCGGCTTGCGGTGCTCGTCTCGGGCGAAAACGGCAGCGTCGTCAAGCTTTTTAAGCTCGACAGCACCGATGAGCAAGGCTCGTTTGCAGCCGATCAGACGGTTTTTGACGATATCTGCTGGCTGGGTGAAAGAGTGTGCTGTATAGCTTCGGATAGGCTATATCTCTGCTCCGATACCGGCAAAGCCGAGGGCGAATATTCCTTTGACGGCAACTTCTTGGACATGTACGCAGTATGCGGAGACAATACCGTTTTGGAACTGCGGGCCCACAGCTACGGCGGGGCGGGAACGCTCGTCAGCATCGACAGCTCCGCAAACCTTGTCGGCACAGCCAAGCCCGGTGCGGAGATAGAGAGCTTCGACTTCGCAAACGGCAAGCTCCTTTGCCTTACGCAGAATAAGCTGCTGTGCTATGACGATAGCTTGAGCCTTGAGCTTGAAGCGGAGCAGACCGGCGCACAGACGGCACTTCTCAGGTCAAGCGATGCCGTGCTCATATCCGGCACGGAGGTCAAAACGGCCGATATTAAGTAAGATCATATAAGCATTTACGACCTTAAAAGGGGGTACAATTATGCAAGTTAAAATGTGTTCACGCTGCGGTAAAAATGTGGCCGTCGTGTTTATCACGAAAATGGAGGGCAACGAGACGAAAAACGAAGGGCTCTGCCTCAAGTGCGCCCGTGAACTTCATATAAAGCCTGTTGACGAGATGATGGAGAAGATGGGCATTTCCGACGAGGATCTTGACAGCCTGAGCGGCGACATGATGAACGCCCTCAACGGCGTTGAGAGCCTCATGGACATTGACGGCACTTCCGATGACTCGGATGATGACGGCAAGACTGCGACCTTCCCGTTTTTAAACCGCCTTTTCGGCGGTCAGAACGGCCAAAACGCCAACAATACAGCCGAGGGCGGCGCGGAAGCACCCAAGGATAAGCCCGAGGGCGGCCGACCGGCGAAGAAAAAGTTTTTGGATAACTACTGCATCAACCTCACCGACCGTGCAAGGGCGGGCAAGCTCGATAATATGATCGGCCGTGAGGAGGAGCTTGAGCGGGTAATTCAGATACTCAACCGCCGCCAGAAGAATAATCCCTGCCTTATCGGCGAGCCCGGCGTCGGCAAGACCGCCGTTGCCGAGGGCCTTGCCCAGCGCATAGCCATGGACAAGGTGCCTTATAAGCTGCGCAACAAGGAGGTATACCTGCTTGACCTTACCGCACTGGTTGCGGGCACACAGTTCAGAGGTCAGTTTGAAAGCCGCATGAAGGGGCTCATTGAGGAGATTCGCAAGCAGGGCAATGTCATCCTCGTCATCGACGAGGTGCACAACATCGTCGGCGCAGGCGATGCCGAGGGCAGCATGAATGCGGCAAATATCCTCAAACCCGCCCTGTCAAGAGGCGAGATACAGGTCATCGGTGCGACTACCTTTGCCGAGTACCGCAAGCACATCGAAAAGGACACGGCGCTTGAGCGCCGCTTCCAGCCCGTGACTATAAACGAGCCGTCTATATCCGACAGCATCGAGATATTAAAGGGCATCAAGCACTATTACGAGGACTACCACGGCATCACCATTTCCGACGAGATGTGCGCCGAGGCCGTGAAACTTTCCGAGCGCTATATAACCGACCGTTTCCTGCCGGATAAGGCTATAGACCTCATTGACGAGGCAAGCTCGGATGTTAACCTCAAGGATAAGAATATAATCCGCCTTGCCGAGGCGAGAAAGGATCTTGACGATCTGCGCTTTGAGCGTGAAGCTCTCATGAGCGCCGACGCTCCCGACGGCGGCGAGCTCACCGACGAGGTGCTCGACAAGCGCTATGAGCGCATAGCGGAGCTCCGCAGCAAGGAGATGCAGCGTGAGCAGGAGATAACCTCGCTAGAGCTTGAGGGCAAGCCCGAGCTTACGATGGATAACCTTGCCCGCATAATCGAGCTTTGGACGAAGATACCGGCATCCTCGATCCGTGAGGATGAGTTTGAACGCCTTGCCGAGCTTGGCGACAGACTGCGTGCGCACATCGTCGGTCAGGACGAAGCGGTCGATGCCGTTTGCGCCGCAATCAAGCGCAGCCGCATTGGGCTCAAGGCAAAGCGCAAGCCGACGAGCTTTATATTTGTCGGCGGCACCGGTGTCGGTAAGACCGAGCTTGTAAAGCGCCTTGCGGCCGACCTTTTTGACAGTCCCGAGTCGCTTATAAGGCTCGATATGTCCGAGTTTATGGAGAAGTTCTCCGTTTCGAGGATCATCGGCTCGCCCCCGGGCTATGTCG
>DQDL01000053.1:5843-8139 GCA_003533405.1 Clostridiales bacterium | reverse complement strand
ATGAACCTCGTCGGTTCCGGCACAGGCTTCTTCTGTAACGGCGGCAAGTATGTTGAGATCAAGTGGGAGCGTGCAGACCGCAACGATAACTTCCACTACACCCTCACTGATGGCACTCCCCTTGCCCTCGGCGTCGGCAAAACCTTCATAAGCATCGCTCCGCTGGACAGCACCGGCAGCGTTACTTGGTAAACCGAATATAGTTTAAGCTCCGTAATGCAACGCATTGCGGAGCTTTTTCATATTATTTTTTTCTCGGAATTATAAGCAGTCTGCCGACTATATTGCTGTCCTCTTCTAATTCGTTTAGGGCAATTATCATGTCTATGTCGGAGCTATAGCGTTTTGCGATGTCCCAGAGGTCGTTTGTCTGCGCCATGCACATGTACACAGACGGAGTCGGGGTGTTCGCTTCAGGCTCGTTGACAGTCATGGAGCTTACGATTTGCAGCGTGCGGCACTGCTTTAGCCGTATCTGCGCTGCAACGGCCGAGGTGACGGTCAAGTCTTTGCCGTTGATGTTTGATTTGAGGGATGAGATGCATACCGAGATACTGTCTATAGTCTCGTTTTCCTCAGTCTCAAGCTCAAAATTTGCGTTTCCGTGGAGTTTGACTGAGCGTATCTGCTCATCGACCGATGCGCAGATAGCTTCGACCGTCAGCGGCACGGTAAGTTCGTTGTCAGACAGCTTCGGGGTCCCGATGATAGCGGACATGTAAAGCATCTTTTCGATATCAAAGTCGGCGGTATGAGTAAGCTGGGAGCTTTCGGTCTCGCAAAGCATCCTTTCACTTATGCAGACAGTCCTATCCTCCTCTTCAAGGGTCGTTTCGGCACCGCAAACATATGCATCCTCAACGAAGTCGATCGTTTTCATCTCGGTGCAGACTATCTGCATTACGGCGTGTATCTCAAATGAGACTTTGCCGTCGTTTAGCTCGAAAAAATCACCTGTCGGCAAAATGCTGACCGTGTAGTCTGGCACGATATCCCGCTCGGGAAGCTCAAATATCTGCGAAAAGCTCTGCGTTGTCTCGGCGGTTTGAATATTTGTTCCGCTGCAAAACACCGTCTTAATGTCGGCGTGGCCTTTAACTATAAGCTTTGACCCGACAGCCTCAGCTGAGTCGGTGCAGAATGAAACGGGGGCTGAAATAAGCTGCGCTCCATCATCAATGCCCACCGTCGCAAAGTCGTTTTCCAGTGAAAAGGTCTTTTCGGAAACAAGATCAATGAGCCTGATATCGGCGCTGCTGTTCCTAAAGAATGTATTCTTCGGGGCTTCCGCCGGTGCGGTGTACCAGCTGAAATCGCAGTTGCAGTAGCATTTTTGGCTTACGCCGACTTGGGCGTTTATCATGACTTTTCTCGGGTTAAGTATCCGAGTATCGACCGAGATAACGCTAAGCTCGGCAACAGCCGCACAGCCGCTGTCGGCGGAGCTTACCTCGAACTCGCACTCAAAGGGAATGTCCGTGCTTAGTGTGCCGAGCCCCTCTCCCGATTCTGGGACATATACTGCGGTCACCTTAAGCTCACCGTGCACCACAACCCTGCCGGCCTCAACATCCTTTGAGCGTATCGAATACTCGGCGTTTGTCATTATAACTCGGAGGATGTCCTCTTTAGTGTCGGGTACAACGATATCAGAGCTGATATCGCAAACCTTTTTGCCGCTGCCTATCAGCTTAAAGCTGCTTAAAAACCTTCGTTCCAGTGAAATATCCATAAGCGTCTCCCTTGCCATTGTATTTGTACATCTTATGTGGCCAAGTTTAGCAATATTCGCTTATCTGCACCTGTTGAGCCATATCCCAAACGAGATAAGGCCGGCCGCCAAGGCAAACCACCAAAATTGAGACGGCAAAACGAGGGATAAGATTATGACTATTCCGAGCAGTATTGCGATCATGGCAATGATCGAATGTCCACCTTTATGCAAAAAACCGCCTCCCTGCACAGCGTTACTAAACTCTATGCGGAAGGCGGAGTAATTATTTGGTCTCCCAAAAGTTATTTTGAGCGCTCAGCTCATACAGGCGCTTGTACGACTGATAGCGGCTTTGAAGTATCTCCCCTCTTTGCAGCGCCTCGGTCACGGCGCAGCCGGGTTCTTTCAAATGGGCGCAGTCGTTAAAGCGGCAGCTGCCGAGATATTCTTTGAACTCTCTGAAGTCGTGCTGCAGTTCCTGCTTATCGATGGTTTGCATCATCTCGATATCAAAAGAGGCAAAGCCCGGGGTGTCGGCAATATAGGTGCCATCACCGATGTTGTACAGCTCAACATGGCGGG
>DQDL01000053.1:1259-5645 GCA_003533405.1 Clostridiales bacterium | reverse complement strand
GGGTCGTGTGCTTGCCGCGGCCGAGCTTGTTGCTCACGGCGGCGACCTCAATGTTAAACTCGGGAACTATCGAGTTTAATATGCTCGATTTGCCCACACCGGAGTTGCCAGTAAAGGCGCATATCTTGCCCTTGAGCGCCGCTTTGAGCTTGGGAATGCCCTCGCCTGTTGCTGCGCTGGTGCGCACCGTTGTGAAGCCGGAGCCTGTGTATATGGCGTAGAGCTCATCGGCGGGGTCAATGTCGACCTTATTGATGCAGACAATGAGCTCACAGCCCGCTTCCTCGGCAATGACCGATACACGGTCTATAAGAAATGGGTCAGTGACGGGGTTCGTGTTGGCGGCAACAAAAACCAAAGCATCAATATTTGCGACGGCTGGTCTTATAAAGCTGTTTTTTCGGTCAAAAACCTTTTCTATAAAGCCTTTTCCGTTTTGATCTATAGCAAAGCTGACCTTATCACCAACTAGGGGTGAGGTGCCGTCGAGCCTAAACTTGCCCCTTGCTTTACATTCGTATACATGCTCATCGCAGCTGACATAATAAAAGCCACTGAGAGCCTTGACTATCGTCCCATCCATGCATTAAGCCTCGCTGCCGGTCTTGCCGGAGGATATCTGAATGCTGATCTTCGTGCGGGCTGTGACGCTCTTTCCGGCCTCAAGGCTCTGCCAAATGACGGTTCCGGCCTCGTATTCGCTGTCGACGGTCTCAACAGAGCCGACACTGAGCTTGCTGCTTTCTATCTTATCGATAGCTGCTGATTTTGACAGACCGACAAGCTTCGGAACAACTGTCAGCTCCTCCTCTGGACCTGTGCTGACGGTTATGGTCACAACAGAGCCTGCCTTGGCAGACTCGCCTGCTGCCGGACTTGAATATATAACATAGTCCTTGGTGATGCTGGGCGACGGGGCTTCGTTTACCTCGTACTTAAACCCTGCTTTTTTTACGAGTTGTATAGCCTCGTTTAACTCCTTGTTGACGATATCAGGGACGATCTTCTCACCGTTTACTTCATCGGGTACCACATCGCCGGCAACAACAAGCTCGACATCTATCCTGTCATCCTTATTCTTTATGGTCTTGCTCTCGCCCTCGCTCGGGGTCTGCTCAATGATTATGCCGGAGTCGTGATCGGGGTCAACCTTGAAGGTGACGGTGAACTTGAACTTGCTCTTATAATCGGCGTCATTGGTCACATCGTCGCAAACTCTGCCGATGAAATTCGGCACTTCGACCTTGTCGGGTGTGGAGAACAGATCCTTGATAAAATATCCGTTAACGAACACGAGCACAAGAATAATGAGTATCAAAACTGCGATTACACCCGAGCCAAGGGCAAATTTACTCTTATTCTTGGGCTTTTTTCTGCGCCTGCCGGTCTCCTCAACTTCGATTTTTTCCGTATTGATACCCAGAGACGATACATCAGGCTTTGTCTCGGAAAGATGCTTTCTGAACCTCTCAAGCTCACCGAGCAGCTCGCCCGCCGACTGATAGCGGCCGTTAATATCCGTTGCCATAGCCTTGAGGCAAATACGCTCAAGCTCCTCGGGAATTTCTGGAACGATGGAGCGTGGCGGCACAGCCTCGGTGTTCATGTGCTTGACTGCGACCTCAATATCTGACTTGCCGACATACGGCAGCCTGCCGGTCATCATCTCGTACATGACTATGCCGAGCGAGTATATATCACTTCTTGCATCGGCGGCTGCGCCCCTCGCCTGCTCGGGTGCGATATAATGCACAGAGCCGACGGTCTCGTTGGTCGATTCCTCAATGTCGTTTTGCAATGCGGCAATGCCGAAGTCAGCAACCTTTATAAGTCCGTCCTTTAAAAGCATTACATTCTGCGGCTTGATATCACGGTGGATAATGCCCTTACTGTGCGCATGCGCAAGCGCCCGTGCGATCTGGATACTGAAATTGAGCACCTCATCGGTGGGCAGAGCACCGTGCTCTTTCATGTATTGCTTCAAGGTGATACCGTCAACAAGTTCCATGACGATGTATTCAATATTCTCGTTGTGGCTCACATCGTACACCGAAACGATGTTCGGGTGCGACAGCATTGCGACTGCCTGCGACTCGGTCCTAAAGCGCCTTCTGAAGCATTCGTCCGCCGCAGTATCGTCACGCATTATCTTGACCGCATCGTAACGGTTTAGCCTGTGACACAGTGCCTTATAGACATTTGCCATGCCACCCGTCCCAATGAGCTCAAGTATCTCATACCTGTCATCGAGTATCTTACCTATATATTTATCAGTACTTTTTTCCATAGCAGCACCTACAAATATCAAATCTTAACGAGAACAACGGAGACATTATCCCTTGCACCCCTGTCCAGAGCGAGGTTCAGCAAATAATCGCAGACCCGCTCGGGCGTGCTATAGCGTCTGAACGCATCGAGCATCTCAGCATCGGTTACGATGTTGGATAGTCCGTCCGAGCAAAGCAGAATCCCGTCGCCCATATGAAGCGTCTGCTCATAATAGTCAGCCTTAACCGATCTGTCAACGCCGAGTGCCTTGGTGATTATGTTCTTTTTAGGATGAGTTCTGGCCTCCTCCTTCGTGATTGCACCCATTGCGACAAGCTCCTCAACATAAGAGTGGTCCTTGGATATCTGTTTTATCTCACTTTTCGTAAGATAGTACGCTCTGCTGTCACCGACATTGACAAGAAAAGCCTTTCGTTTGGTGATAATTCCGCCGACAAGGGTCGTGCCCATGCCGTTGTAATTCGAATCAAAGCGTGAGTATTCATAGACGACGCCGTTGGCATCGTCGCAGCTTTCCCGAAGCAGCTTCTCCTGATTGCCAACAAAAAATCTCGGTGCAACAAGAGCTTCAAATACTCTGCTGACAAAGGCCTTGCTCGACAGCTGGCTTGCGAGATCGCCAGCTTTTGCACCGCCCATACCGTCGCAGATGACTGCGACAACGCATTTTCGCTTGTCGCAGCGTTCAACTATATAGCTATCCTGATTTTCGCTTCTGACTTTACCTCTATCGGTAACACCAAAACTGTTCATTAGCATTCCTTGCCCTTCTGAATTTTTCTTCGCAGCTGACCGCACGATGCATCGACATCGCTGCCGAGCTTTCTTCTTACCGTAACATTAACGCCGTTATCCTCAAGTATCTTGATAAATGCCTTCATGTGTCCCGGGGTCGACGGCCGAAACTCACGCTCATCGACATGGTTCATGGGTATGAGGTTTACGTGGGCGCACACACTTCTTGCGTGCTTTGAAAGCAACCGTGCGTGATACTCAGTGTCGTTAACACCGTCTATCATTATATACTCAAACGAAATTCTCCGTCCGGTTTTCTCGTAATACCTCTTGCAGCATGTCATGAGCTCTTCAACACCACGACCGCGGTTAGCAGGCATGATTTTTGAGCGGGTCTCATCGTCCGGTGCATGGAGCGACACAGATAAGGTAAGCTGCAAGTTAAGGTCAGCCAGCTCATCAAAGCGTTCGGTTATGCCGCAGGTGGAAAGCGATATATGCCTCATGCCGATATTCATGCCGTCGGGGTCGTTAACAAGCTTTAGAAATCTCACGACATTGTCGAAGTTATCAAGCGGTTCGCCTATGCCCATCAGCACGATATTGGATATCTGTTTACCCGAGTCTATCTGGGAAAACAGCACCTCATCGAGTATCTCCGACGGCTCAAGGCAGCGAACAAGGCCGCCTATCGTCGATGCGCAGAATGCGCAGCCTTGCCTGCATCCCACCTGCGACGATACACAGACGGTGTTGCCGTGCTTATAGCTCATAACGACCGTCTCAACGGCGTTGCCGTCATGCAGCTCCCAGAGATATTTTATTGTACCATCAAGCTTGGATACCTGCTTTTTTATGACCCTGGGCTTATAAATGGTGTACTGCTTTTCGAGTTTTTCTCTAAGTGACTTTGGGATATCGCTCATCTCATCGAACGATCCTACGCCTCGGGTCAGCCACTTGTACACCTGCTTTGCCCTGTACCTAGGCTCGCCAAGCTCGGCAAAATCGGCTGCTATCTCCTCCGGCAGCATTGATTTTATATCTTTCATTGTTTTCTCCTGAGTTTGCATACAAAAAATCCGTCCGTTCCGTCGATATGCGGCCAAAATGTGTACATTCCGTCGGCAGTATTGCCGGTAGGCAGAGTAAACCGTACTGTTTCAAAATTGGGGTGTCCGGCCAAAAATCGGCTCACAACATCCTCGTTTTCCTCACGAAGCACCGTGCAGGTGGAATATATGAGCGTGCCATCCGGCTTTAGCGCATTTGACAGATTATCAAGTATCGCATACTGAATATCCGGCAGCAAAAGGCGGTCTGTTTCAGACTTAAAGCGAATATCCGGCTTTTTGCGTATAA
>DQDL01000053.1:0-1057 GCA_003533405.1 Clostridiales bacterium | reverse complement strand
CCGAGCACGGGACATCGGCGATAATTGCATCAAATTTATCATCTATCGTACTTCTTGCATCCCGAGCCTGAGTTGTAATAATTCCGATGCCAAGCCGCTGTGCGCCATGATTTATGAGCGACAGCTTCTTTTCATACAGATCGCAGGACAATATACTGCCGCTATTTTGCATATCTATCGCAGCGGCAAAGCTCTTGCCGCCCGGAGCTGCGCAGGCATCAAGCACCTGCATGCCGGGCTTTAGCTCCGCTATCGCCACCGCCGATCTTGCGGCAGGGTCTTGGACATAGAATAGTCCCTCGTCAAAACCATTGAATGTCGTGACATTTCCCTTGACTATCAGGCAATTTTCAAGCCATGGGTGCGGTTTTGCGTCAACTCCGCTTTCACTGAGCTTTGCAAGCAATTCCGGGGCTGTTGTTTTCAGCGAATTGACCTGCACAGTCGTCTGCGGCTCACGGTTATCCTCGGCGAAAAAGCACTCGGCAAACTCATATCCGTGGTGCTTAACAATGTACTCGCAAAGCCACAAAGGATGGCTATACCTTACGGACAGATACTCCGGTTTACCTCTGTTTCCGACATTTAGTGCCGCCTCTCTGTTCAAGGAAATTTTACGCAGCACTGCATTCACAAAGCCGGAAGCCCTTGAATAACCAAGCTTTTTGCATTGCTCTACTGCTTCGTTGACTGCGGCGTTTACGGGTATTTTGTCCATAAAGGCAATCTGATAGACCGCACAGCGCAGTATGTCACGAACTTTGGGCTCGATCTTGCCCTTTGATGTGCAGGCTTTATCGATACAGTGGTCAAGCAGCAAAACATTCTGCATAACGCCAAGAAAAATGTTTGACGCAAGGGCGGCCGACCTTAAGTCAAGCTCATATTTAGTTATCACGGAATCAAGCACTGCCGATGACCACGCACCGCTTCGTCTGCATAGCTCCAACGCGGTCAAGGCGGCCAGTCTTGCATTGTCGGACATGTTAATCCTCTACTTTTATCGGGTGGCCGAGCAGATAGTCTGCGGCCTTCATTCTCTTTTTGCCGGGGGCTT
>DQDL01000009.1:5802-7620 GCA_003533405.1 Clostridiales bacterium | reverse complement strand
TGCGCAGAGGATGATCATCGCAACGACGAACAAAAGGCTCGACATCATGTTGCTTATCCTGTCCCTTGAGCTTATGCTCATCTGCATCGTACGCACACCGTCAACGGAGGATATCTTCTCTCCGCAAGCCGACACATCCGCACCCTCGGGGGCTTTCAGAAGCGCTGCCTTGAGCTCGGGGGCACTGCCCCACTGCTCTGTGCAGGTGTCGAGATTCACAAACACAAGGTTTTCGACATAGTTATCGAAAATGCCGCTGACCTTTACGGTGAGTGTGTCCATGTCGGCGGTGGTGAGCTTTATCTCATCGCCTATATCTATGTCCATCATCCTCGCAAGATTACAGTTAATTATCGCTTCGCCGGCTTTGGGGTATGCGACCGCTTCGCCGTCGTTTACGAGATTTATAAACTCGCCTATCCCCTGCCCGTTGCTTGCCGTGAGCGTCACGGATTTCGTTGAGCCGTTTGCACTGACATCGGCACTAGTGCGGTACAGGAACATGGCCTCAGCTACATTATCGCCGCAGTCGTCGAGGAAAACTTTCTGCTCATCGGCAGTCATGTCATAGGCAAGCGAGACCTCGTAGTCGTACAGGACGATATCGCTGTATTGCTTATCGACAACGCCTTGTATCGTGTCGTTGAGGCCGAACGCCGTAAGGACAAGGGCGGTACAGCCGCCGATGCCGAGGAGCATCATAAATATACGCTTCTTATAGCGGAAAATATTACGCACGGAGACCTTCTGCATGAAGCTGAGACGGTTCCAAATGAAGCCGATGCGTTCTAAAAGTATGCGCTTGCCGGCTTCGGGTGCTTTGGGTCTTATAAGATCCGAAGGTGCGCACCTGAGCTCATTCACGCAGCAGAACCATGTAACGAGCAGCATGCCGAGCAGATTCACGCCCACCATTCCGAATGCAAGTGCCCAGTCCATGGTGTAAACAAGACTGGAGAAGTTGTAAATTGTGCCGTAGCCGAACCAAATAATGGCGGGGAACGCAAAAGCTCCGACGGCTATGCCGATGATGCTGCCAAACAGCGTTGCGCTGCCGGAATAGATCATGTATTTGAGCATTATTGATGACGAGCTGTAGCCGAGGGCTTTCATGATGCCTATCTGCGTGCGCTGGTCGTCAATCATGCGGGTCATGGTCGTTAGGCACACGAGCGCCGCAACGAGGAAAAAGAATACCGGGAACACGCCCGCAACGCTCTGTACGATATCGGTGTCGCTTGAAAAGCAGACATAGCCGATATTGGTGTCACGGCCGAGCACATAGGTGTCGGCATGCTCCATGTTCTTTATCTGCTTCTCGGCGGCGGTGAGCTGCGCCTTGGCGTAGTCAAGCTGAGACTTTGCCGCATCAAGCTGTTTTTTGCCGGCGGCAAGCTTCTTTTCGGCCTTTGCAAACTCGGTCTCCATCTGCTGTTTGGACTTTTCGTACTGCGCCCTGCCCTGCGCTATCTGCTGTGGGGCGTCCTCGAGCTGCTTTCTCGCCTTGTCAAGCTCAGCCTGACCGGCGTTCACCTGCGCATAGCCGCTGTCAAGCTCGGCCTTGGCGTCGTCAAGCTGTTTCTTATATGGTGCAAGCTCGGCATCTATCTCGCCCTTTTTGGCCTGAGCCGTGGCTAGATTTTTCTCGGCACGCTCAAGCTCCCGCTCGTTCGTCTCAAGCAGGGACTGCCTTAGGCGGATCTGCGTTCTGAGGCTTGCCGCCTTGATGGTCTGTCCGTTCGCAACCGCTTCGTCAAGCTGCGTGTTGAGTTCGTCAAGCTCAGTATTGAGCTGCGCAATATTTGCCTTGCGGCTTTC
>DQDL01000009.1:2047-5627 GCA_003533405.1 Clostridiales bacterium | reverse complement strand
GCAATATTTGCCTTGCGGCTTTCAACTGCGTTGGTATAGGTAGTTATCTGGCGGTCAACAACGAGATATGCGCTCTTGCTGCGGGTCTCAAACTGCTTTACGCCGCTTTCGTACTCTGCCTTGCCCTTGTCGAGCTTTGCCTTGGCGGCATCGAGCTCGGCTTGCTTTTCGTCCAGAATTGACGGGTCTTGCAGCATTTTCTCTGCATCATCAAGCTGCTTTTTAGCTTTTGCAAGCTTTGCTTCGGCGTTTGCCTTCTCGGTTTTGAGCTGCTTTACGCCGCTTTCATACTCTGCCTTGGCAGGCTCGTACTTATTAAGTCCCGACTGATACTGTGCCTTTGCGTCGGCAAGCTTCTCGTTTGCCTCGTCAATGATGCTGTTATATCGGATGACCGCCCGCTCGGCCATGAACTGCTCCAGCGGCTTTACATACGCTTCGGCGTTATCCTTGTACTCGTCCGAGTAGACATAGCCCTCGGCATCGACGGTGACATAGATATCGGTGAAGTAATCGACCGAAAAACCGTCCGACGGCAGGTAGATATAGCCCTCAACACTGCCGCTGCCAAGGGTACTTGAACCACGCTCAAGGTTAATGTACAAAACGGTCTCCGTCAAGCCGACAATGGTATACTCGTCGTAAGCAAAGGTATCCATGGTCTGCTCGGAATTTTGCTTTGAAAGCTTAATTGTCTTGCCGATGTCGTCCTCTGTGTACATTTCCGGGTCGGCAAGGCATTCATTGCCCTTTTCCGGCATGCGGCCTGCTTTGAGGTCGATGAGGTTTATTCGCTCGGGTATCTCCTGTGCGGCAACGACGATGGATTTATCGTCACTTTGATTGTAAAGAAAATCTGCGCTTACAACGCCCTCGGCGTCCTTAACGCCGTCGAGCTTCAAGACCTCGTCAACATCGTCCTGCGTAAGGCCGAGGGTCGACACAAGGCGGAAGTTATAAAAATTCGTCTCGTGCAGGTAACGGTCATAGGTCTCTATAAAGTCCGGCTTTGACATGCGCAGACCGACAAAGAGCCCCGCACCAAGCGCAATGATGGCGAATATCGCCATATAGCGCCCGAAGCTGCCCTTGATCTCACGTATCGTCAATTTTGCCGTCTGCTTGTTCATTTAGCTTTCCTTACCATTCAATAAATTCAATCGGGGTGGGGTTGGGGTTAATGGTGACATCGGTCACGGTGCCGCTTTTAATTGACACCACCCTGTCCGCCATCGCTGTTAGTGCCTGATTGTGCGTTATAATGACGACGGTCATACCGTTTTTGCGGCTGCAATCCTGCAAAAGCTGCAAGACAGCCTTACCGGTCTTATAGTCAAGTGCGCCGGTCGGCTCATCGCACAAAAGAAGCTTCGGATTTTTTGCCAAAGCTCGGGCTATCGCAACACGCTGCTGCTCACCGCCGGAGAGCTGGGCAGGGAAATTGTTCGCTCTATCCTTTAAGCCGACAAGCTCAATGACCTTTCTTGCATCCATAGGGTCACGGCATATCTGCGCCGCAAGCTCGACATTTTCAAGTGCCGTCAGGTTCTGGATGAGGTTATAAAACTGGAATACAAAGCCGATATCGTATCTGCGGTAGGTCGTGAGCTGCTTTGAGTTATACTTTGATATCTCCTGCCCGTCGAGCATGACCCTGCCAGAGGTGAGCTCATCCATGCCGCCTATGATGTTGAGAAGCGTCGTCTTACCTGCACCCGATGCGCCGACAATGACGCATATCTCGCCCTTTTCGATATTGAAAGTTGCATCCCTCAGCGCCTCGATCTGCACCTCACCCATCTGATAGACTTTTCTGACTTTTTCAAACTGAACATATGCCGACATAATGCTGTCCCCTATAAAATGATTGTTTTATAATTATACTAAAAGTCCAGCCTATTTTCAACAGAAAAACCGTGGCAAAACCACGGTTTTTCAATTAATTCACATTTAAATCTAAGTTATTAATTATCCCCACAGGTTGCCGTTTTTCCAAATGCCGAAGCCGTACGGCTTCATGCCCGCTGCCGGGACATTATCGTAGGTGCTCGTGATGTTGTCGATGAGGTCAAGGTACAGGGATCTGACCTTGTATTTAGTGTTCGACAGCATGCCGCCGACGATACTCAAGTGGTCATACGGCTGCGTCGGCAGGACATTCCACACGCCGGCCTTGAAGTGCTTTGCCGAGTAGCCGTCGTAGATTGCATAGCCCTGACTGCCGTTGCTTGTGAGGCAGTTAAAGCTGCTGTCGATGGGATAAAGGCCGGACACAACGTTGACCATGCCGTCGTTGGGAAGCCATGTGCGGTCGATATACACGCCACCCGGGGTGTACTTATCGTAGTAACCGCCCATCATCTGCGCAAAGGGCTTGAGCAGAATGAACATGTTTGCGTTTGGCACCTCGGTCTTTGTGACCTTGCTGTAATGCGTTGCGTCACCAGTCACGGAGAAATAGTATACATCATCCTGCATCTCGATACCGTCGTTTATCTTGAGGGCGTTATCGATGGTGAGGTCATATATCGCATTGTCATTGTGGCTCATGAACTCCTTGTCGTTGAGTACACGGATGAGATACTCAAGGTCGGTCTCGCCGTCCTTTTGATATATGCCGAAGTGCTCGAGCTGAAGATCGTACACGCCCTTGAGCTTGGTGACACCGAGGGATGCACCGAGATTGTACATGAAGTTTGTGACTACATCGGTGGAAATGTCGCATTTCTCGATAAAGGTCGTGCCGTTGTGGGGTGCGGACACCGCCGTGAGTGAATACACCCAGTCGCCCCTGCCGCCTTCAAAGAACGGCGAGACCTCAACGCCCGCCGCATTTGCCGCTGCGACCTCTTCGGGTGCGCCGTTTGTGAGAATTTCAAGGAACATGCGGATGGTTGCGCCGCCGAAGCTGTGGCCGATGAGGTTTATCTTCTTATCGGCGCTCCAGCCTTCAAACAGCGGCTCGTCATAGGTGATGCCGAAGCGGTCGTGATCCTTTTCGCCGGAGTGGACGATACCGTAATCGACCCTTGTGCCGGTAAGCTGGGCATACAGCTCGCAGGCTCTGTCCCATGCTCCGGAGAGCGGGCCGACCTGAGCAGCGTAGCTTTCAAAGCCCTTGCCGTTTAAGTACTTCATCAGATTGCCGGTCGTCATGCCCCAGTACGGGACGATAGGGTCAAGATCCGATCTTGCGCCCCAGCCCATAAGACCGTGGACGAAAACGAATGGGTAATCGGCCTCCGATGCCGAGTTATCCGCCGATGCGGGGAATGCGAAAAGACTTACTGCAAGTGCAAGCACCAGCACTATGCACAGCAGCTTTTTGATTTTTCTCATGCTCATCCTCCTTGTACTTACATTTTAATATGTTATGTCTAATTGATTTTACCATGCTGTACCGGCTGCCGTCAATTGACAATGAACATTTCGGCATAATGTAAAAATGCCGGTGGTAAAATTTATGCAAGATACAATAAACGGCATTGTCCGCTCTTGCCAAGCGGGCAATTCGGTGTTATAATACAATTTATGCGGGTGTAGTTCAATGGCAGAACATCAGCTTCCCAAGCTGAATACG
>DQDL01000009.1:0-1837 GCA_003533405.1 Clostridiales bacterium | reverse complement strand
CATCAGCTTCCCAAGCTGAATACGGGGGTTCGATTCCCCTCACCCGCTCCAAAGCCCTAAAGGTGTGATCCTTTAGGGCTTTACTTATTACCTATTCACTTTTCACTCTTCACTAAAAGAAAACCTTTAGGGCTTTGGAGGTAAGAAGTAATAGTGAACAGTGAAAAAGTCCTCTTTACTTCTCCTGCTTTGTTATCCTCCACAGGGCCATCCTTTTTCGGCGGCATCGTCGCTGGAGCAGTGCAGGCACCCTTTTTGAAGCGTGAACGCTTCGACGAATGCGGTGCGGTCTGTCACGAGGGTGCTGGAGAAGCACTGGATATTTTGTCGTGGGGTCTGCGACAAGCTTTTACTCGCCGATGGCGTGAACAAGCGAATGATGGCGGATGAGCGGCGAGCGCTGCTCGGTCTCGTTCAGGGAGGTCAGATATCTTGCGCAGACGGCACGCAAATCGTGGATATTACTCGGTCAGCCGTAAATAACTCTTTGGGGAGCGTTTACTCTCCCTTTTGCGGTCCGGTTAAGTTGATGGGAGTCGAACACTATCGGTTTTGACGGGCAACTTTCCGCTCATGCTTCGTTAACCCACCTATCCCATATATATCCATTATGACCGTCGGGCTTTATCTTTGCCTAAACGAATAGGTGCTTCGTTGAGACAAAAAGGAAAAGCACGGGAAGGTACACTGACAGACGATAGTTGTTCGGTACCCGTCAGCTTATATAAGAAATGAACAGGACCAGTAAAAACGGACAATAGACAAAACACCCCCTGATGTAGGAAAATAGAACTGAACCGCCCCAGTTTGTGCGGACAGCACAAACTGGGGTGGTTCAATAAAACGGGTCGAGTGTGTTTCTTATATATCAAGCGTTTTTTCAAGCTCGGAGGTGAAGGCTGCAAACTTCTCTCTGTCGCCGGTGAATTTATATTTGTGCTCGGGTGCGGGGAATGCGCCGGATTTGACCTCGGCGATGTAATCCTTCATGCCCTGAGTTGCGATATCACCGATGCTGCAATATTTCTTTGCAAACTTCGGCGTAAAGTTTTTGTACACACCCAGTGCGTCGGCAGCCAAGATGACCTGACCGTCGCAGCATGCGCCCGCTCCGATGCCGTAAACGGGGATGGGCAGTATCTTGTGGATGAATGCGGCGGTCTCCTCGGGAACGCCCTCGAGAAGCAGCACTCTTGCGCCTGCCTTGTACACCGCAATTGCGTCATCAATGACCGCCTTTGCCGCTTCGGTAGTCTTGCCCTGCACCTTAAAGCCGCCCATTGCGGCGCTGCTCTGCGGGGTAAGGCCGATGTGGCCGAACACGACGATGCCTGCGTTTGCGATGGCACGGATCTTGTCTGCGACTGCAACGCCGCCTTCGAGCTTAATCGCATCCACGCCGCCCTCCTTCATGAAGCGCACGGCGTTGTTAACTGCGTCCTCGGTGCTTGCGTGGTATGCGCCGAAGGGCATGTCGCCGATTATATAGGTGTTCGGAGCGCCGCGTCGCACGCCTTGGCAGTGGGCAATGGACATATCCATTGTGACGGGCACGGTGCCCTCATAGCCGTAGATTATCATACCCATGGAGTCGCCGACCAGTATCATATCCATACCTGCTTCCTCGGCAAACGACGCCATGCACGAATCGTAAATGACCATCCATGCGGCCTTTTCGCCGGTCTCCTTCATCTTTTGAAGATCAAGTATGGTTTTCTTCTTTGCCATTAAAAATGCCTCCTTGTTTTTGTTTTGATGTGATTATATCAAGTTATGAGGTGTATATCAACTATAATTGCTTGCTGACTTTGGCATAAATCAAAACCTCCGGCTAAGC
>DQDL01000042.1:489-11993 GCA_003533405.1 Clostridiales bacterium | reverse complement strand
CTACCTACTGAGCTACAGAGGCATATGCTGAAATTTGGTGGGAACAACTGGACTCGAACCAGTGACCCCCTGCTTGTAAGGCAGGTGCTCTAACCAGCTGAGCTATGCTCCCCTATCAGCGGCCTGTTTATTATACTAAAGCTCGCCCCAATTGTCAACATCAAATTTCAACTTTTTATGCTTTTTTGGACTCGTCCAGAAGCTTGCGCAGGTCGTCGGGCGTGAAGGTATAGACCGTGTCGCAGAACTGGCAGCTGACATCAATATCCTTGCCCTCGTTTATCATGCTTTCAAGCTCACCCTCGCCAACGCCGAGTATGGCATCGCCGACACGCTCACGGCTGCAATAGCAGCGGTAGCCCACCTCATCCTCATCAACGATGTGATAGGGCAGACCCTTGAGCACCTGCTCGAACACGGCTTCCAGACCGTCCTCCGAGAGAATGGTCGTGAGCTGATCCATCATGAAAATGTTCTCCTCAAGAACATCGATATACTCATCGGGCGCACCGGGCATGAGCTGGACTATAAAGCCGCCTGCTGCCTTGACGCTCAGGTCGGTGTCGATCAAAACACCCAGCCCGCAGGCCGAAGGCACCTGCTCGCTTTCGAGCAGATACGCCGTAAGATCCTCGGCGATCTCGCCGGAAACGAGCTCGGTCGAGCCGACATACGGCTGCGTAAGACCGATATCACGGCTCACGGTGAGCATGCCGTCCCTGCCGACGGCACCGCCGACATCGAGCTTGCCGTCAGACCGCAGGGGAAGATCAACTGCGGGGTTTGTCACATAGCCGCGCACATAGCCTTTTGAATCCGACACGGCGATAACGCTGCCGATAGGGCCGCCGCCGTTTATGCGGATGGTCAGACTGCCGTTATCCTCCTTGAGGAGGTTGCCCAGCATAGACGCTGCGCAAAGCGTGCGGCCGAGCGCCGCCGCCGTCGTTGGCGTGCAGTTGTGTATATCCTTGGCACGCTGCACCGTCTCCTTTGCGGAAACGGCGGACATTTTTATAAAGCCGTCAGCGGCCGTTGCTCTTAAAATTCTATCCATTGTATTACCTCGGTATATGAAGCTTAGTGTTCGGTGTTCTTTGCGACTATGAATATCCTGCCGTCGTCGCCCTGCGGGCAGTCGGTGCATATCTTGATGTCGATAAACCCATGCTCATTAAGCAGCTTTTTAAGCATCTGCGGCTCGTGGGCGTATTCGATATGCTCCTCACTCTCACGCTGCCACAGCCTGCCTCGCTTCGAGAAAATGTCCATGCCGTAGCACATGCAGCCATCCTCAAAATCGGCACGCCAAAGGCACAGCATGTCCTCCGTCTCATCGACAAACACCTCGCCGTCGATGCTTTTAAACCACTCGGGGCTGCGGATATCGAAAATAAAAAGTCCGTCGGGGCGGATAAACAGGTGCAGCCTGCGAAACACCTCGTCAAGCTCCTCGGGCGGGATATAATCCATGCCGTCGAGCGAGCAGATACAGGCATCCACAGTGCCGTACAGGTCGATCTCCGCTGCCTCCTGACACAGGAACAGCGGCGGTATCTTGACCTCCGCCGCCTTGCCGCTTGCCTCCATCAGCATATCCGCCGATGCGTCGGCCGCTATCATCTCATACCCGTGCTCGGCCATAAGCCATGTCAGCGTGCCCGTCCCGCAGCATAGGTCGAGTATCGTTTGAAACTCGCCGCCGTCAGACTTAAACTCACGCTCATAAAAGCCCAAGAACTCCTCATACGGCACATCGAGCGTCAGCTTATCGTACCACGCAGCCAAAGGGCCGTACGCAAGGCTCATTTGTCCTCCTGCTCTCTGAGACGGTTAAACGCAATTTCGTAGCCGTCCTTACCATACTGCAAGGAGCGGTTAACACGGCTTATCGTTGCACTCGATGCGCCGGTCTCGGCAAGAATGTCGTTGTATATCATGCCCTTGGAAAGGCAGACTGCGACCTGATAGCGTTGCTCCATGGCCTGAATTTCGGTCACAGTGCACAGATCGTCGAAAAACGCCATAGCCTCCTCAACGGTGTTGAGGGTCAAAATGGCCTTGTACATATCGAGATTGCGGGGCTTTCTGTTTAGCTTGTTCATTGCGGTTTCATTCCTCCGTTTAGCACTTCACTTCACTACATTGTACATCATCACATCAAAATTGTAAAGCGTGAAAGTGTGAAATTTTTTGAGCCGGCAATAGCCGACCCGCTACCGTCTGTCAGTGCGCCCTTTCGGGGCTTTTCACCTTTTTCGTCTTGACGGGCAGCAAGCCCGCCTTCACCAAAGAAAGCCGAAAATCCCTCGAAAAGCATCACTGACAGATGCTTCGCAGTTTTGACGGGCAGATTTAATCCATACTGCGCTAAAGCCAATGCAAATAATGCGAGTTGTGCCAATTCGCTCGCTCTTTCTAAGCCAAATCTGCCCATCAAAACCGATAGCGTTTCGTCTCTCGCCGCCTCAAAAAATTATTATGGATTAAATCGCTTTTTTGCTTGCTAAATACGCTATAATGTAATAAAATTATAGACAGAATAAATAATGTGGAGGTAAGGACTATGCCGATATTTGCCGAAATGTCTATGACGACCTTTTGGATAATCGCAATGGTTGTGTTCCTTGTAATCGAAGCCGTGACAGTCGGTATCGTTTCTGTATGGTTTGCCATCGGTGCGCTTTTTGCAATGGTGACCGCCATGCTGGGTGCAAACCTGTGGGTGCAGATAGCGGTGTTTCTCGTCGTTTCGGCTGTCACACTGTATTTCACAAGGCCGCTCGTGAAGAAGTATGTAAACAATAAGGTCGAGCCGACAAATGCCGATATGCTCATCGGTAAGGAGTGCCGTGTTGTTGAGACTATCGACAATCTTACCGGAACGGGCGCCGTTTATGTTGACGGCAAGACATGGACCGCAAGGACCGTTGACGAGGAGATCATCCCCGAAGGTCAGCTTGTTAAGGCCGAGCGTATCGAAGGTGTCAAGCTTATTGTATCAAAAATAGCCCCCGAGGCTTAAAACGGAGGATAAAATATGGATTTTTTGAATTACATTCCGTTGATCATCATTGCGATAATCGTTCTTCTCATCATCGTGAGGAACATTCGCATCGTTCAGCAGAGTAAGGTCATGATAATCGAGCGTCTGGGCAAGTTCCAGACTACTTGGGGCACCGGCATCCACTTCAAGATCCCGTTCTTCGAGAGAGTTGCAAAGACCATCTCACTTAAGGAGCAGGTAGCCGACTTCCCCCCGCAGCCCGTTATCACCAAGGATAATGTCACCATGCAGATCGACACGGTCATCTACTTCCAGATAACCGACCCGAAGCTGTACACCTACGGCATCGAGCACCCCATGGTCGCTATCGAGAACCTGTCTGCGACCACCCTGCGTAACATCATCGGCGATCTCGAGCTCGACCAGTGCCTGACCAGCCGTGATATCATCAATGCCAAGATGCGCAACATCCTTGACGAAGCCACCGACCCCTGGGGCATCAAGGTCAACCGTGTTGAGCTCAAGAACATTCTCCCGCCCAGAGAGATCCAGTCTGCAATGGAAAAGCAGATGAAGGCAGAGCGTGAGCGCCGTGAGGCCATCCTCCGTGCAGAGGGTGAAAAGCGTGCAGCCATCCTCGAGGCAGAAGGCGAGAAGGAGTCTGCCATCCTGCGTGCAGACGCAAAGAAGCAGCAGCAGATCCTCGAGGCTGAAGGTCAGGCCGAGGCTATCCTCAAGGTCCAGACCGCTACCGCAGAGGGTATCCGTCTCATCAACGAGGCAGCTCCCGGCGACGGCGTTTTGAAGATCAAGGCTCTTGAGGCGTTTACCGCCGCCGCCAACGGCAGAGCCACCAAGATCATCATCCCCAGCGAGATACAGGGCGTTGCCGGTCTTGCAGAGGGCATCGTGCAGTCCGTTAAGGATATCCCCGCAGAGAAAGAGTAATTTAAGATCATATAATTCGGCGGCATAGCCGCCGAATTTTTTAATACTATGGATAATGTGAAAAATTTTATGCTGCGCCACGGCATGAACGCCGACCGTGTCGAGCTTGAGCGGTATTCCAAGGCCTTCTGCGAGTGCATGGAGCGGGGGCTAGCCGAAAATCAGGCGAATGTCCCCATGATACCGACCTATCTGCACCTTGACGGGCCGCTGCCGAGGGATAAAAAAGCGGCGGTCATTGATGCCGGCGGCACGAACTACCGCACGGCGCTAATAAGCTTCGGCGACCACGGATGTTCACTTGAAAATATAGAGCGCAGCCCCATGCCGGGGACGCTTTTACCCGCACACTGGTCGGATTTTATAAGACGCACCGCCGATGCCATCGAGCCGATGCTGAGTGAAACGAACCTGATAGGCTTTTGCTTTTCCTACCCCGCCGAGGTCACGCCCGATATCGACAGCCGGGTGCTTGGGCTTACAAAGCAGGTGAAGCTCCTCGGCGCACAGGGCAGACTGCTCGGCGCTGACCTCAACGCAGAGCTTGAGCGCCGCAGCATCGGCAAAAAGAAAATTGTTGTACTTAATGACACACCGGCGACCCTGTTGGGCGGCTCGGCGATGCTCGACAGGGGAGAGTACGGCGGCTTTATCGGCATGGTCGCAGGCACGGGCACAAACACCTGCTGCATGCTTCCCGAGCGCAGGATAGCAAAGCTCGGGCTGCACGGCGACACAAAAATGCTCGTCAACCTCGAGTCCGGCTCGTTTGACGGCTTCCCGAGGGGCGATTTTGACCTTGAGATGGACAACGCTCTGCCTGACACCGGCTATTACATCGCCGAAAAAATGTGCTCCGGCGCATATCTCGGAAAGCTTAGCCGCCATACTCTGCAAGCGGCGGCACGGGAGGGGCTGTTCTCAAGCGCAGCGGCAGAGCACCTCCTGCGCCTGCCGGAGCTTGACACCCCCACCGCCGACGCATGGGCATCGGGCAAGCTGCCCGAGCGGTTCGGCGATGCGGACAGAGATAAAGTAGTTTACATAATACACGAACTGTTCGACCGTGCGGAACGCTGCATGTGCTGCAACCTGTCGGCAATTTTGCTGCTGACCGGCGAAGGAGCGGACAAGCCTGTGTGCATATCGGTCGACGGCTCGCTTTTCAAAAAAAGCGCCCTGTTCCGCCCACTCCTCGAAAAGCATATGCAAGATTTTGCGGGTGAAACGCTCGGCCGAAAATTCGAGTTTATCACCTCCGACGAGACTACCCTCCTCGGCACCGCCGCAGCGGTACTATTAAACTAAACAGCACAAAACCGCAGACGATATCCCGTCTGCGGTTTTTGCTTGGGCATTATTTCTTGACATAGATCGTAAATCCGTACACGGAGTTGCGTGCTTCGTAATCATTAAACACAATGCTGATGCCGCAATTTTTTAATCCGTTGTGTGCGTTGCTTAGCTGAACGAAAATGCTGTCATCTTCTGCGTATACGATCGAGCAGGCTTTGTTAAGCCTCTTCTTTTCGGAGCTGCTCAGTCCCATGTCGTCGATGTTTATATACATAGTTCCTGTGTCCAGCTCCTCTTGGTAGTATTCAAGGCTGAACTTCACGGGCGCATTGGGAAAAGTGTACATGAAATAGCAGGGTTCGGCCTTCAGCTCAGTGGCCGTGCCGTAAACGGATTCTGCATAGTCGATGTCGTCGTTAAGTATCTTCTTGGCAACGGTTATATAATCCGAAAGCATGTCAAGGACAGTCTGCCTTGCGGTCTCCTTTTCGTAAACGGGATTGTAATAATGCTCAAAGGTCTCTTTATCGATTTTCGTGACTGTGTAGTGGTAATGGTAATACTGCTGGGCGACATACTCCTTAACCGAGGCAAAACCTTCGCCGTCGGGGACATAGTCGGCATTGTATTGGTCGACGCTAATGCTTAAATTTGTGCCGTCGTACTTATATGTTCCATTATAGATCGTAAGGCCGCAGACTGCGACAAATGTTCCGTTTTTGCTGAATTTTGCAAAATAGTTTCCGCCGTTGGTCGGCCCGAAGGAAAGGTGCCAGTATGTGCCGTCAAATATCGAGTTGCTGCTGCTGTTGCTTGTCGGTTCACTGACCTGCTCGGTGGCGGCGGGTTCTGCGGTCACGGGGTCATCTGCTGGGGCTTGGCTGCTGCCGCAGCCAATGAGACTGACGGCCATGACAAGGGTCAAAACAAAAATCAACGCTCTTTTTAAAAACATGTGCTGCCTCCAAAATGCCAATGTTGTAATAATTATACATGCCAAAGCCGACACCGGCAAGTGACAAAATGGCAGATTGGAATACCAACTTGACAAATCGGCGATAATGGGGTATCCTAGTCAAACGAAAATGAGAAAGTTTCTCAAATTGGAGGAGCTATGAGAACGAGTTATCAAACACAGCAAAAGGCTGCGCTTTTGTCGTTTTTGGAGCAAAACGCCGAGCGGCAGTTCACGATAGACGAGATACTCTCGGCAATGGGCGAAACTGCGCCTGCCAAGAGCACCGCATATAGGCTGATAAAAAAGCTCTGCGATGACGGACAGGTGCACCGCTTTACCCGTGAAGGCACGGCGAGCAGCGTGTATCAGCTTGCGGGTCAGTGCTGCTGCTCGGAGCACCTGCACATAAAATGCGTTGATTGCGGCCTGCTTATACACCTTGATAACGCCGCCTGTGATGCGCTCGCCAAGACCACGGGCTTTGTCATCGACGACGAAAAGAGTATGCTATATGGGCATTGTGCCAATTGTGCGAGGAGGTCAAAATGAAAAGACTGACCGCAATTTTGCTTTGCCTGTGCCTTATGCTTTGCGGCTGTACTGCCGAGCCGGAGAAGCCGCATGACGAAACGAAGCTTCAGATCGTTTGCACGAGCTTTCCGGCATACGACTTTGCCCGGGAGATAGCCGGCGACAGGGCGGAGCTCACGCTGCTCATTAAGCCCGGCTCGGAGGTGCACTCATACGAGCCCACGCCCAAGGACATGATACGCATACAGGAAAGCGATCTGTTTATCTGCAACGGCGGCGAGTCGGAGCAGTGGGCTGAGACACTCATTACGCCAAAGCTCAATACTATATATATGATGGACTGCGTCGACACCGTCGAGGAGTCGGCCGACGGCATATACAATGCCGAGGACGGTGAACCGGAGCTTGACGAGCATGTGTGGACATCGCCGCTTAACGCAATTAAAATTTCCGAGGAAATCTGCAATGCACTTTGTAAGCTCGACACCGATAACGCCGAGGCTTATAAAACGAACTTCGCCGCCTACAAGGCACAGCTCATGGCGCTTGACCGTGAGTTCCGGCAGGTCATAAAAAATTCCGGCAAGCATACGCTCGTGTTTGCTGACCGCTTCCCGATGCGCTATTTTGCGCTGGAATACGGGCTTGACTGCTATGCGGCGTTCCCGGGCTGCTCGTCTGAGACCGAGCCGTCTGCCAAGACGGTGGCGTATCTTATCGACCGTGTGCGTGAGGACAAGATACCGGCGGTCTTGTATATGGAGTTTTCCAATCAGAAGATGGCGGATGTTATATGCGAGGACACCGGCTGCAAGAAGCTGCCGTTTTACTCGGCGCACAGCGTGTCTGCCGAGCAGTTTGAGCAGGGGGTAAGCTATTTAGACCTCATGCGCATAAATTTAAATTCACTGAAGGAGGCGCTCGGCTGATGGCGCAGATAACATGCAAGGATCTGTCCTTTGCTTATGACGGTCAGACCGTCCTGAGCGGGATAAACTTTTCGATAGACGCAGGCTCGTACCTGTGCATAGTCGGCGAAAACGGCTCAGGCAAATCTACGCTCATGAAGGGGCTGCTTGGGCTCAAAAAGCCCGCAAGCGGCAGCATAACCCTCGGCGACGGCCTAAAGCAGACCGAGATAGGCTACCTCCCGCAGCAGACCCAGCTCCAGCGTGATTTTCCTGCCTCTGTGTACGAGGTCGTGCTCTCGGGCAGATTAAATTCCATGGGCGGCAGAATGTTTTATAACGCCGAGGATAAAAAAGCGGCGCAGGAGAACATGGAGCGGCTCGGCATCGAGGATATCAAAAACCGCTGCTACATGGAGCTTTCCGGCGGCCAGCAGCAGCGTGTGCTGCTTGCCCGGGCAATGTGCGCAACGAAAAAGCTGCTATTACTCGACGAGCCCGTCACGGGACTTGACCCTGTGGCGACAAACGAGATGTATAACCTCATTAAGCTTATAAACCTCTGCGACGGCACGAGCGTCATCATGATATCGCACGATATCCACGAGGCGGTGCGCTACGCAACGCACATTCTGCATCTGGGCAACCGCCAGCTTTTCTTCGGCACGACTGCGCAGTACCGTGAGAGCGATCTTGCACGCAGATTTGTAGGAGGAGGCAGAGCATGACAGAGCTTATAACCGAAATGTTTTCATACCACTTCATGAGCCGTGCCATCATCGTCGGCGTTCTTGTGTCGCTGTGCGCCGCACTTTTGGGCGTGTCGCTCGTATTAAAGCGCTACTCCATGATAGGCGACGGATTAAGCCATGTCGGCTTCGGGGCGCTGGCAATTGCCGCCGCCGTGAATGTCGCGCCGCTGGCACTTGCCGTGCCCGTGGTCATTGCGGCAGCGTTCCTGCTTCTGCGCATCAGCCAGTCGAGCCGCATAAAGGGTGACGCCGCCATTGCGCTTATCTCCTCAAGCGCCCTTGCAATCGGCGTTGTGGTCATATCCATGACAACGGGCATGAACACCGATGTGTCAAACTATATGTTCGGCAGCATTCTGTCGTTAAGCCATGCCGATGCCGTCTTGAGCATCGTGCTGTCTGCCATCGTGCTTTTGATGTTCGTGCTCCTATACCCACGCATCTTCGCCGTCACCTTTGACGAGACCTTTGCCAAGGCCACCGGCACGAATGCCAATCTTTATAACACGGTGATCGCCGTACTGACTGCCGTCACGGTGGTTCTCGGTATGCGCATGATGGGTGCGCTTTTGATATCGAGCCTCATCATTTTCCCTGCGCTCACGAGCATGCGCCTGTGCCGCAGCTTCAAGGCGGTGGTGGTGTTCTCAGCGGTCATCTCCGTCGTGTGCTTTGTGCTCGGCATGGCGGCATCGTATGCCTTCGAGCTTCCTTCCGGCGCAAGTGTCGTCATAGTCAACATTGCTGCATTTTTACTGTTTTCTATTGCATCATTACTAAAACGCAGGGCATAAAACTGTGAAATAACCACAAAAAAATCGGGCTTGTTTAACAAAAAACAGGCCCGATTTTTATTCAAATATGCGTAAATTCAGTGAATATTCGCATTGGAATGAATAATATTCGCCGATATTTGAGAAAAACGAAAAAATCATGAATATTTTTTCAAAAAAGTGTTGACAAGTGTGAATAAAGATGCTAATATAAGCACCGTTAACAGAAACGGCAATGCCAAAACGATTTTTGAAAATAATATTGAGAGGTAAAATAAAATGAAAAAGTTCGTAGCTCTTATGCTCGCTCTGGTCATGGTGCTTGCACTGTGCGCCTGCGGCGGAAACAGCGACCCCAAGCCCACCGAAGAAGCAAAAGATTATTCATCCATGACTCTTGACCAGCTCAAGGCTGAGCTCAAGACCGTTAACGAAGGCAAGCTCACCATTGCCACCAGCCCCGACTTCGCTCCGTACGAGTTCTACCATGTCGATGAAAACGGCAATGCGACCCTCGTTGGTTTCGATATCGCATTTGCACAGTACATCGCCGACAAGCTCGGCCTCGAGCTTGAGATGGTCCCCATGGACTTTGACGGCACTCTCGCAGAGCTCGGCGCAAAGAAGTGCGACCTGGGCATGGCAGGCTACTCTCCCGACCCCGACCGTGCAAACCTCATGAACTTCTCCAAGATCTACTACGAAGGCGGCCAGTGCTTCATCACCTCCAAGGCCAACGCAGATAAGATCAAGTCCCTTGACGACGCAAACAACTCTCAGTACAAGATCGGCGCACAGACCGGCTCCATCCAGAGCAAGCTCGCAAAGCAGAACACCCCCGACGCTGACAACATCGACCTGAGCAAGGTTCCCGATGTTATCGCAGAAGTCATCTCCGGCAAGCTCGACGGTGCATTCATGGAGACCATCGTTGCAAAGTCCTATCAGGCACAGTACCCCGAGATCGTCATCGTGTGCGATGTTCCCTACGAGCAGGAAGGCTCCGCAATCGGCGTAAACAAGGACAACGATGTTCTTCTCGCAGCTCTCAACCTCATCATCGACGAGGCGATCAACGACGGCAGCCTCCAGAAGTTCGTTGACGAAGCAGGCATCATCGCTCTCGGCGACAAGTACGAAGGTCTGCTTGACGACTCCGGCAAAGTTCCCGAAGCCGATACCGCAGCATAATTAATTAGAAACTCATCTTCTCCCCGGAGAAAACTCCGGGGAGAATTTTCCCGTTATAAACTATTCTCTGTACAGACAGATTGAAAGGAGAAAAGGCGTATGCTCTTTACTCAGGAAGGCTTTGAAGTGACATGGAACTATAAACAGCTGTTTATAGACGGACTTGTCTGCACCGTGTCACTGTCACTACTGACCGTTATATTCGGTTTTATCCTTGCACTTGTTTTGGCTGTCATGCGACTGAGCAAATGGCATCCGTTCGGCTTCTTGGTACTTGATAAAAACGGGCATCTTCGTGAAGATGGGGTACTCTCGGCGCTCGGAAGGTTTAATCCGCTGTCGTTCATTGCAAGTGTTTACATCGAAGTGTTCCGTGCAACACCTATGCTCGTTCAGCTTTTCATCATCTACTACATAGCCTTTGACGGCGTTAACCTCCCGTCGATAAAGATATTCGGCACTATCCGTTTTGAGCGCTTTGTCCCGGGCGTTGTTGCACTGAGCCTCAACTCCGCTGCATACCTGAGCGAGATCATCCGCTCCGGCATCCAGAGCGTTGACGGCGGACAGACCGAGGCTGCCCGTTCGCTCGGCCTTACGCAGACGCAGAATATGCGCTTTATCGTCCTGCCTCAGGCTATAAAGAACATTTTGCCTGCTATCGCAAACGAGTTTGTTACGATAATTAAGGAATCCTCTATCTGCTACACGATAGGCCTTGGCGAGATCATGTACGCCGTTGCATCGATAAAGGGCGCAACCTACCGTATTGCAGAGCCGCTGGTGGTTGCGGCGGCAGTATACTTCTGCCTGACATTCCCGACCTCCAAGATAATAGAACACTTTGAAAGGAAGATGAGCGTTGGTGACAAACGATAATATAATCCAGGTCAAGGACCTGAAGAAGTACTACAAAAAAGGCGTTATCAAAGCTCTTGACGGCGTGTCGGTCGATATCGCACGGGGAGATGTCGTTGTTGTGATAGGGCCCTCCGGCTCGGGTAAATCAACGCTTCTGCGCTCGCTTAACCTTCTTGAGGAGCCCACGAGCGGCACTATCCTTTTCGAAGGCACGGATATAACCGATAAGAAGATAGATATAAACAAGCACCGCCAGAAGATGGGCATGGTGTTCCAGCA
>DQDL01000042.1:0-282 GCA_003533405.1 Clostridiales bacterium | reverse complement strand
ATGGTGTTCCAGCACTTTAACCTTTTCCCGCACAAGACCATCATCGAGAACATGATCCTTGCTCCCGTTGAGGTCAAGCATGTGCCCAAGGAGGAGGCGAAGGCCAAGGCGATGCAGCTTCTTGAGCGTGTCGGACTTGCCGACCGTGCCGACGCTTACCCCATCCAGCTGTCCGGCGGCCAGAAGCAGCGAGTCGCCATCGTCCGTGCACTGTGCATGGAGCCCGATGTCATGCTGTTTGACGAGCCCACCTCCGCTCTCGACCCCGAGATGGTCGGCGAG
>DQDL01000120.1 GCA_003533405.1 Clostridiales bacterium | reverse complement strand
GTGATGACGATGAACTGGGTCTTGGCACACATACTACGCATGTACTCGGCATAGCGGATAACATTCGCTTCGTCAAGAGCTGCCTCTATCTCGTCCATGACGCAGAACGGCGTGGGGCGCACCNNGTAAGGACTTTTTTGACAAGCTGATTTACTGCGTTATCGTCTTCTGCGCGTCCTCAAGGTCGAGCTCGATGACCGTCGATACGCCCTTTTCCTGCATCGTCACGCCGTAGAGCATGTCGGCCTCTTCCATCGTGCCGCGGCGGTGCGTGATGACAAGGAACTGCGTCTTGTCGGACATGCGGCGCATGTACTCAGCGTAGCGCGTGACGTTCGCCTCGTCCAGTGCTGCCTCTATCTCGTCCATTACGCAGAACGGCGTGGGGCGCACCTTGAGTATCGCAAAGTACAGTGCGATTGCAACGAACGCCTTTTCGCCGCCGGACAGCAAGCTTATGTTCGATACTGCCTTACCGGGCGGCTGAACCTTTATCTCAATGCCGCATTCGAGGGGATCGTTTTCGTCCTCGAGCGTGAGCGAGGCTTTGCCGCCGCCGAAAAGCTCAAGGAAGGTCTGCCGGAAGTTTTCGTCTATGAGTTTAAACTGCTGAGTGAAAACCTCCTGCATTTCGCTCGTTACATCGTTTATTATACCCACAAGCTCGGTTTTTGCCTTCTGGATATCGTCACGCTGACCGGTGAGGAAATCATATCTCGTGCTGACACGCTCATACTCCTCGATAGCGCCGATGTTCGGCGTGCCGAGGGCGGATATCCTGCGGCGCAGCTCGGAGATGCCCTTGGTCTCCTTTTGCAGGTTCTCAACAGGCTGGCGCAGCTCCTGAGCGGCAGAATACGAAAGCTCGTAGTTTTCCCAGAGCTTGTCGAGTATCTGCTTTTCCTCCATGTCGGCGGCATTTTTCTTGCCCTCTAAAGCCGAGCAGGTTTTTTGCAGCTCCAAAAGCTCACGGTTGCGCTCCTGTGCATCCCTGTCCGCCTTGGTGCGTCTGCCCTCAAGCTCAAGACGCTTGTTTGTAATTTCGCTTATCTCGGCTCGGATGCCGTCAGCCTCGGCTAATATCTGTTTGCGCTTTTCAAGCACCTCTTGCAGCTTATTTTCTATCATGCTGCGCTCTGCTTCCGAGCGCTCTATCGCCTTGCGGCGTGAAAGGCTGTCGCCCGACAGGGCTTCAAGCAGCACCTTGAGCTGGTTTATGGCAAGCTCGGTCGTTCGCTTTTCGGCCTCGTTTGCGGCGATTGAGCGGTTTATCTCTGCCTGATCTTCAAGCGCCATGTCAAGCTCATAGCGCAGGCCCGCAAGTGCGTTTCTCGCCTTATCAAGCTCGGCGCTTGCGTTATTATAGTCCGATTCGAGCTTCACTCTGCGCTTTTTTAGCTCTGTCAGCTCATTTGCTCGTGAGAGAATGCCCGTGCCCTTTGCGGCGCTGCCGCCGGTCATCGAGCCGCCGGCGTTTATGAGCTGGCCGTCAAGGCTCACGATGCGCAAGCGATTGCCGTTTGCCTTTGACATGCGCACGGCATCGGCAAGTGTCTCGGCAACTACCGTTCTGCCGAGCAGACTTGCGAAAATGCCGTCATACTTCGGGTCAAATTGCACGAGGTCATACGCCACGCCGACAAAGCCCGGGTCGTTTACGGGCGCATCCCTCATAACGCCGCCCTTAACGGTGTCCACCGGCAGGAAGGTCGCACGGCCTGAGTCGAGACGCTTTAGCATTTCTATCGCCTTGCGGCCGTCGTTTTGCGTGTCGATGACGATATTCTGCATCGCAGCGCCAAGAGCGGTCTCTATCGCAAGGGCGCACTCGTTATCGGCCTTGACGAGGTTGGCAACCGGCCCGTGAACGCCGCTTATATTGCCTCGGGCAGCTTCACGCATGACGGTCTTGACCGCCTTGGAGAAGCCCTCGTATTCCTTTTCCATCTCGGAAAGCATGTGTATCCTCGCGTCCAAGCTGCGGCAGTCAACGCTCAGGCGGTTGACCTTTTCACGAAGCTGCTCTGCCGCCGCTTCACGGGACGAGAGCTTCATGCGAGCGCCCTCAAGGACATTGTTATTTGCCTTGAGCTTTTCGTCAAGCTTCTTGAGGACGGCTGCCACCTTTGCGATGGTAGCGTTGTTTTCCTCTATCTGCGCACCGATCTCGCCGACGCGGGTCTCCGCCTCGGCAATGTCTTTTTTCATACGCTCGGCAGCCTCGATGCTGCTTGCGATGCCGGCTTTAAGTCCGGCGGCCTCGGAGTCGCATTCGGCGGCCCTGCCCTCGGTCTGTGAAAGGCGGGTTCTGGCGCTCTCGGCCTCGACATCCTTTTGGCGCATACGCTCGGAAATATTGCCCGAGGACGCATAAAGCGCTTCCAGGCTGCGGTTTGCGTTATCCAAGTCACGCACCGCATTTTCATAGTCTCGGCTTATCGCTTCGGCCTGCGACCTCAGCTTTTCAAGAGTCGCCATCCAAACGGATATCTCACGAAGTCTCAACTCGTCACGCAGGACGAGGTACTTTTTCGCCGTTTCGGACTGCCGCTTCAGCGGCTCGACCTGAAGCTCAAGCTCGTCTATCTTATCATTTATGCGCAGGAGGTTTTCTTCCGTTTTCTGAAGCTTGCGCTCGGACTCCTCCTTGCGGCTGCGGTAGCGGGATATACCGGCCGCTTCCTCGAACACCTCACGGCGCTCGGAGCTTTTGCTCGACACGATCTCGGCAATCCTGCCCTGACCGATGATCGAGTAGCCGTCTCTGCCAAGGCCCGTGTCCATGAGCAGGCTGTTTATATCCTTAAGGCGCACAGCCTCACGGTTTATGTAATACTCGCTGTCTCCGCTGCGGTAGTAGCGGCGGGTCAGCATGAGCTCGGTATTGTCGCAGTCAAAAATGTGCTCGGAGTTATCGATGATGAGCGAGACC
>DQDL01000131.1 GCA_003533405.1 Clostridiales bacterium | reverse complement strand
CGACCGCATCCTCATCGAGCCGTCGGGCGTCGGCAAGCTCAGCGATGTCGCAAAGGCGGTCGCAGGCGTCGAGGGCGCCGAGATAGGCGCAAAGGTCACCGTTGTCGATGCCGGCAAGTGCCGCATGTATATCCGCAACTTCGGCGAGTTCTTCAACGATCAGGTGCAGCACGCCGATGTCATCGTTTTAAGCCGCACGGACTCCGCCTCCGACGGCAAGGTAGTCACCGCAAGCGCCATGCTCTCGCAGCTTAACCCCAACGCCACCGTCATCACCACCCCGTGGTCGGAATTAAGCGGCGAGCAGATAGTGCAGGTCATGGAGCGCATAGACTCCCTGTCGAGCACCATGCATGAGATGACGCATTTCCACGAGCATCATCACGACCATGACCACGACCATGACGAGCACTGCGGCCATGACCACGAACACGAACACGAGCATGAGCATGAGCATCATCATGACCATGACCACGAGCACGGCGACCACTGCTCCTGCGGCTGCGGTCACGACCACGACCATGATCACGCAGGTCACCACCATGCCGACGAGGTGTTCACCTCCTGGGGCGTTGAGACACCGAAGAAATTTTCCGAAGAGGAGATCCGTGAAAAGCTCAACGAGCTTGACGATTGCAGGCACTACGGCACCATCCTGCGTGCCAAGGGCTTTGTCGATTCCCCCGACGGCGAGTGGGTGTACTTTGACTATGTTCCGGGTGAGGTCGACATTCGCCGAGGCGGCGCTGCCGTCACCGGCAGGATCTGCGTCATCGGTTCAAAGATAAACGAGCAGGCTATCAAGGAGCTGTTTAACATTGAGTGAAATTAAAGATGTACCCGTATTCCTGTTTACGGGCTTTCTGGAAAGCGGCAAGACGAAATTTATTCAGGAGACGCTTGAGGACAAGCGCTTTAACTCCGGCGAGCGCACGCTGCTGATAGTCTGCGAGGAGGGCGAGGAGGAGTACGCCCCCGACCAGTTTGCCGGCAAGAATGTGTTTATAAAGGTCGTTGAGGAGCCCGAGGAGCTTAATCGCCCCAACCTGCGCAAGTGGCTTGAGGAGACAAACAGCGAGCGTGTCGTTATCGAGTATAACGGCATGTGGATGCTCGACGATCTTTATCAGGCGCTGCCGGAAATGTGGATGGTGTATCAGGAGTTTCTGTTCGCCGACGCCCGCACCTTTGAAAGCTACAATGCCAATATGCGCAACCTCGTGTACGACAAGCTCAAAAGCGCCGAGCTCGTGGTGTTCAACCGCTACGACGACTCGATAGACCGCATGACCCTGCACAAAATAGTCCGCGGCGCATCACGCAGAAGCGATATTGCCTACGAGTACGCCGACGGCAATGTGCAGTACGACGATATCGAAGACCCCCTGCCGTTCGATGTCAATGCGCCCGTCATCGAGATAGGCGACGACGACTACGCCATCTGGTACCGTGACCTTTCCGAGGAGCCGCAGAAGTACGAGAACAAGACCGTGCGCTTCAAGTGCCGCTACCTCAAGCGCAAAAAGGTGCCCGCAGGCAGCTTCATCGTAGGCCGCCATGTCATGACCTGCTGCGCCGAGGATATCCAGTTTGCAGGCCTCATCTGCAAGTGGGACGGCTGGGAGAGCATCACCGGCGACTCGTGGCATGTCCTCACGGCGAGGATAAATCACAAGTTCAGCCGTGCCTACGGCAAAAAAGGCCCCGTGCTGACCTTCATCTCCGACGAGCCCTGCGAGGTGCCGGAGAACCCCGTCGCAAGCTTCTGAATACCAAAAATGTCGATAAACTGACCAAAAACGACAAAATCACGCAGGCAATTACATTGTTTGCGTGATTTTTTCATATTATAGTAGACATTTCCACAATATTCGTTTATAATTTAGACATATTTCGACAAAGCATTAGTGGGCTTTGTTTGTTGGAGGCTATTTATGAAGTATTGTACACACTGCGGAGCAGAAATGCTCGACGACGCCGTTGTCTGCGTAAAGTGCGGCTGCTCGGCCGATGCACCGGCAAAAGCAACGGACAACGACAACACCATGAAGCTTCTCGTCAAGATCTTCATGATAATCGGCTGCGTCTCGATCGGCTGGGCGCTCATCCCCTTGGCATGGTGCATCCCCATGACCGTCAGCACCTTTAAAAAGCTCGATGCCGGCGAAAAGCTCAGCACCGGCTTTAAGGTCTGCTCACTCATCTTCGTAAACCTTATAGCAGGCATCATCATGCTCTGCTCGGAAGATATGTAAAGTAAAGGAGAATAAACTATGAAAACCTGCGCAAAATGCGGCGCTCAGATGGCCGACGAGGCCGTCGCCTGCCCCAGCTGCGGCTGCGGCGCTGCCCCCGCCGTTCAGCTGAGCACTAACAGAAGCCTGCTCAAGTACATTCTGCTGGGCATCATCACCCTCGGCATTTACGACATCGTCGTGATGAGCAAGGTCAGCACCGACATCAACCTCATCGCAACCAAGTGCGACGGCAAAAAGACCATGCACTTCTGCCTTGTGTTCTTCCTGTTCTCTTGGCTCACCCTCGGCATCGTGCCCCTCGTCTGGCACCACAAAATGTCCGCCCGTGTCGGCACCGAGCTTGCCCGCCGTGGTATCGATTACAGCTTCGGCGCAAGCACCTTCTGGCTGTGGGGCATCCTCGGCTCGTTCATCGTCGTCGGCCCGTTTATCTACACCTACAAGCTGCTCAAGAGCATGAACCTGCTCGCCGCCGACTACAACGCAAAGGGCTGATACTTGCCAAAAGCGTCGAAAAACTAACCAAAAATGCAAAAACACGCAGCAGGGCGGATGCAGATAAGGAGAAATCGGTTTTGACCTGCTCTCTTCTGCCCATACTTCAAAAAAATCTCCGGCAATACGCAAAGTATTGCCGGAGATTTATTGTTTTGTCTTGACTAATAATGCCTCGGTCAAAACTGCAACGCACCCTGCTGCGTGTTTTTTCTATTCCTTTGCCGTCTCGCTGATGACGGCCGAGCCGATGATGAGGACTGCGCCGACTATGCCGAGCGGGGTCAGGCGCTCGTGCAGCACCGCAGCCGAGAGCAGCAGCGCAAACACGGGGTCGATGTAGCTCATGACCGCAACGGTCTGCGCCTTGAGCCGCTGCATGCTGCCGAAATACAGTGCGTAGGTGATGCCCGTGTGAACGATGCCGACAAGCAGCACCATGCCGATATCGGCCGCCGTCAGCGTAAGCTCCGGCACGCCCTCGGTGAGCAGCACATAGGGTATCATGACGAGTGCCGCTCCCGCAAGCTGGATAACAGTCTTTGCATAAATGTCCTCGACCACGACCTTTTTGTTCAGGATGATGACCGCAGCATACAAAGCCGCCGCACCGAGACCGAAGGCGATGCCCCGAATGTCCCGCACCTGTCCGATACCGCCGCTTAAGACGCCCGACACGAACAGCATGCCGACGATGGCGGCGGCGGCGCAGGCAAGCTTTCTCCCGCTGAGCCTTTCACGAAACACGAGCGGCGACAGCAGAATGACGATGGTCGGCTGCATGTAGTAGCACATGGTCGCCGCCGCAACGGTGGTGTAATTATACGCCTCAAAAAGCAGCATCCAGTTAAGCCCCATGACAGCGCCCGTTAAGACGAGCCAAAGCGTTGTTTTCCGCTCCGGCAATTTCAGCTTCCCGCCACGCACAAGCACGAATATGAGCAAAAACACGCTGCCGAGCGCCCCACGGCATAGTGCCAGCATCGCCGACGACAGCGGCACATACCTGCGCACGACCCCCAGCGTTCCGAATATCAGCATCGAGCCGATGAGCGCAACATATGATTTGAAATTATCCTTGTTCATGTGATTTCTCCAATCAATATGGAGGTAATTTTACAACTGCGCTTTTCGTCTGTCAAGAAGCGATGTGTTTCGACAATTCTCGACAATTTGTCGGTTTCTAAAGTTTTTTAATTAAATTAAACGAAAAACCTAAAAATTTTTGTAATGTCCCTTGAAATTCGCCGTCATTATGGTTGAGCCGGTTAAAGGGGAGCCGGTTCGGTTGCCGAATTTAATTGAACGGAGACTTTTAATGACCACTTCCAGCAAGACCCGCACCCTTCGGGTACTAAGCGTATTTCTCGCAGCAGTTATTTTGCTTTGTGCGGCGCTGTCGCCGCAGGCAAACGCAGCCTCAAGCGCAAGCAATTACGAAAACGCCGTCCTGTTCTGGACGAATGTCGAAAGAAGCAGGCACGGCCTATCGAAGCTCAAGACCACCGACGCTCTTTGCGATGCGTCCGGCGTGCGTGCTAAGGAGCTTTACAAGAAATTCAGCCACACAAGACCGAGCGGCAAAAAGTGGACTACCGCACTCAGTGCCGAGAGTGTGAAGTACAAATCTGCCGCAGAAAATATAGCCAGAGGCTACACCAGCCCCTGCTCCGTCGTCAAGGCCTGGATGGAGTCCGACGGACACAGGAGCGCAATTTTAAACAGCAAATACTCCTACCTCGGCGTCGGCCTGTACTACACTCAGTCGGGCAAGAAATATCACTGGGATCAGCTGTTCACCGGCGGCGTGAGCTACTCGAACGCATACGGCACATACAATGTTTCCCCCAAGGGCTTAAGCGTCAACAAGTCGAGTATCACCCTGTCCAAGGGCAGCACGACCACCATAACCGGCACGCCGTCTCCCGTCTACGCCACCGCCGTCGTCACCGGCACGAGCTCGAGCTCGTCGGTCGTGAAGGTCACCGGCACGGAGGTCAATGTCATCACGATAAAGGGCGTAAAGGCCGGCACGGCAAAGATCACCGTCAAGTGCGGCTCATACAGCAAAACAGTTACAGTTACCGTCAGATAAGGCGCATCCGGCTCCACACGGCCGAGACACCGCCTTTTCGGACTTAGCCTGCCGCAGCATGCGGCCTTCGGCGCAGGGCACTCCTCCCGCTCCGCCGGAGATATTCACTTTAGCCAAGGCAAAGGGCGGCCGACCCACATCGGCAGCGGCGCAAGCCCATCGCCCTTTGCCGCACCAAAACTACCTACATATTCCTTTCTCCACCCCCCAACAGCGCCCGATGCTTCCCCCGAGGCATCGGGTGCATTTTTTCAGCGTGCAGAAAAGTCCATGGCGTTTTTGATGGCTATAATCCAATTTGAGGCGGGACCTTTCTCGCTGCGGCTCGGTCACGACGCCTGCACCCGGATCGGCAGCACCCTCGCTCAGTAAGCGCATCTTTATAACAAAGCCAAAAACCACGGAAGTCGTTTCCGTGGTTTTTCAGACTAAAAAACTCCGAACCGAGCGGTTCGGAGTTTCATGTTCGTAATTAAAATTACTTGATCTCGACCTTTGCGCCGACAGCCTCGAGCTGAGCCTTGAGAGCCTCTGCGTCTTCCTTGGAGATGCCTTCCTTGATCTTTGCAGGAACTGCCTCGACCATTGCCTTTGCCTCTGCAAGGCCCAGGCCGGTGATGCCGCGGACTTCCTTGATGACCTTGATCTTCTCTGCACCGAACTCGGTCATGACAACATCAAACTCGGTCTTCTCTGCTGCTGCCTCTGCTGCGCCTGCTGCGGGGGCGGCTGCTGCTGCTACTGCGGAAACGCCGAAGGTTTCGCAAATACCGTCAACGAGCTCCTTAAGCTCGAGAACGGAGAGAGCCTTGATCTCTTCGATCATAGCGGTGATTTTTTCGCTCATTTTAAATTTCCTCCAATAAAAATCAATTGTGTGCAGCGATCATTCTGCTGCTTCTGCGGGTGCGGCTGCGCCGCCGTTTTTCTCGATGACCTCTGCAAGTGCTACTGCAAGGCCGCCCATGATCGCATTCAGGGAGCCTGCCAGCTTGGAGTACAGGTCGTTCTTGCTGGTGAGGGTCGAAAGCTCTGCGATCTCCTGCTCATTCAGGATCTTGCCCTCCATGAAGGCTGCCTTGATGTTGAACTTTTCACCAAGCTTCTTGGAGTAATCGCTGATGATGCGGAAGGGAGCGATGGGGTCATTGCTGCTGGTTGCCAGAGAAGTGCTTCCGTTGAGGACATGGTCCAGCTCGTTCATTCCGAGCTTATCGAGAGCAATTCTGGTAAGGGTGTTCTTGACGACGGTGTATTCGACCTCGTCCTTGCGCATCTCGGTACGAAGTGCGGTATCCTCTGCCACGGTAATACCCTGGTAGTCAACGATGATACCTGCGCTTGCGTTGCTGATACGCTCGGCGAGAGCCTCTACGATCGCCTGCTTTTCGCTGAGAACTTTTGCGTTCGGCATGTGTGTTTTTCACCTCCACACTAATGTTCACGCTCATAAGAAAAACCCCTGCATCCTGAGACGCAGAGGCAGTAAGCAATCAATGATATTGATGCTATCCTCGGCAGGAATTACACCGGAAGCGACCTGCTGTCTTTGGAGCGCTCGAACAGGATATCAAGTTTTGCCTTGTTTGTCAAGGGTTTTTTGCAAATTTCACCGTCCGAAGGCGATAATTTTGTTATAAAGCGTGTCGGACGAGGCGATGGCGGTCATGACGGCGGTCTGAAGCGCCAGCATGATGAGGGTCTGGGCGCTGCGGGTCGCAATGAGCGGCACGAGCTCCGGGCCAAAGACAAAATGTATCATGAGGCTGTTGGCAGCCAGCGTCACGACGAGACTGTTTGTCAGCGAAGCCAAAAAGCAGCGCTTGAGGTTCGGGCGGGACTTATAAAGGAACAGGCCGTAGATAACGCCCGACAAAGCGGCGGTGGCGGTAAAGCCCGGGAAATACGCTCCCGTGGGGAACAGCAGTGCGCCCACGAGGTCAGCCAGCGCAGCGCACACGCCTGCCCACACCGGCCCGTAGAGCATAGCGCACACGGCGGTGGCGGCAAAGCCGAGCCCGACCTTTGCGATGAGCACATTAAACGCCAGCAGCCTCGAAAAAATGACATCGAACGCAACCAGCATTGCGACTATAACTATCTTCTTTGTGTTTTTGTTCATTCGGTCTCCTTAGCTAACGAGAGTATTTACCAACTTTTCTTTGTGTTGCCGAAAGAAAAGCAGCAAAAGAAACGCAACCAAAGGCGTTTAACCACCCTTTGGAATCCCGGTACGGGG
>DQDL01000052.1:9707-10244 GCA_003533405.1 Clostridiales bacterium | reverse complement strand
CATGCCGCCGCGGATATGGCGCTCGGCCTTGTTGATATCAAGCAGCTCCCGCACCTGATGATACAGCGCGGGGTTAACTGTTTTCAGTCTCTCTGTGAGATCCTTGTGTACGGTGCTTTTGGAGATCCCGAACTGCTTTGCCGCTGCACGGACGGTAGCCTTGTTCTCAATAATGTACACCGCCAGATCGCAGGCGCGTTCCTCGATATTTGTATGCACATACACCACTCCCCCTGGCTCACATACTCAATGTATATGTACCAAGGGGAGCGGATATGAGCTTCAGTTACCGCACTCGATTGAGATGCTGGTGAACAGATCGAGGATATCCTCGACTTTGGTGTTTTTCTTTTTCTCGCTGTCGACATCGAGGACGATGTGTCCCTTATCCATCATGATGAGCCTTGAGCCATACTCAACGGCGTAGCGCAGGTTGTGCGTGACCATGATCGCAGTGAGCTGTTTCTCACGCACTATCTTGTCGGTAAGCTCCATGATAATATCCGCCGTGTGCGGGTCGAGCGCCGCCGTGTGCTC
>DQDL01000052.1:1200-9466 GCA_003533405.1 Clostridiales bacterium | reverse complement strand
TAATCATTGATGCGCTTTTTGGAAACGCCCATCCCGAGTCCAAAGTGCTTGCCCTTGTTGTCGGCAAGGGAGAGGTTTTCCAAAATGGTCATGTTCGGGCAGGTACCCATGGAGGGGTTCTGGTAAACACGGCCTATCTTTTTGTAGCGCACAAAATCCTTCTGCTTGTTGATGCTCTCGCCGCCGATGAGGCAGTCACCGCTGTCAATGGGGATGGAGCCGCAGATGATGTTGAGCATCGAGGTCTTGCCGCTGCCGTTGCTGCCGACGACGGAGACAAACTCACCGTCCTTGACGGCAAGCTCAAAGTCCTTAAACAGACACATTTCGGTGACCGTGCCGGGGTTATAGGTTTTCGAGATATTTTTAAGCTCAAGCACTTTGCGTCACCTTGCCTTTCATGCCGCCGAGAACCAAAATAATGAGGAACAGTACGGCGGTAACGAGCTTCAGAAGATTTGCCGGAAGTCCGGCTACTATCGCTATCTGAATGCAGGCCTTGTAAAGAATGCTGCCTATGACAACGGCGGTGGTACCCTTGACAAAGTCGAGCTTCCTGAACAGCGTTGTGCCGATGATGACCGTTGCAAGGCCGAATACCATCTGACCTGTGCCCATGGTGGCCGAGAAGCTGCGCTGCTCCTGGCAAACTATTGCGCCGGAAAGCGCAACGAGTGCGTTAGCAAGCACAAGGCCGAGTATCTTCACACGGCCGTTATCCTTAGCAAGGCTTGTGACGAGGGCGGAGTTATCGCCGACGGCACGCAGCAGCATACCGCTCTTGGTCTTGAGGTACGCATCAAGCAGAAGCTTGAAGATAAGCGCAAGGATAAACGCAACGATGAGCTTGCGGTACATGAGCGACACCGAGCCGAACAGAAGCATCGTGGGTTGTGCGGTGAAGATGGTGTCAATGCCACGCTCGACCGAGAGGTTCGAGCCGCCGATCTGAAGATTTATCGAGAACAGAGCGGTCATCGTGATGATGCCTGCAAGCAGATCTCTTACCTTGAGACGGACATGGATAATTCCCGTTGCAAGACCTGCAAGCGCACCGGCTGCCATGGCGATGAGCAGCGTCAAGTAAGGGTTAAAGCCCTTTACCAGCAGCACAGCCGTCACCGCAGCGCCGAGCGGAAACGAGCCGTCGACCGTGAGGTCGGGGAAGTCGAGTATTTTATATGTAATGTATATGCCGTATGACAGCAGGGCATAAATTAAGCCCTGCGTCAACGTGCCGATTATCATATCAAGCATTTTTCAAAAACTCCGAAATTATTTTGCCTCGATCGCAGTGTCGGCGATGGAGGAGGGGAGAGTAAGACCCATTTCCTTGAGTGCGTTGGAATTAACATAGTAAGCAAAGTCGGTAACGGACTTGTAAGGCATGGACTCTGCGGTGGCCTCGCCTTTGAGGACCTTTGCGGCCATCTCGCCGGTCATCTTGCCAAGCTCGACATAGTCGATGCCTGCGGAAGCGACGCATCCCTTCTTTACCTGCTCGATCTCGCTGCCGTATACGGGGATCTTTGCGGCGTTGGTCTTTTCGAGAACGGAGGAGAGAACGCCGACGACATTGTTGTCGGTAAGGTTGCTCAGGCAATCTACCTTCTTGCTGATGAGAGTGTCAACAGCCTGAGTGACCTCAGCGCCTGCGGTAACGCCGATAGCCTCGATGGTGAAGCCGTAGTTGGGAGCCTTCTCTTTGTACTCTGCGATGGTAGAAACGGAGTTTGGTTCGCTGGTGGTGTAGACAATGCCGATGGTCTTGGCATCGGGCTGAATAGCACGGATGAGCTCGAGCTGAGCGTCGACGGGGAGCTTGTCGGAGGTGCCGGTGATGTTACCGCTGGTGAGCTTAGCCTGCTCGGGATCGCTTATTGCGGTGTAGATAACGGGGATGTCCTTCTCCTCGGCTGCTGCATAGCAGACAACTGCGGAAGGAGTTGCGATAGCGCACATAAGAGCAACATCTTTAGCTGCGAAGCTCTGGGCAATCTGATTGTCGATGTTGTCATCGAAGCTTGCATTCTGGTAGTCGATGACGAAGTCGGTACCCTCAACAAGGCCAGCGTCCTTGAGACCCTGGATGAAGCCTTCACGGCAATTGTCGAGCGAGCCGTGCTCGCCGTACTGGCAGATACCGATGACGGGAACGGACGAGTCCTTAGCGCCGCATGCGCAGACGGAAAGACAAAGAACAACAGCAAGAATTATAGCAACAAACTTTTTCATGATTAGATCTCCTTAATTTTTGTTAAATGGTTTAGTGTGTTTTATCGAAGCTGCGCCGGACACGCCATCGTCTTTTAAGTATAAACATAACATCCTCCAAAAAACAAAAAGTCCCATACCTCCGAAGAAGTATGGGACAGAATAAACAAATTCTGCGGTGCCACCCAAATTGATGAAAAACTCATCCGCTTAACCTGCACTGACATGCAGCTCGTGACTGTAACGGGCACGCCCCGTCAACTACTACTAACGGATCTTTCCGCTTTCGGTTGCCCTCATAAGTCCATTCAGCGTTTCTTTCACTGCCGTATTCCCAGCACCAACGGCTCTCTGTGAGTTTCCGAAAAGCTTACTACTCTTAATCATCGGTTTCGATGGACGCAGTATAGCACTTTAAAGCGGAGTTGTCAACACCGAATTTTAATAAATGCACAAAAAGTTTTTTGCGAATATGTACACTATGACGGTATTTTACGCTCCGACCGAAAAAACTTGAAGTCAGGAGGTGAAAAATATATAATATCTTTGTATTACATTTAACATAATTTATGTGCATATACGGAGGAGGAATAACATGAAGAAAAGACTGTTTAGTCTGACGCTGGCGATTGTTATGGTGTTCTCGCTTCTGCCGATAAACGCATTTGCTATCGGAAACACCACGATACTAAGCCAGCCGACTGGCGTCACGGTCCAAGCGGGGGAGGCTGCCGAGTTTTCAATCACGGCTGTCAACACAAAAGCGGAAGCGCCGCTTGAGTACATTTGGTATGACAACAGCAAGGTCGATGATGACAAGCTTTTGTACACCAAGACCATTGACGAGTTCTTTGCCTTGTTTGACGGGGCTAAGCTCGGCACAGGCAGCAAGCTGACCGTCGCCAATGTTCATGAAACGCTGAACATCCGCTGCGTCGTTTACTGGCAGGGGACCTTCCTTGGCAGATCGGTCGCAAAGGATGTCGAGAAGAGCAATGTCGTAACGCTCACCGTTAAGGCCGCATGCGCAAGCCATGTGCTTGGACAGAATTTGTTTGAGGTTCCTGCAACCGAGCCCACCTGCGCACACGAGGGCAATATCAGGTACTACAAGTGCAATACCTGCGGCTATTGCTATTCCGATGCCGACGGCATCAATGTGACCACCGTGGATGCCTGCAAGCTTGCAAAGCTCACGACCCACAAAATGCCGCTTACCTACCATGAGCCCACCGCCGGTACCTGCGGCACAAGAAGCATGGCCGAGTATTGGTCTTGCGATGAGTGCGGCGATGTCTTTAAGGACGAGGCAGGCACTCTGCCCACCACGCTCACGAGCCTCAAGCTTGAGGGCAAGACCGATGCAAACAATCACCCCGCCGACAAGGTGACGCACAAGGAATACACCGATGCCACCTGCTCGCAGAAGGGCAATTTTGAATACTGGTTCTGCGATGAGTGCAATACATACTTTAAGGATGCAGACCTCAAAACCAAGTATGCAAGCCGCAGTGATACCGAGATAGCAAAGGACGCAAGCAAGCATCCCGAGCTTACAGAGCACGCTTACACCGCCCCGACCTGCGACAAGGATGGCAACCTGCCGTACTATGAGTGCACCGCCTGCGGCAAGTACTACGCCAATGCCGACGGCACGGGCGAGTACAGCAAGAAAAGCGATGTTACCATCAAGGCCACCGGCCATAACTACGCATGGGTAGAGTTCACCGTTGAGGGCACGGCATATCATGCTCAGGAATGCATCGTTTGCCACACCCGAAAGAATACCGGCACGCACACCGGCGGCACGGCAGACTGCCAGTCTCCGGCTGTCTGCACTACCTGCGGCTTTGCCTACGGTGAAACCGACCCCAACAATCATCTGGTAAAAGAGACCCGCAATGCAGTCGATGCCACCATCAACAGCGAAGGCTACAGCGGCGATATCTACTGCGCAAACTGCGGCGTTCTCATCGAGACCGGCCACAAGACCGATAAGCTTTGTAAGCACACAGACCCCAGCACCAATGTCGTTATCCATCACGATGCCGTCGAGGCGACCTGCGCTGACGCTGTCGACAAGCATCAGGGCAATGTCGAGTACTGGGAATGCAGCGAATGCGGCAAGTGCTGGACCGACAGTGAACTTACGAATGAGGTCGCAAAGGCCGATACCGTTATCGCATATCAGCAGCACTATATAAAGAATGCCATCACTGAGACTGCAAACGCCGCCCTCATGCAGTGGGGAAGCAATGTCAACGACCACTGGAAGGAGTGTAAATTCTGCGGCTATGTGTATGCAGATACCAAGAGCGCCCACAATATCACCGAGAAAACGCTCACCTGCCACTCCGGCAACATCTGCCGCACCTGCGGTTACGACGACGGTCAGCGTGACCCGTATAACCACGATGGCGGAACGGAAGTCAGAAATGCCACCGAGCCCACCGACTTCAAAGCAGGCTACACCGGCGACACCTACTGCCTCGGATGCAATGCAAAGCTCAGCTCAGGTCACACATATTTTAAGCCTTGCTCCGGCGGGTGCAAGCACCTCAAGAAGATAGAGGGCACGCCCGCCACCTGCACCGAGGACGGCACAAAGACCTATTATGAGTGCATTATCTGCCATAACTATTACATGGACGAGAAGGCCACCGTTCCGGCGACCGACGATAAGCTCATCGATAAGTGCACGGGTCACGACTTGCACCCGACGCTCAACCTCCTCGGCGACATCAGCTATAAGCAGCTTCTCGACCTCATCGGCTCGGTAAATTATGCTAAGGTCATTGAAGGCATCAGAAAGGGCACGATATCCATTGACGATGTTCTCAAAAACCTGCATGTCAGGGACATCGACCATTGCAGCGACGATCAGTATCACTGGCTCGGCTGTCAGCGCTGCGGCAAGTCCATGGAGGATCTCAAGCCCGAGTTTGAGGCACAGGGCATCTATATAAAGGACATTTGGTATACCATCGGCAAGAAGGAAGCTCACTCCGGCGGCACTGCCACCTGCAAGGAAAAAGCAGTTTGCACCGAGTGCGGCGACTCCTACGGCTCTCTGGCACCTCACAGATACGGCGAGGACAACAAGTGCACCGTATGCGGCGCAACTCTCCCTGCATGCGAGGCTCCGACCCTCTCCGTAAGCATCAAGGGCAAGATAGTCCTTTCGTGGAACGCAGTCGAAGGCGCAGCAAGCTATCAGGTCTACCGCACCACCGGCAGCAACACCGAATTTGACAAGATCGCCACCGTTACCGGCACGACCTTCACCGATACCACCGCAGCTGTCGGCACGAAGTATTACTACAAGGTCAGAGCCATCGGCACCAACGGCAGCTACGGCGCATTCAGCTATGAAAAGGCCGCAAAGTTCAGCTGCTCTGCCCCCACTCTCAAGATAACTACCTCCTCCGGCCACCCTAAGATCTATTGGGAAAAGGTCAACGGCGCAGTCAAGTACTGGATCTACCGCTGCACTGACGGCGTGAACTACAAGTACTATGACAGCACGACCAAGACCAGCTACACCAATAACGCAACGACCATCGGAACGACCTACTACTACAAGGTCAAGGCCGTCAGCGCCGACGATATAGCTTCAAGCTACAGCGCCGCAAAGAGCATCCAGTGCAAGCCCGCCGCTCCGGGCATAACCATCACACGCTCCGGCGGCAAGCCGCAGCTTAAGTGGAGCGCAGTCTCCGGCGCAACGAAGTATTGGATCTACCGCTCGACCGACGGCACAAACTACAAGTACTACGACAGCACAACCAAGACCAGCTACAAGAACAGCAGCACTAATGTAGGCACGACCTACTATTATAAGGTCAAGGCCGTCAAGGTCGTGAACGGCAAAAATGTCGCCTCGGCGTTCAGCAACTCCAAGAGCCTGCTCGTCTCCACCGCCGCACCCTCCGTGAGCATCACGGCATCGAGCGGCAAGCCGAAGCTCAGTTGGGGCAGCGTTTCCGGCGCAACAAAGTACTGGGTGTACCGCTCGACCGACGGCGTAAACTTCAAGTACTATGACAGTACGACCAAGACCACCTACACCAACTCCAGCGTAAAGTCCGGCACGACCTATTACTACAAGGTCAAGTCCGTCAAGGTCGTAAACGGCAATAACATTGCCTCGGCATACAGTAACACAGTCTCCATAAAAGCAAGATAACTTACGAAAAAGAGAGGCTCCGACCTCTCTTTTTCCGTTTATTCACTATATTTACTTGCAAAAAATGTTCAATAATGATAGAATATAAAGAACTAAAAGGTTAAGGAGCTTTGACGAATGAAAATCGATTCAATGAATCTTTCCAAGAACGAAATGATGATGGTCATGCACGATCAGGAGCAGGAGATCGAGAGGCTTAAGGCCAAGGTCGCAGAGCTTCAGGCAACCATTAATAATTACGAGATCAAGGTCGAGGAATCCGGCACGCTCGCAGAGGCATCGGCACAGATAAATAACCTCTTTGAGGTTGCGCAGGCAACCGTCGAGACCTATCTTGAGAATATGAGAAAGCGTGAGGAGAAGTCAGAGGCACTGCTCGCCGATGTCCAGAAGCAGGCAGAGAGCATCATCAGCGATGCTGAGGATGTTGCCCAGAAGCGCCTTGCCGCCGCCGATGTTGAGATCGACGAAAAGTGGGCAGTTATCGAGAGCCGCCTGCTCGTCCTGTACGAGTCTCACAAGGGTCTTAAGGAGCTTGTCGAATCGGGCATATTCACCATCCCCGGCAGAAACTGATATAAACCGTCCCCGTTTGCCGAAAAACAGATATTGCAGTCATTTTAAGCCGCTGAGTTCAAACGCTCGGCGGTTTTTCTTTATACAAATTTAATTAAATATCGTCAACATGCACAAAAATCTTCAAATAGACTAGACATATTGGAGAAAATACATAAACTGATTGAATTAAAATGACTGCAATGGTAAAATATTAACAAGCAATATTTTTACGCAGTATTAATATGCTTGTATAAAACTAAACGGGGGAAAATTGATGAGAGACTTGAAACATTTAGGCTACTTTGAAGACCTCCTTCAGACGGCGAACAACGAGTTGATCGCCCAAGCGAAGGAGGAGGGTAAGGTCTGTGCGGCGTTCTTGTGTGAGAATATTCCGGAACCGCTATTAAATCTTGGCAACGCATTCGGTATTCGCCTGTTTGCGCCCAATACGGGTTCTATGGATATTGCTACATACTACATGACAAGCTTCCTGTGCGAGACCAGCCGGGCGCTGCTTGAAAGGGCAATTGAGGGCGGCTATAACTTTGCCGACTGCCTCATTACGCCCGACGGCTGCACAATGATGAACCGCTGCGGCGAGAATATGGAGCTGCTTCACACCATGGACGGCGGCGACAGCAAATTTTTCTACGAGTATATGGAGATACCGCTCAAGGCCGACGATAACGGCGTTGAGCTTATGAAGCTTCAGTGCCAAAACCACATTCTAACTCCGCTTGCGGAAAACTACGGCATCGACACCTCCGACGCTGCCATCAGGGCGGCCGTCAAGGAGCATAACGAGATTTGCGAGATAATTCAGGCGATAGGGCAGTTCAGAAAGGACGATAAGCCGAGAATTACGGCCTATGAGTTCCATGTCCTGACGCTGGCTACCTATGTTGCGCCGAAGTATCTCATCGTTGACAAGCTTCGCGAGACGCTTGAGGAGATAAAGACCAGGCAGCCCGACGACAGGCCATACCGTGCGAGGCTGGCGCTCGTGGGCTCGGAGATCGATGACAGCGGTGTTATCAAGCTCATCGAGGATTGCGGCGCATATGTCTGCGTCGATCGCTACTGCTTCGGTTCGTTCCCGGGCAGAGTTCCCATTGAGCTAAACGACGAGGAGGATGCATTTACTCAGGTCTGCCGCCATTATGTTTATATGGGGCAGTGCCCCCGCACCATGAATATGGAGAAGGTCTACGGCCGCAAGGCGTATGTCAACGACCTGTGTAAGGAGTACAGAGCCGATGGCGTTATCTATCAGCAGATCAAGTTCTGCGACCCGTGGGCGTATGA
>DQDL01000052.1:685-1048 GCA_003533405.1 Clostridiales bacterium | reverse complement strand
CTCGACGATGCTGCGTGACGACTACGGCTATCCGGTGCTGAGCATCGATAGACCCTACAACATCAGCGCCTCCGTCGGTCAGATGAGGACCCGTGTTCAGGCGTTCATCGAAAGCATTGAGATCAAAAATCTCCAGGGAGGTGCGAAAAAATGAAAACTGCTGAGATAGTATATAATACCAAAAAGAAAAAGGGCGACAAACAGTACGGTGTGCTTTTTAATAACGGCAAGGTCAGAAAACGCCGTGAGTGGCGTGGCATTAAGGACACGCTTTATGATTTTAGCCGCTGGCTGTATCTGTGGAGCATCATGATAGGCGTAACGCTCTCCCGAGGCGGTATGAAGGGTATGATCCGCTACCGG
>DQDL01000052.1:0-443 GCA_003533405.1 Clostridiales bacterium | reverse complement strand
GGATGGCAAACTATCTTGCCGTGCCCCATGCGATAGACAAGTTCACCATGGGCATGCGTGACGAGACCCTGCGCATCACTCACACGGCAATGGACTTTGTCGTAAAGGATGTTGCACTGTGCATCAGAGACACCCTGCGTGGCGACCGCCGCACCGGCAATGATGTCGAGTTCAGCAATAAGTGCGTTCTTTCGGACGAAAACGCAATGACCGTTTTCATGATGGGCTTCCCACAGATAAAGGCTATCCTGCGCGAGATACCTACGATGTTTTCGGCAAATATCATGACGCAGTATTCATCAACATACTATCTCGATATCGCTCAGCAGTTCGGCATCCCCGGCGATGTCTGCCCCATGCCCGAGGCCGAGGCGGGCGCTTCGATATGCGACGACTTTGCCGTTTTGGGCAAATGTGCGGTTCAGGTCAACACCACCTGCGAC
>DQDL01000114.1 GCA_003533405.1 Clostridiales bacterium | reverse complement strand
TCATTTTGAGTGGTATTCACGAGTATTATGAGCCGGAAGAACTGGTTGGTAAGACCTGCATTGCAATCACCAATCTGCCTCCGAGAGCGATGATGGGCATCGACTCCTGCGGTATGTTGATCTCCGCCGTGCACCACGAGGAAGGCGCAGAGAAGCTGCATCTGCTGATGGTCGACCCCCACATCCCCGCCGGCGCAAAGCTGTATTAATAAGAATAAAAGGGCAATTCCGATCGGAATTGCCCTTTTTCAGAAATGTAAGCTGCCGAATTATGGCGACAAAAATAGAGGTGTTTGATGAAGCTTTCATATTATGCTGTATTTCAATACGACAGTGACGGGATATGCATTTCGTTTCCCGATGTGCCGCCTGCATTGACCTGTGCCGACAATGAACCGGACGGGATGAAGTACGCAGAAGAAGCATTAGAACTGGCTTTGCATGGGATGCCTGTAGACGAAGTGCCGCAGGCATCATCTGCCGGTCAGATAGCCGTAAGCGAAAATCAAAAGCTATTTCTTATAACAGCGCAGTTGGAAGAAAGAAACGGAAAGCTGTTTGGCAAAAATGTTGTTGAGCTCTAGCGGACAAGGAGAATATATGCGTAGTTATAAAGGAAAGTCTGTGATTCTTGCTGTTTCTGTGATTACACTTATTATGTTGATTCTTGCGACTGCTTTCTTTGAGGAAAGTGGTAGGCAGTCTGAGGAAACGACGACGGCTTTTTCGGCAACTGTTAAATATGTTGTTGTGAATGAAACAGAAGAAAGCATCTATCCACAGATCCATATTAACGAAGCAGAAACTTATTTTATGATAAGATCGAGTGTAAGCAAACAAATCGACCTAGATAAAGTGAGGAACTTGCAGCCCGGGCAAAAGATTTATTTTACGATTGAGAATTATAAAGCTGAACAGTTAGATAAAGTCAGATTTGTTGATATTACTTCGCTGAGAACTGATACACAAGTGATTTATTCTTTGGATGATTATAATAGCTACTTCAACAAAATGGCACAATCAAGAAGAACGACAACCTACACACTTATTACTCTAAATTTTGCAGTGATAGTTCTGACTTTTTTGTCTATGAAAAAGCAAAGAGGTCAGAAACCCAAACTTTGAGTTGTTGTATCGACGAATGAAACATTGAATGACCCACCCAGAGCAGATAGGCATTTGCCTATCTGCTCTTTTTCTGTGTTGACAAAATCGAGTAAAATGGTACAATAAAAGCATAATTTAATCACTTCTTAGGCAGCACGCTGATTGGCAACACATATTCAACGCTTTATTCTGCGGCCAAGCGTATTTTTTTCTTTGTGGTGATATATTATATGGAAATGAGAAAATCAGAATCCGTTGACAAACAACTGTCATATAAGCCAGCAATAATTGAATTAGTTGAGTTGTCTGCCACAAGCTTGTTCACAATTTACAGAATTCAGATTTTGTCGTTTTTCGGTATCCACATGAGAAAATTCTGCTTAGTTGACAAGTTGCTTTGCTGTGTAATGATGTTCCTTATGCTTTATTTCTTTGATCAACTTATCCTTGACTTCTTTAATGTACATGAAAAAAGAAAGAAATTAAAAGGTGATAAGAGAGGGTGTGCTGAATTGAAAGGCAAGCAGTATACTCTTGATGAAATATCAAAAATGCTTAGGGAATCGGATATCATTGAAATCGATATTAAAACCTCTACCGATATTATCACAATTGGAGCAAGCTCAGATTGTGAGCAAGATGGATGGAAGTTTTTCGACAAATCGTACTATATTGAGGATAAGGAATATGGTCTTGAGCAGGAAAAACAGTTGCTAGACGACATTAGGTATATGTGCGGTGGCGAATCCATTACTGTCTTGAAAATCGATGGCATAAAAGTTAAATAACCCCCTAGAGCAGATAGGCGTTTGCCTATCTGCTCTTTTTTGTGTTGGAATGAGATAGCTAAGAAAATAGATATTGACAAAAATGTTCGTAAATACGACAATATAGAAAATAAACTGCATAAAAGCGACGGAAAAGCAATATTATAGAGTGAATCCAAAAACGAAAGGAGACGAGACATGAAACAATTGGTCAGAGACTGGCGGAAGGTGCTGTCGCTGCTGCTCATCGTAGCGCTGGTGCTGCAGATATCGCCTGTGCAGGCGTTTGCGGTCGGACAGGACGAGAGCGTTATCGAGCAGACAGAGACGATAGCGGCTGCAACGGAAGATGCGGCACCCGAAGCAACGGTCATCGGCGAAGTGGAGGGCAAGCGAGAAGAAGATGTAAAGCATTTTCTCAACTCCGACGGCAGCTTCACGGCGGTAAAGTACGCCGAGCCCGTGCACTACCGGCAGACGATTGATGCCGAGTGGGTGGATATAGACAACACCCTCAGTATGCACTCGGGCAGCTACACACCGGCAAGCTCACCGTTGGATGTAAGCTTTGCAGACAGCTTCGGCGACAGAACGGTAAGTGTTCGCAGCCAAGGCCACGAGCTGTCATGGTCGTACCTGCGGCCTGATGCCGAGATAACTCCGCCGGACATTGTAGAAACACAAGAGCTTACACCGGCAGACGGCACGGAAACACAGGCGCTCAAGCCCATGGAAGATGCCGAGATAAGCATCAAGGCACAGAAGCTGGAGCTTGCAGCGGAAAAGGCCGAGCCGTATATGATGCCGGAAGCGGTGACGGACGGTTTGGTGTATGCAGATGTGTTCCCGAATGTGGATATAGAATATATCCTCGACTCGGTGAACCTCAAGGAAAACATCGTGCTCAAGAAAAGCGGAGCACAAAACGAATTCATAGCGCAGTACAACATAGGCGAGCTGACCGCCGATCAGGTGGACGAGCAGAACATAGAACTCAAGGACGCACAGGGAACGGTCATCTTCTGCATCAGCGCCCCATATATGTTCGATGCAGCAGGGCAGACGAGCAATGCTGTGTCGCTGAGCATACTGTCGGAAGCAGACGGTGTTCTGCGTGTAAAGATTACGGCGGACAAGGCATGGCTCGACGATGAGGCAAGAGTTTACCCTGTAAAGGTTGACCCGAACATCCTCGAAGCGGTGCAGAGCTTCGATCAGGACGCAACGGCAATATACAAGTCCGCAACATACCCCGACGGCTCACTGGTCATCGGCAACGACAAGGGCACTACATACTCGAAAGCCAAAGCCTATGTGAAGTTCTCGCTGCCGACCCTCGGCTCGGGCGATGTGGTCACCTCGGGCATGCTGTGCATGTCGCAGTATTCCGACACCTACGGTTTCAGCGTAGGCGATGTAACGAGCCTGCAGGTGAATGTATATAAGGTCACATCCTCGTGGACGGGCAGCTCGGTCAAGAAGAGCACAGGCTACAGCGGCTTACCGAGCATAGACACCACGGTCGTGGACTACAAGAATGTGAGCCTTAAGACTGCAAATGCGGGTAAGTTTATAAAGTTCGATGTATCCAAAACGGTCAAGCAGTGGTACGAGGGCGCAGCGAACTACGGCCTGTGCCTGAGAGCGGACGACGAGAGCGCATGGGCAGTAGCAACCTTTGTCGCCGCAGACAATACGAATATATCCTACCGCAAGCCTCAGCTCGTGGTGACCTACCGCAGCAACAAGGGCCTTGAGGGCTACTGGACAACGCACGAGCAGAACTTGGGCGAAAGCGGCGTAGGCTATGTAAACGACTACACCGGAAACCTCGTGTACATCGCGCCCATCCTCAGCACAACAGGCAATAAGATGCCCGTATCGCTGAGCTTGGTGTACAACGGCTACCAGCACGGCAGCGCCATCGACCGCCCCGACCCGGTGGGCAAGGGCTGGCGGCTGAACATTCAGGAAAAGCTCACACCCATAACGAAGTCCGACGAGTTAAGCACCAAGCTTTACAACGCCGGCTACCGCTACATCTACTCCGACGCCGACGGCACTGATCATTACTTCTACTACGACAAAGAAAACGACAAGACCGTCGACGAGGACGGCCTCGGCCTGACGCTCACGGTCAACTCCACGGTCTCGGACATGGAGAAGTATGTCATCACCGCCGACGCAGGCGGCAAGATGAGCTTCACCAGCTCAGGCAGACTGCGCAAGGTCTATGACGACAACGGCAACTACTACAAGGTGCTTTTCAACGATAACGGCAGCATAAGCAGCGTCGTTGACGGTGCAGGTCGCACGATATCCTTTACGCACGACCCAAGCGGCCGCATCAGCACCATAAAGCAGCCCGTCGCCGACAACAGCTACCGCACCGTAACGCTCAAGTACTCAAGCTGGGGCGGCCTGAGCTCGATCAGCTACCCGGGCGATAGAACCACAAGCTTCTACTACACCGACTCGGGCGCACGGCTGAACATCGTCGACGCAATAAACGGCAACCGGCTTAAATATTTCTACCCCACTGCCGGTGACGCCGCAACAAAAAGCAGGGTCACAAAGATAACCGAATACAGCAGCACACCAAACCGTGAGACCGGCAACAGTCTGAGCATAGACTATGACGGCATGAACCGCACACGCTTCACGGACAACGAAGGCCGCAGCGAGACCTACCAGTTTGACAACTTCGGCAGAACGGTCGGGCTCATCGACGCAGCAGGCAACGGCAGCCAGTACAGCTATAACGATGCAACAGAGGATAACAAGAAAAAGAACAACACCCTTGCGACGACCGGCTCTGCACAGAAGTATGCGGAAAACCGGCTCACAAACCACAGCTTTGAGAACAACCTCACGAGCTGGGACTACAGCAGCGGCAAGGTCTCGAACGACACGAGCAAGCACTACTTGGGCGCAAAGAGCGAAAAGCTCAACCCCGAAGGTCTTGTGTCGCAGAAGGTGAGCAAGAACTCAAGCTACACCTACTACACCTCGTCCGTGTACGCCATGGGCAGCTCGGACAGCTCCCGCATCCGCCTGAGCATCTACTTCTACGATGCAAACGGCAATTACATAAAAGACAGCTCAAAATACACCGAGCAAGACCTTGTCGGCGGCAAATGGGAGCGCAAGCAGTTTACCTTCACGCTCGTAGACGGAGCATCGAGCTTCCGAGTGCGGTATGTAAACTGCGGCACAGATAATATCTGGATAGACTGCGCCCAGCTTGAAAACGGCGCAGCCATGAGCGCATATAACCTCGTGCAGAACGGCGGCTTTGAGGACACCTCCTCCACCGCGTGGGAGGCCTTCAACTGCACCACCAGCGACAAATACTACACCGGCGGCACCTACGGCAGACACTTCTACATGAAAGGCGAGGGCTCAAAGGATAAGCGCCTTATCCAAAAGATATACATAAACCGTCCCGCAAGTGAAGTGTTCCTGAGCATAAGCGGCTACGCCAAGGCGGAATCCGTGCCAATCGGCGACTCCAAGACCCGCAAATTTGCGATCAGTGTCGGCTTCCACTTCACAGACGGCAGCGATTCAAGCTACCAGTATATTAGCTTTAACCCCGACTACGCCGCAGGCTGGCAGTACGCCTCCGGCACGGTGGGCGTAAAAGACCCGGGGAGCAAGACGGTAGACTATGTGTACCTGCGCTGCTGCTACTACCAAAACGCCAACGGTGCAAACTTCGACCGCATCAAGATGAACATCGACGAGTGCGGCACGAGCTACACCTATGACGATGACGGCAACCTCATAAGCGCAAAGGATAACGCAGGCCGCCACGAAAGCTATAACTACAATAACGCCAGCGACATGACCAAGCTCACCACGGCGGACAATAAGGCGTATAAGTTCACATACTCCGACACCTACAAGCACCGCATGCTCAGTGCCACCTCCGAGTCATCCGGCGTGAAGAACAGCTTCACCTATGATGCAAGCGGTAACCTTACCAAAACGAGAGTGGACAAGTCCGGCTACGCAAAGTACATTGAGCAGGGGTCTACCTACACGAGCAACGGCAACTACCTCGCCACATCCACAGCCGCAAATGGGTATTCGACGACCTACAATTACAATGCCTACAAAGGAACGCTCACAAGCGTCACAGACGCAAATAGCAAGACCACAAGCTACACCTATGACGGCAACACTGACCGCATGAAAACGGTCACCTCGGGCGGCTCGACGGTCGAATATACCTATGCTAAGAACGGCCAGCTCACGAGCATCAAATCCCCGGGCAGCAGCCCCACATACAACTTTGTTTACGACAAGTGGGGCAATAACACCGAGGTCAAGGTCGGCTCGCAGACGCTCGTCACGAACACCTATAAGTCTAACAACGGTTTGTTGACACAGCAGAAGTACGGAAACGAGTTCACAGTCGGTCACAACTACGACTCTCTTGACAGGGAGACCTCACGGTCGTACAATGGAACTACAAAATTCTATTGGACTTACAACGCCGACGGCAACCTCGCACGCTATTCCGAGAACGGCAACCGAGTTCTGACCTATCTTTATGATGACATAGGCAGGCTCTTGCAGGTGAGCGGCAACGACGGCAGTTATGTCAAGACCTCGTATGACGAGCTCGATAAGTCTACCGACCTGCACTATAAGTTTAACGGTCAGCGTCGTGATGTGTATTTCCACTATTCCGACAAAGACAACCTGCCGCTTGATGTTAAGTTCGGCACCGGTACGGCGTATGCTGTTACCAACCTCTATGACGGCCTGACGAGGGTCTACGAAAAGGACTATACTCTTGTCGGGAACACGAGCGGTTCTACTCTTAAAGCAGGGTACAGCTATGTCGACTGGAGCGGAGATAAAAGCGACCGCACGACGGGCACGGTCCGTGGCATAAACTACACTTTTGCAGCAAACGGTTTGTCTACCCACGACCGCTGGTATACCTACGACAATGTAGGTAATATACTGACTGAGTGCAGCTGGATAAGCAGCAGCTCAAAGCCGGTGCAGGAGAGCTACACCTACGATGCTAAGAACCAGTTAGTCCGTCATGATTCGGTGACGCAGAACTGCACCATAACATACAGCTACGATGCAGGCGGCAATATAACCACCAAGAAAACCTATGCCTACACGACTGGCGATCTTACGGGCAAAGCACCGACCGAAACCATCAACTACACCTACGGTAACTCCACATGGAAAGATGAGTTGACCTCATACAAGGGCGAAGCCATCGAGTATGACAAGATAGGCAACCCGACACTTTACCGTGGCTGGGGTATGACATGGCAGGGCAGGCAGCTTGCAACGGCGGAAAAAGGCGGAAAGACCCTTAACTATACCTATGATTCTGAAGGCATCCGAACCAGCAAGAGTGACGGCACAAATACGACGAAATACCTGCTCAACGGAACGCAGATTTTGGCGCAGAAAACCGGCAGCACTACCCTCAGCTTCTTCTACGACCAGCAGGGCAACCGTGTCGCCATGGCGGACAGCAGCAATAACTTCTATTATTACATCTACAATGTACAAGGTGATGTAATAGCCCTCGCCGACGCTTCCACCGGCAAGCTCGTCGTAACCTACACCTACGACGCCTGGGGCAGGCTCATGGAGCTTAAGGATACCACCGCAAACTCCGTCGGCACTCAAAACCCCTTCCGCTATCGTGGTTACTACTACGATACGGAAACCAGCCTCTACTATCTGAATAGCCGTTACTACGATCCCGATACAGGCAGATTTATTAATGCGGATAGGTTTGCATCAACAGATAAATCGGCACCAATCGGCGTAAATATGTTTGCTTACTGCAAAAACAATCCAGTGAACAACACTGATTCGTTTGGAATGTTTTCTCTAAAAACTGCTATAAAGAAAATTGGAGGGTGGTTTAATAAGGTATATCGTCGCATTGTTGAGGTTAAAGTGGCGAAAAATGAGGTAGTTAACCCAGCTGGCTATTATTCTGATGGAGTGGTTAGTTCGAGTAGCACGGGCAGCTCGACTGGAACATACATGTATAGTAAGAGTCAGGTATCTTCTGGTCCTCAGACTGGTGTGACTGCAACAACTAGTATAGGGGTGGCATGTAACACTGAAGATTATGGAGCATCGATTGAAATCAGTAGAACTCAATACTCCTGTTCCATTACTGCAAAAGATGTTACATATACGGTAACGCGCAACGCACAAGGTGACAGTATGCAAATCCTGTATTCACACCAAGAGGGATATACAAGTACGGGCGTATTTGAAGAATACGGTGTTAGTAGACTTGCAGAATATGCTATTGCTGCGTCAGCATACGCGGTGGTTGTTTTTCCTGAGTGCGCACCTGCTGTTGTAGGATTTGCTGAAAAGGCGATTCCATATTTCCAAAACTACTCTGCATTTTTTGCTACAGGTTAATGTGAAAATGGAGTTTTGATACACAATGAAAATGAGAAACAAGTATTTTACCGTGACCGCACTTGCAGTTCTCGCCGTGCTTTTGGGCGTCAGTATCGTGACTGGGCCGTCACCTGTTGATGAGGGCAGGAGCTTCAGCAAGGTCATCGACGGCATGACGATATTTGAGGATATCGATGAACTGAGTTTCCTTGACCCGTATGTCACGGAGGAACTCAATACCGAGCCACCCGAGCATGTGCAGACGGCGTATTCGGTGGAGCTTGAATACAATGGTGAGCAGTTCATGCTGACGGCTTACACCTTTGAGACGCAGGAATATGCTAGGGCGTTTTTTTCGAGGAACATGGCGCTCCCGCCGGAGCTTACATTTAACAGCCGGGGCGTGCTCGATAGCGTCAAGCACGAAGCATACGCCGAGGCAACGCACGGGTGCAGTTATTACATAGTCTCAGGCTCAAACACCGAGGTTTTCCCCGAACTTGTGAGCTTCATCAGCGAGCATTTGAGCACACCCGTTGACGGAGGTGAGAGCCAGTGATGAGTAAAATAGAAAACATCGCCATGCTCTATAAAAAGACATCGATTTTGTACGGCCTGTTTTGCGGCGGAGCGGTTGCACCGATCGCCTTTGCCTACCGGCTGAACATCAGCTTTTGGATAGGACTCGTTATTGCTGCTGTGATATTGGCGCTCGGCACTGTCGTCAGCTACTGGCTTGCAGGCAGGATATCGTCAGGTATCTGCCGGACACTTTTCGTGGAACTCGAGCCCGAGCGGGCGCTGGGGCGCTTTGAAAAAGAGGTCAGCAGCAAAAATGCAACGGAGCAGAGCCCGTTTGCCGCACTGTTTGTCTCGCAGGCGTATCTGGCGACGGGTGATTTTAAGTCGGCCGAGCAGACGCTCATGGCGTTTCTCAACAAAGCCGACGGCGACAGGGGCAAGATAAATGCCATGTCGTGTCTTGTGACTGTGTACGTGCTTGCTGGCAAGCTTGAGCTTGCGGTAAACGCATACAAAAAGGTCGAAAGCGAGCTAAGCGGCAAAACGCTCACCGAGGATGAGAAGGCGGCAACAGAAACTGCAAAATACACCGCACTGCTTGCAGCCGGAAAGGCCGAGGAATGTGTGGATTATTTTAAAGCCGAGTGCACACATCAAAAGGAAAACTTCCGCTATGTGACCATGTGCTTCCGCCTCGCCGAGGCATACACCGCCCTAGGCAACGCCCCCGAGGCCGAGCACACCTACCGCATAGTCGCCGAAAACGGGAAAAACCTGTACATCGCCAAAGAAGCTGCACAGAGGCTCACGCCGGAACAATAGCATGAGCAAGATAAACCAGAGCAGATAGGCAAACGCCTATCTGCTCTTTTTAAATGTTGACGAAATCGGGGGATAATGGTAGGATAAAAGCATGATTTAATCACTTCCTGTGATGAGTTGGATATGGCAGTGCAGGCGGCTTACAAAAGCGGTAAAGGATAAAACAGTTACCTTTACTTACGATTCTGAAGGCATCCGAACCAGCAAGAGTGACGGCACAAATACGACGAAGTACCTGCTGAACGGAACGCAGATTTTGGCGCAGAAAACCGGCAGCACGACCCTGAGCTTCTTCTACGACCAGCAAGGCAACCGTGTCGCCATGGCAGATGGAAATAATAATTTCTATTATTACATCTACAATGTACAAGGCGATGTAATAGCCCTCGCAGACGCTTCCACCGGCAAGCTCGTCGTAACCTACACCTACGACGCATGGGGCAAAATCATTTCCTTAAATGATAGCACTGCAAACTCCGTCGGCACTCAAAACCCCTTCCGCTACCGTGGTTACTACTACGACACCGAGACTAGCCTATACTATCTGCAAACACGCTACTATGACCCCGAAGTTGGTCGCTTCATCAACGCCGATGCATTTACATCGACGGATATTTCATCGCCGTTAAGCACCAATATGTTCGCATATTGTGAGAACAACCCGGTTATGCGAGAAGATTCAACCGGCGAAATATTCAAGCAGATTATTAAAGGCGCAATAGTTGGTGGAACGGTGAGCGCAATTTGCACATTGGTTCATGGAGGAACTACTAAAGAGGCTTTGATTGCATTTCGAGATGGCGCAATTGAGGGGGCACTGTCCGAGGTGAAGAAGCCGTTTAAAAAGGTTGTTGCTGCTGTAGAAACGGTGAGGACTGTGGCTAGATGCCGTAAGGCTGGAGCCAGTTGGGGTGCAAGTTTGTTTGCAGGAGCGACTACACTCTATAGTTCAATGTTTTACACTTCGGAGAAAGTATCCAATTATGTGCTCGGGTTTGGCATGTCTCTTATGTCGTCAGGAATAGAAAGTCAGATTAAGAAAAATGCAAATAGACGACATAAATCACTTGTAAAAATAACATATAACAACAGCGGTAACCAAAAGAAACAATATCGGTTCGCTGGTGGACCACGATAGATATTGTGTAAACGAGGTTGTTATATGGAAAACAAAAAAATACTTCTTCCTGAAATCAAATGGATAGGACTGTTCTCAAATTTCTGCGGTGCAATGCTTTTTTTGTTCGAATCGGATTTTCTACGAAAACCGTTGGATGATCTCTTGGTATTGCTTACACTGGGCGCTTGGATTTACATTTTCCTGTTTAGTGCATTACGGCTTAAAGTTTCGTATGATGGACTGGATGTTTGCCTTTGGCGATTTACGATAAGAAAAGTTCCTGTAGAAAAAATATCACGAATTGAGGTTGTTGAAATGACCGACTATTCTACGATACTTTTTGAGTTGGGGAAATGCCCTAAGTTTAGAAGATATAAACTCCTTGACAGCTTAGGTGTCTTTTATTTCGTGAATCATCCTTTTAGGCTGATTGGGTACATTCCGCCCGAGAACAAGAAAGAGGAGGTACTGACGCTCCTTAAAACCTTGTTTCCGACAAAAGTTGTTGCCGGAGAGTGAGACACAGAGCATAATCCCAGAGCAGATAGGCATCACGCCTATCTGCTCTTTTTTAACGCCGCAGGCAACGGCTTCAAGGTCGGTCACAACTACGATTCCCTTGACAGGGAGACATCGAGGTCGTACAATGGGACTACGAAGTTCTATTGGACTTACAACGCCGACGGAAACCTCGCCCGCTACTCCGAGAACGGCAACAGGGTGCTGACATATCTTTATGATGACATAGGCAGGCTCTTGCAGGTGAGCGGCAACGACGGCAGCTATGTCAAGACCTCGTATGACAAGCTTGACAAGTCTACCGATCTGCACTACAAGTTTAACGGTCAGCGTCGTGATGTGTACTTCCACTATTCCGACAAAGATAACCTGCCGCTTGATGTTAAGTTCGGCACCGGCACGGCGTATGCGGTCACGCTTGACAAGTGCGCTTTGATATCGTACAATGTCGGCAACAAAATATAATACAACTGCGCAGCTTCGCCACCGGGTGGAGCTGATAAGCGTCAGGTTTTCCGTCGTTAGGTCTTAGAAGAGGGAAAACGCTGGCGCTTTTTTAGGGGGTTTTACCGTGCTTACAAATCCGATAAAGAACCTGACAAAACGTGAATGGTTGCTTTGGATGGCATCGCTTGCCATCGTTATAATATCGAATGCCGTTGGAGATAAGCTCGACCTGCTGACGCTGCTTGCGGTGAGCATCGGTGTGACCGCACTCATTTTTGCAGCAAAGGGCAATGTGTGGGCGCAGATACTTATGGTGTTTTTCAGCATTCTCTACGGTATCATCTCATGGCGCTTCTGCTACTGGGGCGAGATGATAACCTACCTCGGCATGACGCTGCCCATGGCAGTGTGGTCGACGGTCACATGGCTGAAAAATCCGTCCAAAAGCGGGCAAGAGGTCGCCATTGCGAAGCTGCGTGCCAAGCATTTTGCGCTACTTGCGGTGTTCACGGCGGCGGTGACGCTTGTGTTCTGCTTCATCTTAAAAGCCCTCAACACCCCAAACCTTGTTATAAGCACCGTTTCCGTCACGACCAGCTTTTTGGCGGCGTCGCTGACGATGCTGCGCTCGTCTTACTACGCTCTCGGCTATGCTATAAACGACCTTGTGCTCATTGCGATGTGGATACTTGCATCCATGCAGGACACGGCGTACATCCCCGTTGCCGTAAACTTCGCCATCTTCTTTCTGAACGACATGTACGGCTTCATCTGTTGGAAGCAGCGTGAGAGGCAGGGATGACTTGACTTGACCGCCGGTTGCCTATATAATGGAAGCGAGAAAGCGGAGCCAACTTAGAAAGGCAGGTGCTGATATGCTGAAACTCAAAGCGGGCTGCACTGTACCGTTTCCCGAAAAGCTGAGCGAGGGGTACACATACGACGAGCCGTGGTTTCAGGCGAATGTGGATGCGGACAAGATAGAGCGGGTCATTGCTCATTTTATCTCACTCCACAACGAGCCGCTGTTCTTCATTCTCGAACTGCCGACGAACTTCAAATACGAAACCGAGACAGCCCCGGGGGAGGTGGAGTGCCTCCACAAGGACATTTACTACATCGACGGCTGCACGCAGGAAACGGCGCTTGCCATACTCGAAAAAGCGGCGGAGCTCCTGATAAACGACGGTATGGCCGAGTTCGGCTTCGGCTGCCACGCCTCAAAGGACGAGATCATGGCGGGAAAGTACAATGTCGTTGACATCTACACGCACGACAAAGACCTGTACGACGGCTTTTTCGAGACGCACGGCATCGAGCGCACAGAGCCGCTCGTGACCGCATGGCAGACATTCTCCGAGGAACACTACGGCGAGTGCTCAAGGATAGACACCGACGGCAAAAGCGTTTACGACATCCCGGAAATGCTCAAGGACCGGGGCATTTACTTTGCCGAGCGGCGGGAGCGCTGAAATAGCAACAGCAGGTTGCTTTTCAGGCAAGGCGCTGCCTGCTATAATATTTCCGAGGTGATATGGATGGAAACTAAAAATGTTATACTTGACCTGCGCACGAAAATGGGACTTTCGCAGGACGAGCTGGCCGAGAGGGCGTTCGTCACCCGTCAGGCGGTGTCTCGCTGGGAAACAGGGGAGACGACCCCGAATACGGAGACCTTAAAGCTGCTGTCGAAGCTTTTCAATGTAACGATAAACACGCTTTTGGGCTCGCCGCACAAGCTAATCTGCCAGTGCTGCGGGATGCCGCTCGAGGACGAGACCACGAGCCGAGAGCCCGACGGCGAGTTCAACGAGGACTTCTGCAAGTGGTGCTATACCGACGGGAAGTATACATACACCGACATGGACACGCTCATTGATTTTTGCGCAGAGCACATGTCAAACGAAAGCTTCCCGCCCGAGCAGGTGAGGGCATACATGTCCGCAATGCTGCCGAAGCTTAAACGTTGGAATAAAAAATGAGATGCAACACTAATTGCATCTCATTTTTTGTTGCATCATCCAACGAGCGCGATAGCAACATCATTCACATTTGTTCCTGTGGGGCCCGTTATGATCAGGCCGTTTACGGCCTTGAGCGCGTGATAGGCATCGTTGCGGGCAAGAACGCCGGAGACAGTCAGATTATTTTCCGCCAGCTCGCGCACGGTGTCGCCGTCGACATAGCCGCCGGCAGCATCGGTGGGGCCGTCTGTACCGTCGCTGCCGATGCTGAGGACACAGGCATTTGCTATGCCGGAAATGCATTCCGAGGCAGACAACGCCAGCTCCTGATTTCGCCCGCCAAGACCGTTCCCAACGACCCGCACAACGGTCTCGCCTCCGGCAATGAAGGCGAGCTTTTTGCCGTCAGCTGCATGGGTGCGCACAATATTGCCCAAAAATCGCCCGGCTTCATTTGCCTGACAGTCCAAATGATCTGTCAGCATGACGGGCTCATACCCAAGCTCACGGGTGGCCTGTGCGGCAGCAAGGCAAAGCTCCCGAACGCTGCCGATGATCTGCGTCGAAACATTCGTTAGCTGCTTGGGGGTTTCCCTGTTAAGCAGCTCCCATGCAGTCTCGCTCAGCTGCAAACTATACTTTTTCGCGATTTCCACAGCCTGGACGCAGGTCGTATGATCCGGCGCAGCAGGACCCGAGGCGATCATGTCCAGGGGATCGCCAAGGATATCAGACAGAACGACAGCCTCCACATGCGCGGGAGCGCACCACTGGGCAAATCGTCCGCCCTTCACCGCGGAAAGACGCTTGCGGATGGCGTTGACCTCCACGATATCCGCACCGCTTGCAAGCAGCTGCTTTGTTATGCCTTGCAGCTCATCGCCGGATACCAGCGGCTTTTCAAACAAGGCGCTTCCGCCGCCGGACAGAAGAAAAAGGACAGTGTCCGAGCTCTTGAGCCCTTCGGTCATTTCAA
>DQDL01000100.1:17766-22638 GCA_003533405.1 Clostridiales bacterium | reverse complement strand
TAATCAGCAGGTTATCGGTTCGAGTCCGATCGTTGGCTTATGGGGGAATTCCCGAGTGGCCAAAGGGGACAGACTGTAAATCTGCTGGCAATGCCTTCGATGGTTCGAATCCATCTTCCCCCACCAAAAATCCTGCACGAAAGTGCGGGATTTTTACTTATTACCTCTTCGCTTTTCACTCTTCACTTCTCTCGCAGGATTTTTGAAGGTAATAGATAATAGTGAATAGTGAAGAAGTTTGCAAGGCGTTGCCTTGCTTTTTGTTTTTTACGAAAACTTCTTTCCTTCCGTACCACCGCTCCAATTCTATAAACACACCATAAGCATTGTTTGCAGTTGTTTTATGAAGGCTCTTTTAGGCTGTTGTAAAACATTTGTTCTTGTGGTATCATTACTCAAGCAGTACATTCCTGCACGCAAGTGCGGGAACTCCGTAAGTAATAGGTAATAGTGAATAGTGAATAAATGTTTTTTAAGGTTTCTTGTTTATGAAAGACAGTCCATTGTTGACAAAATCCAAAGAGTTTGCGCTTGATGTGTTAAGAGTTTGCAGGCAGCTGCGGGCTGCAAAATGTGAGTCTGCGCTTATCAACCAATTTCTGCGTTCAGGGACAAGCATCGGCGCTAATATTCGTGAAGCGTTCTATGCTCACGGAAAGGCCGACTTCATAGCTAAGCTTCAAATTTCGCTCAAGGAATGTGCGGAGACCGAATATTGGATCGAGCTGCTACTTGAAGGCGGCTACTATGACGACAAGGTGCTGCTGGACAAGTGCGTTGAGATCAAGCGACTTCTCATTGCATCTATCAATACTGCGAAGAACGGAACTACCAAAAGTAATAAGTAATAGTGGATAATTCGGCATCTGCAATTCAAAAAAGCCCTCTGGTCAAAAGCAAATTGCCTAATTGTATAATAATTGCTTTTATGGTATGTTTTTTAGCGAGCACTCCAACTTGATTAACTGGAGCTAATTTTTATGGATTTTACTTTAGAGAAATTTCACACAAAATGTACTGACAAGGAGCTTTTAGAAGATATTTTGAGAGTTGCTAGTATTGTTAACTCCGACTATGTCACGATGAAGCAGTACGAAAACCTAGGGCACTATTCTTACAGCACAGTCCAAAATCATTTTGACGGCTGGAGCAACGCCCTAAGAGCAGCTGGTTTAAAACCGAAGAACATCAAATCCAAACGCCGTTATTCTAATTTAAGCATCGACGAGTTAACCGCTGATTTAGTAAGAGTGGCTAATAATTTAGGAACAGCTAGTATCACCACCACTCAATACGAGATGTACGGGAAATACAGCTATAATACCTATTGCAAGGTTTTCGGTTGCTGGGACAAAGCTCTTTCTGCATCTGGTTTGGAGAGCACAGGTTACACTAAGGTCATTTCAGACCTTAATCTTTTCTCCAACATTGAAGAAATGTGGATTGCGCTTGGTCGGCAGCCTAAAGTGAGAGATTTCACTCAAGGTCACTCGAAATACAGCATTAATGCATACTACAATCATTTTGGCTCATGGCATAACGCTTTGGTAGCATTTATTGATTACATCAATAACGATTTGAATAACATTCCTAGTGCCCAAGAAACCGTCGACAACGGCTTTTGTGCACCCGATACACCGGCCGTTAAAAAAGAACGAAGCAAAAAAGATGTGCACCCATCGCACGAGACCAAAAGAGATATTGGGCTTAAAATGAGGTTTTTGGTAATGAAGCGCGATAATTTCAAATGCTGTCTTTGTGGTGCATCCCCCGCAAAAGACCCATCGGTTGTTCTTCATGTGGATCATATCATTCCATGGTCAAAAGGTGGAGAAACCGTTATTGAAAATCTGCAAACGCTTTGTTCTAACTGCAATTTAGGCAAAGGCAATATGATGTAAACATCATGCATTTTTTGGATGAAGCAGATAACTAATTGTCCCATATCATTCGGAGGCTGCCATGCACGATCTTAACCGTTTTATATCTGCGCAGGAGCGGTCGTATGACGCTGCGCTTAGGGAGATCAAAGCCGGACACAAGAGGACGCACTGGATGTGGTACATCTTTCCGCAGATAGCCGGGCTCGGCTTCAGCTCCACCGCTCAATTTTATGCCATAAGCTCCATGCAGGAGGCAAAGGACTACTATGCCCACCCCGTGCTCGGCAAGCGGCTCGTTGAGATATCCGAGGCGCTGCTTGCGCTGGACACCTCTGACGCAGGTGCCGTCATGGGCTACCCGGACGACCTCAAGCTGCGCTCGTCGATGACGCTTTTCTTGGCGGCAAGCGGCGACGCGGTGTTCCAAAAAGTGCTTGACAAGTTCTATTCCGGCAAGCCCGACAGCAAAACGCTGAGCATTTTAGGTCTATAAACTCAACACCCCGAGCGGTTTTCACAAACCGCTCTTTTTTATTGCGAAAATGTGAACTTTTTGTTGACTTTAAGTGCTTTGGCGTTTATAGTCTTAATGTTGTTTTTAAATTTGTATTAGGAGAGTCGAAATGGAAAAGATCTTCAAGCTCAAGGAAAACGGCACTAATGTCCGCACCGAGCTGGTCGCCGGACTGACCACCTTTATGACGATGGCTTACATCATCGCCCTCAACCCCAACCTGCTGACTAACTTCGCAGGCGGCACGCCCCTGTGGAACGCAGTGTTCATGGCAACCTGCATAGCCTCGGCTATCGGTATGCTCGTCATGGCATTTGCCGCAAACAAGCCCTTTGCTATGGCTCCGGGCATGGGTCTTAACAGCTTCTTCGCCGTTGTTGTGGCAAACATCGCCGCAATGGCGCATATAAGCTATGAGGAGGCCTTCCCCGCCGCTATCTGCATCATCCTCGTCGAGGGCGTTTTCTTCGTCGTCCTGACCCTTTTCTCCATCCGTGAGAAAATAGTTGAGGCCATCCCCGCCGGCATCCGCATCGGCATCACCCCCGCCATCGGCCTTATGCTGCTGAACATCGGCTTCGGCTCGAACGCAGGCATTTACAGTGAAAAGGGCGGCCCGTTTTATGTCCTGTCCACCTTCTTCGGAAGCCTCAGCCCCTCCGTCGTTCAGGACACCGTCGGCAGCGCATACCCCCAGATGGTCCTGTATGTTGTCACCATGCTCGTCGGCGTATTCGCCATCATCATTCTCAACCACCACAAGGTAAAGGCATCGGTCATCCTCGGTATGCTCATCTCCTGCATAATCTACTGGACAGGCAGCTTCATATTCCTCGACACCAACCCGTTTGCCTCGCTTCAGGGTGCGTCGTTCGTTCCGCCTTTCAAGGACATGATCGACACGACCTTCTTTAAGTTCGACTTCAAGACCTTTATCAGCATCGGTTGGTTCACCGCTCTGACGCTGGTCATAACCTTCTGCATGATCGATATGTTCGACACCATCGGCACCCTCGTCGGCACCGCCGCAAGGGCGGATATGCTCGATAAAGACGGCAAAATGCCGCAGATGAAGGAAGCCCTGCTTGCCGACGCTATCGGCACGGTTGCCGGCGCCTGCACCGGCACCTCCACCGTCACGACCTTTATCGAGTCCGGCTCCGGCGTTGAGGCCGGCGGTCGCACGGGTCTTACCGCTCTGACCACCGCAGTGCTCTTCCTTGCCTGCATGTTCATTGCTCCCATTGCAGCGCTCATCCCCGCACCGGCAACGAGTGCAGCGCTTATCTATGTCGGCATTCTCATGATGAGCGGTCTTAAAAAGGTCAACTGGGACGACATTCTCGAAACCGTTCCCGTTGCGCTCATGCTCATCTTCATGCCCATCACCGGCTCTATCGGTCACGGCATCGGTATGGCGCTCATCGCCTACACCGTCATTGCCGCCTGCACCGGCAAGGCAAAGCAGGTCTCTGCGCTGACCTATGTGCTGTCGCTGCTGTTCCTTATAAAGTTCTTCTTTGTCGCCGCATAATTTAAATAGTTGCTTCATCCGCCGTCCGCTGGACGGCGGATTTTTTATGACGGCGGCAGGCTCAGCTCCTCGGGTGTCGTGACCTCGCTGCCGATGAGGCGTGCACGCTCAGGGCGGGTCAGCTCGTCAAACAGCGCATCAAAGCAGTCGCTGCACACAAATTCGCTGCATTTGCCCTCCGTCCACGAGTACATTTCCTGCCACGGTTCGATGAGTGCTCCGCACTCGCCGCAGCGATAGTTTTTTCGCCTTTTGCTATTCATCTTCGTCACTCCTTTAATGATTTTTACGCAATTGCATCTTGTGATAATGATAATACTCGCATTTGCATAATAAGTCAAGTGAGAATTATGTTAATTTTTTGCCTGTTTTTTCTACCGATTTAAAACTTTATCTTATTGTTGTGAAAAGTTGCCTAAATCAGAGGTCATTCTTTAGAACAACTCACAATTGTAAGTTTAATTAAGTAGGAATAAAATCTTTTCGATAGGGAAATGAATCCCCGAGCAAAGTATCAATTTTTTCATAGGAGAGAAAAAAGAAATGATTACTAACGAATACCTTCAGCGCGTTCTTGCGGATGTTCAGAAGAACCATCCCGGTGAGCCCGAGTTCCTTCAGGCAGTCGAAGAGATCTTCGAGAGCCTCCAGCTCGTCGTTCCCAAGCACCCCGAATGGGAAGCAGCAGGCCTTATCGAGCGTTTCGTAGAGCCTGAGCGTGTTATCATGTTCCGTGTCCCCTGGGTCGATGACAACGGTAAGGTTCAGGTCAACCGCGGCTACCGTGTACAGTTCAACTCCGCAATCGGACCTTACAAGGGCGGTCTCCGTTTCCATCCCTCGGTCAACCTTTCCATCGTTAAGTTCCTCGGCTTCGAGCAGATCCTCAAGAACTCCCTGACCACCCTCCCCATGGGCGGCGGCAAGGGCGGCTCCGACTT
>DQDL01000100.1:11953-17469 GCA_003533405.1 Clostridiales bacterium | reverse complement strand
TACCGTCACATCGGCCAGTTCACCGACACCCCCGCAGGCGACATCGGTGTCGGCGCTCGTGAGATCGGCTTCATGTACGGCCAGTACAAGAAGATCGTTGACCGCTTTGAGGGCGGCGTCCTGACCGGCAAGGGTCTTACCTACGGCGGCTCCCTCGCTCGCACCCAGGCTACCGGCTACGGCATCTGCTACTTCTCCGATGAAGTTCTGCATTACCACGGCAAGTCCTTCGAGGGTCAGACCGTTGTTATCTCCGGCTCCGGCAATGTTGCTCAGTACGCAGCAGAAAAGTGCACCGAGCTCGGCGGCAAGGTCGTTGCAATGAGCGACTCCAAGGGCTACATCTATGATCCCAACGGCATCAACCTCGAGGTTCTGTTCGACATCAAGCAGAAGAGAAGAGCCCGCATCTCCGTCTATGCCGACGAAGTCGCAGGCGCTCAGTATGTCGAGGGCTGCAAGAACATCTGGAATGTAAAGTGCGACATCGCTATGCCTTGCGCATCTCAGAACGAGATGGACGCAGAGGGTGCAAAGGCTGTTATCGCAAACGGCGCATTCGCAGTGTTTGAAGGCGCAAACATGCCTCTTACTCCCGAAGCCATTGAAGCAGTCACCTCCGCAGGCCTGCTCTACACCCCGGGCAAGGCTTCCAATGCAGGCGGCGTTGCTACCTCCGGTCTCGAGATGAGCCAGAACTCCATGCGTTACAGCTGGACCTTCGAAGAAGTCGACGCAAAGCTCAAGGGCATCATGCAGAGCATCTTCCAGGAGTGCCTGAAGGCTTCCATCGAATGCGGCAAGCCCGGTGACATGATGGTCGGCGCAAATGTTGCAGGCTTCCTCAAGGTTGCCGATGCAATGATGGCACAGGGCATCGTCTGATTCCAACAAGAAATTACGAAAAGAGAGTGCTTTACGCACTCTCTTTTTTTGCGCATTTTAAAGCTTGCGCTTGTAATTGTCCCGACAGTTATGTATAATTGTAGCAATAGGATAACTCGAGAAGGGCGGGTACAATGGATAAGGAAAAAATAAACGCAAAAATGAGCGATGAGCAGCTTGCAAAAGCACTCGGCCGCTATCAGGCAGCGGAAAGTCTTTGCATGCTTATCGGCATTATTCTTGTTGCGGCAGGCTGCATTTCGGCGGTCTTGGTGCATAACCTTGCGCTTCTTGCGGTGCTGGTGTTTGTCGGCGTCGGCCTGCTTGTTTTCGGCGCATTGCCTGCGCAGAAAAAGAAAAAGGCTCTGCTGAGGCAGCAGATGGGAGAATTTTTCGATGCCGAGCGTGAAAAGCTTTTCGGCAAGGATCCCGAAACGCCGGAGCTTCCCATAGATAAAGCGTACCTAAAGAGTATCGACATATGCTCCGTTGACTGGACGGATATCACCGTTGAGAACTTCCACGAGGGCGAGCATGACGGCATGCTGTTTTCGGCCGCAAATGTGAGCCTGAGCCGCACCGTTGAGGAGAAGTCGGGGCCTAATAACGACAACTGGATGACCCGTACGGAGACGCTGTTCAACGGTCTTGTCGTCCGCTGTAAGGGTGTGTGCCGTGTTCTGCCGGAGGTGACGGTCACATCCCGCTTCCAAAAGCGCACTGCCGATGACCTCAAGTCCCCCGCCGCATTTTTGTATAAGTTCTCTGCCCGCACCGCAAGTGGCGATAACGCCGACAGTGCCGTTACGGCGCAGCTTCTCGAATTCGTGCAGGCGATGGAGAAAGCCGGTGGCAAGCTGTTCGGCCTTGCCGTCAGGAACGGTGACCTGACCTTGGCGCTTGAGACGAGGTATGTTTTCGCAAATGTTCCGCCGCAGCTCGACCTGCGTGACATTGATGGCATCCGCAAGTGGTACATCGCCTCACTCAAGGGTATGAGTGACCTTTTGGACATCATAAAACAGACTGCATAAGGAGACAGATATGGATAACGAAAGAAAGAATTTGACCGACAAGGAGCTCGGTGCAGAGCTTAACAAGGGCAAGGCCGGCAAATTAGGCGGCAGCGTACTCGTTATTATCGGCATTATCGTGACGATCATCGGTCTTGTGTCGGGTCCGTCCATCGTCGTTTGCATCATCGGCGTTATCATCGCCGCTATGGGCAGTTCCGCTAAAGGCAAGGCCAAGGACGAAGCAGGCAAAAAGGCCTATGATGCCATCGTTCCCGAGCTTATCGCCCGCAATTTTGAGACCGTTGACTACTCACCCCGTGAGCACATTCTCGATGCCGAGGCCTCGAACATCCCGCTCATTGACCACTCGCACCTCAAGCGCAGCGGCGCGATCCGTGGCAAGTACCGTGGGCTCGACACCGAGCTTTGCAGCATCGTTCTGACCGACGAGAGTCAGTATCAGGACGAGAACAACGGCCAGTGGTACACAAACGAGCAGGAGCTCTACAGCGGCCAGTGGTTAGCCTGCAAGCTCGGCGACACCGCCCCCGTGAGCTTTACATTCTGGCCGAGAGGCAAGCTCGATAAACTCGTCCGCTACCCGACCGTCACGACCGATAACGAGGACTTCAACAGGCGGTTTAACCTCAGTTCCGATAACGAAGCAGAGGCACTGCGGTATCTGAACCCGAGCCGCATGCAGCGCATTCTCACGCTTTTGGACAGCTCATTCGGTGAGGTGTCCGTCAGCCTGCACGGCGATGGGCTTCTGTACATTGCCGTCAAGAGTGGTCACGGCTTTTTCGATATCTGCAAGGGCAAGGAAAATGTCGATGCCCTGCGCACACGCTACACCCGTGAGCTCAAGTGGTTCACAGATATGGTCGATATATTCAATTCATAAACAAAAAGGTATAGCTGTGGCTATACCTTTTTGTTTTATCCAAGGCTCGTGCCGTTTACGGTCAGCGAGCCGGTTATATTAACGGTGCCCGTGATGTTGACGGCACCGTTATTTTTTATCGTTATGGCAGCACTGTCGGTCTTGATATAGACCTCCCCGGGCAAAAGCCCATCGGGCGTGTCGCTGCCGACAACGCCGAGCAGCACGCTTGAGCCGTCGCTGCCGGTGAGTCGCAGCTGCGTCTCGCCGGTTTTGGGCAGGCGCAGAATACCGCCGGCGCAAAGCACATCGTCATCGCCGTCTGTAACGGTGCAGACGGAAGCCGTGCTCACCTCCGCCTCTGATCTTCTTTTAGTCTCCGATAACCACATATCAAACCTCCAGTGTGATCCTTGTTCCGGCGCTGACGGCATCGCCCCAGCAGTGGGTCTTGATGACACGGCAGCTCTGGTTTATCGCAAGCGCCGTGCACTTGAGAGTCACCGTATCGTCCGGAAAGCACGGAAACTGCTCGTTAACGATGATCTCAACGCAGTGCTTGCCGGAGCGTGAGCACTCGATCTGATACCGGCCGGTGAAGGTCGTGTCGACGGTCGTGCCGCCGGAGATGACATTGTCAAACTTCTCGGTGTAGAGATACCGGCGACTGCTGCCGCCACGGTTTGTAAACTCCGTATTATCCAGCGTGTAGCTGCCTCCGGTGGATCGGTTTGTGACGATTATCTGCGAGATGATGCCGTAGCGCTCGTCCTTGAGCTTAACGGACACTGCCTTTTCTTCAGCGTTTAAGTTTAGGCTGCTGCCTGTTCTCTTGCCCATGTACAGCTTGCCGGTTTTATCGAACCTCGGTGACCCGTGCACGCTTTTCAGGCAATAGCGCTTGAGCACCGTCCATGCGCTGTCGCCGTCTCTGACGGAGAACATGAGTACCTGCGGCATCGTGCCGTCATTGACATTCGTGACCCCGTAGGGGGTGACATACTTTTCGAGCATTGAGCTTTTGGTCATGGAGTAGTGCATGCACTTGGGCACCTCGTTATCCATGAGCAGCGCCGCAAGTGAGCGGCCGTTTACGCTCACGGTCGAGCCGCTTTCGTCGATGCTCACCTGATACTCGTCAACGACGCCGTAGAACACCGTCGCACCGTCGTTTGTACCCTTAAAGCGCACGGCATCGCCGAGTTTTGGCAAAAGCGCCGCAGTATAAAGCGTCTTGACCTCAAAATAGTCGCAGGGCTCGCCCGTGCCGTGGCAGACATCCCACGACAGAAGCTCGGGGAGCTGATACTGTGTGCCGTCTTTGTCTATTAGATAACCTTTCATGCTTCCTCCTATGATATCCTTACTAACCGTCCCTCATCGAGGACATCGGTGCTTGCGATCTGCGGGTTGAGCGCAAGAAGATCGTCAAGTTCCTTTGAATACCTCGCCGCAATTAGTGCAAGGGTGTCGTTGTATTCTGCTGAGACATACTTTGACTTGTTTGGGTCGAGAGAGCCGGCAGTGTAGCCTGTCTGATCCTCGCATTCCCAAAACTCAAAGGCGTAGCTCACATACTCGTCACGGGGTTCTTCTTTTAAGCTGAGCTTTGCAAAATACGCCTTCACAGGCGGCCAAACCGGGTGTTCGAGCCAGCCTGCTCCCGTGTAGGAAAAGCTCTTTGCGAGGCGGCGGAAGCTTTCGTAGGCATCGGGGCCTGTAAATTCGCCCTCGCCCTTGAACACACGGTGCTGCACGCCGAGGTTCTGCACCGTGAAGCCCGACATCGGCAGCTTATAGCTGTGCAGCGTGCGCCGCAGCTCAACCTCATAGGTCGTTGGATTGTTAGGCCAAGTAAAATCCCTGTATTTCATTGGTGCAAGCATTTTATCCCTCCTTAATAGGTCTCAAAGCCGTTGTCGTAGCGCCTTGCGTCACGGCCGAAGTATTCCGAAAGCTCGTACATGTAGCGGCGATGCACCAAAAGCTGCGTGATGTCCTCGCACAGGACATTCTCGCCGTCTTGCCGTTCGATATTTGTGTTTTCGCTTTCCATGCTCACACTTCCTTTCTGCCCTCGGCCGTCAGCGTGATCTTTTCAAGCAGAGGCTCGCCCGCTCGGCGCTCGATCTCTACGCTCTTTAGGCGGCACTTTGTGTAGGTCACGACGCTGTGTGTCCTCTTGACCCTTAATGTGAACTCATCGAGCATCGGGAAGATTATCGCATCGTTAGACTCCTCCCTTGTGAGCACGACCTCGAAGCTTTTGCCGCCCGCCGTGACCGACACGGGCTGCGTCTCGCCGATGGCCTTAAGCTCGTACAGCTCGGTTTTTACAAGCTCCGTTATGCTGCGCACCAAGGCGACCTTGAGGTTATTAACATATATCGCTGCATCGCTGTCGGAGTATGCAACTGTCTGTATAAAAGCCATATCAGTCCACCTCCAGTGCAAATGCGGCGTTGGGAGCACTAAGCGAGCGCACGAGATTTGCCGAAGCCTCCACGGTGCACTCGCAGCGATACATTTCGCTTTGTGCGTCGTACTGCACCTCGCCCGTTTCAAAGCCCTTTATCGTCAGCGTGTCCATGTCGCCAAGGCTCAGGAAAACATTCTCCTTGAGGCTTTCGCAGTTGGGCTTGGGCGAGTAGATATCGAGGCCTATTTTCAGCTCGCCGTGGCTGCCGAGCATTTCCTTTACAACGCCGTTTTCAAGGCTGATGCCGATATAA
>DQDL01000100.1:0-11785 GCA_003533405.1 Clostridiales bacterium | reverse complement strand
ATATAATTTCCGCAGCCGCAGGCCGTTACCTTTGCCGAGCGCATCGAGACGCAGACGACTGCCTTGCTCTTATCGATGACCGTTTCGGGAAACGCCATGACGGCGTTTATGCCGCTTTCGGTGAGAAAGCTTATGATGTGCTGTATCACGGTGTTGAACATTCCCTCACCAATCCTTTCGTCTCAAAATGCACTCATTATGGGAAAACTCGCCGAATATGCGCACCTGCTCGACACGCATGATCTCGTAGCTTTTGCCTGCGTATACGACGATATCGCCCACCTCGGGCTCGAGGGCGTCGGTTATGAGTCTGTAGCGCTCGCCTTGAAGCACGCCGACGGGCATGCTCGTTTTGGGGTCGGACTTGCTTTTGTTGATGACCGACAAAAAGCCCTTTGCCGAGCTGCCGCCGACCGTGATGCTCTCGCCATAGGTCGTGATGACCTGTGAAGAAAGGTTCATCCCACGACCCCCTTAAACTCAAATCCGCCGCAGTCAAGATACGCCGACAGCATGCTCTCTGCCCGCATTCTCAGCGTCTGTGCGCAGCCGGTCTTTGTGCCGTCACGCAGTGAAACACTGAGTTCACCTGCCTTAAACGAGTCTATCTTGTCATTGGTTATGCCCATAAGCTCGAGATACAGCGAAAGCGCAAGCACTGCCGCAGCGGAAACGAAAAGCTCCTCGATATCCGAGCTATTTACGCCCGAGCGCAGCTTCGATTCAAGCTCCGCCGCCGCAGTCTGGCACGCACTGCGCAGCGCCTTGCCCTTGTTTCCGAGCGGCGAGGCTGCGAGCATTTCCCTTGCCTTGCTTTCGATATCCTGATTTGTATATGCCATAGCTGTCCCTCCTTAAAGCGAAGCAGGGCAAAAGCCCTGCTTCCTGTGTGTTATCAGACCGTAAGCACCTTCGATGCCTCGGTGTAGAGCTTTGCGAAGCCGGAAATGCTGGTGATTGCGGCTCTTTCAAGCTGGCGGTCGATGAGACGGTCGTACTCGACGCTTACATCGCCTGCGGTGACCATCTCAAGGGCATAGCCCTTGTCAAGCCCGATGGCGGTGCCCGCCTTCATGGCAGAGCAGCGTATGAGCTTTGCGCCGAGGGGATTGCCCGGCTCGCCGGTGCCCTGGAAGTTGAGCCCCGCCATGGGGTTTTTAAACTCCGAGCAGTTGAGGATCTTGAGCATCACATCGGGTGCAACGAGCATGGTGTTCATGGTATAGGGGTCAAAGCGGTTCCAGAACGCCAGCAGCTCTGCATAGCTAAGGCTGCCGGAGGTACCGCCGATGGTGTCGTCGCCGACTGTGAGAGACTCGGCGGTGTTGCCGTTGCCGTCACCGTTTATGATGACATCGATAGCGTCCTCAAGATGCATGCGCATGATCTGATTGCCGATTTGGCGCAGCATGACCGAGAACAGGTCAAGGCGCTGGAAGCGGATAGCCTCGTAGGATGCGACGAGCATTCTGCCGCGCTTTTTCAGGCTTACAAGGTGATCGGAGGCACGGATCTCGGTCTGCGGGATGAGTGCGCCCTCGCCGACGAAGCGCAGTGCCTTGTCGTCCTCGGAAGCGGCCGAGTAGATGGAGCGGTAGTCCATGCCCTCAAAGCGGGTTACGGATGCGGTGATGGAAGGCAGGATATTGCCCTCCTCCATGCCGGCCTTTACGCTTCTGGAGACATACTCGGGGAACAGAACGGCAGACTCTGAGGTGGAGAAAAACTTCTCGACGACGTCGCTGCCTGCGCCACGGACCTTAATATCGAAACGCTTAAGCTGGCGCTGGAATGCGTCCATACCCTCATAGGGAGTGCCCTTGTAGTTTTCGTTGGGGTCAAGGCCCTCGAGCACCTGCTCAAAGCTCTTGCCTGCCTCGGAATACATACCCTTGTCCAGTCTTATCTCATTGAAATTGTATGCCATTTTAATTTCCTCCTTACATGATGAAGCCGACGGTGGCGGCGGTGCTGTCGACCTTGATAACAAGGTACTCTCTGCCGGTATCGGCCTTTTTGACCTTGCCGCCTACATCGGCAGCAAGCTTTGCAAAGCCTACGGCGGGAGCGGTGCCGGTGTAGCCGACCTCGATGTAGCCGTGGGTCTTGACGACGGCAAAGCCGTCTGCGGTGTCGATGCAGTAGCCTGCGAAATTATCGGCTGCGGCGCAGGCTGCGACGGTGTTGTTGGCGCTTACCTTGACAAACACGCCCTTTTCGGTGCCGCTTGCCTTTTCAAAGGAGAGCACCTGCTCTCCGACGCCTTCAAAGCTAACTTTCATTTTTGTTTCCTCCTAAATCAGATGATGTACTCGTCACCGTCAAATTTGGTGACCTCTCCCTTACCCGGGAGCTGGGTTACGGGCGGGTACAGCTCGGCTGACCTTGCCTCAAATGCGCTCTTCATCTCAAGAAGCGCCGCCTCGTCGAGCGTCGCAACGCTCTTTGACAGCGCCGAGTGCAGCGACTTATCGCACACAAGGCACAGTCTCAGGACTTCGCTTCGAAGTCCGTCAAGATACTTTTCGCCGAGCCGGGCTGCCTTTTCGAGCTTTTCGTATTCGGGGGCAAAGCGCTTGCCCTCTTCGGTCTCGACAAAGCTTTTGATGACTCCTGCGCCTCGCTGGGCAGGCACGGCAACAAAGCTCCACTCGTAAGCGTCTACTGCGCCTTCGAGTATCGCATAGCACTCCTTGCCGCCGTAGGTTCTGCCCTTAACATGGGCGCAGGTGCCGAGCTCCTCGCCGCAGACGCTGCACACGCTGCGTGCAACCGAGCAGCCCACGCTCGTTTCACGCTTGATGCCGCCGTCTATCTGGGCGATTAGCTCGGCGTTTGCCTCGGTGCGCAGCATGTACGCATAGCCCTTAAGGTAGACATAGTCTGCGCCGAGTGAGTTCTTGCGGTTTTTATCCGTGACAAGCTCCGTGCGGTAAATGCGTGCGACCTGGTTATCGCTGCGCCAGTCATGGTCGCAGATGCCGGTCACACCGACGAAAAGCTCGCCTAACTTACGCAATGTTGCCTCGGAAAACCGCTCGTGATCCCTGTCGATCTCGTTGTCGCACAGCAGAACCGAGAATATATAGACATCCTCGGCACTAAGCTGCGCCTTTGCAAAGGCGTTGACCGCCTTGAGTTCCTCGGCGGTGCAAACAAGCTCCTTGCCGCCGCTGCCGCCTTTAATGATCTTCATTGCTTTTTCCCTCTTCCCAATAAATTTTCTCTGCCTGAGCGTTATAAAGCGCCGCCTTTGCCTCCTCGACCTGATCCTGAAGGTTTATCGCCTCCCATTCAAGCTCGCAGGAGCAGGCATAGCCGTGCATGCACAGCCACATATCGCATATGTGCAGCATCACCGGCTCGAGCGTGCGGCGTATCGCATTGAGCTCGCTCGTCATGAGATCTGCCTGCTGCGCCGACATTCGTTCGGTCGTTGACCAGTTAAGTCCGAGCAGGAATGGGGGTATACCCGTCCTTGCGATGAGCTGCTCGAGTATCTGACGCACGGGTACCTCGCTGTCGAGTATCTGATTATCTGCGCCGATGACCTTGACCTCAACATCGCCGACGGCGACGAAGTCACGCACACTGCCGTTTTTGCTGCTCTGCATTGCTTCCGACCACTGTTTTGCTATCTGCTCTGCTCTGTCCTGAGCCGTGGCCCTGTCGATGATATCGCCCTGCGGTTTGTACACAACGGCAAAGCGGACATTGCCCGCCCGCTCCCAATTGATGCCGAGAGACTGATATATCTTCAGCAGGATGCCGCACAGGAAGGGCATACTGCGCAGCATCGAAACGCCGTAAGGCGAATCTGTCTCAGGGTTAAAGGGAGTGAACAGCAAGAGATTCTGATACGGCATGGGCACGGTGTCGCCGTTTTCGCCCGCACAGCATAGTTCAAAATCAAGAGGGGTATCGCCCTCACGAATGAGCACATCGGCGACATTGCCGCACAGCACCGCAGCTATCTCCCGGTCTCCTCGGGTGACTATCTCGCCCACGGCTCTGCCGCAGGTTATCATCGAGTCGAGGTACTGAGCCAAAAACGCACCGAGTCCACGCTGCCCGCGCCCGACATCGACCGTGCGGATAAACTCGTTGAGCTCCGCCTGCGCCTTTGCATCCGAGCACCTTGCCTCAAAGCCTCCGGTCAAGCGGATGATCTTCATGATCGCCGCATCGACGACAGGCACGGCCTCTCTGATCGAACGGTAGAGCTTCGTCTCTGCGCTGCCGAGCGGCACATAGCCGTCAAGCAGTCTGAACGGGTGCGTATCGCAGGTGCGCAGCTGCACCGACGGAGCCGGTCTTTTTTGTTTTCCTGTGAAAAGTTTCATGCTTCCTCCTATCTTTCTACCCACACAGCCCCGATAGGCTCGTGGGCTTTGGATATGCCGACCGCAAAGTAACGAATATCGTCCATTGCATGGTCAAACTGCTTGAGCGGTGCGTCCCTGCCCGCCTTTTCGTCCCAGCGGTACTGATAGAACTCACGAAGTGCGTCGTCGCAGCCACGGCAGATTTTGATTTTGCCGCTTTTCAAAAGGCTCGCCGTGAGCCGTATACCGGACACAACATCGTTGTCTGCCTTTTCGACCTTGAAGCCGCAGCGGGTCAGCGCCTCGATGAAGCTTGCCGCCGAGGGATCAACGATGACCCTTGACGGACGTATATCCCCGCACAGTGCCTTGAGGTCCTCGACATACTCGCTGTCTGTTTTCTGCACCCCTGCCTTGCGTGAGTCGTAGTAATACTCACGCAGCCTGTACCACTCGTCGCCGCACCTGCCCCACAGCCCGAAGGAGCTGGGATTTTTCGTGCCGTAGTCGCAGGAGACGATGTGTTCGGTGCACCTTTCGGGTACATCGCACAGCATACTCTCGTCGAAAAAGTCGTACACTCTGCCCGCCGGTATCACCCACTGACCGAGGATGAACCTGCGGTAAAAGTCGCCGCTGTACATCCGCTTATAGCGGGCAATGATACTGCGGGAAAGTGCCGGGTTATCCTCGAGCGAAAAGTGGATATACAGCGCCTTGCGCTCATTGGCTTTCACTATCCACTCACGGTAGAACCAGTGGTGCGGACTGTCGGGGTTGCAGTTGAACCAGATCTTGCTGCCTGTGACCGAGCAGCGTGCGCAGGCCTGCTCGACAAAGGAGCGTGGCATCAAGACGACCTCATCCATGAGTATGCCTGCCAGCGTCACGCCCTGTATGAGCGACTGCGAGCCCTCATCCTTTCCGCCGAAAAGATAAAAGCTGTTCGTCCTGCCCATGTAGGATATCTCGACAAGCCCCCGCGAGACCTTATCTCTCACGCAAAAGCCGATATCCCTCAGCACCGGCAGCAGCGGCTCTAACAGATTGCGGCGGATACTGGTCTTTGCCTTGCCGCAAATGCCGAAGCGCTCGCCGGAAAAGCGGCGCATCGCCCAGCACACAAACGAGATACCCATGCACATTGTCTTGCCGCTTCGCACCGCTCCGTCGCAGATGACGGCATCGTAATCACGGTAGGGCGAGCTGTCGCTCCACCACGAAAGTGCCCTGATCTGAGTTTCGGAAAAGCTTTTAAACTTCATGTGCTTCCCCGCCCAGCCTGTCGGCCGCCTTGTCTATGGCTGCGTAAAAGCTCGATGCTGCCGCCGCCTCTCCGCTCTCGGCACGCTTTAGCTCGTTAAGCTCCCGGATGACCTCGAGCTTATCCAGCAGCTTTATCTCGACTGCACCGTTTGCGCTGCGCTTCATCTCGGTCAAAAGCGAAAGATCCAGATCGTCAAGCAGTGACAGATCCTCCTCGTCGAGGAACAGGAGCTTGACGGCATCGTTGGGCGAGGACACCGCAAGCCTTTCAAGAAGTGCGTCCGGTGAGCCGGACTTTGCTTTTTTCTTCATTCCTATCACCTCTCACCCATAGGCTGCATCAGGGCGAAAGTTGTACGTTTGCGTACAACAAAAAATTCATCCGAGCGAATTTTTTTCGATTTCGGATGAACTGTTGTATAATATGCAATTTATGGCTGCAAAAATCAGGTTGCTCCCCAAGCGGCGTACAGCGGCAGCGTTGTGATGGGATTTGTGAGATAGATTTGTGTCAGGCAAAGCGAAAATTTTCGGGAATACTTTGTGTATTGGCAAAAATTTTCACGAAGCATGGCGCAAATATAGCCGCAAAGTCCGCACATAAGCTGCCGAAGTGCGCTGCAAATAAAAAGAGCCCCCGACAGTAAAAACTGTCGGGGGCTATCCCGCTTTTGCCGTTGGGCCCAATGGTAACCTGCACAAATAAGCAGGTGGGTCGCCTAAGTTCTGTTTCGCTGCTTCCAACTTCCGGCACAAGGCCGGGAGGCCTGCAATCCGCAGATTCAAATCGGCATCCCTTATTAGAGATGTGGGTTTATTGGGCCAATGTCAATTATGACACCGCGCACAAAGCAGGAGTACGTTACTACTACTATTATATAGGTATTGCCCGAGGCGTCTGATTATTCCTCGTCGTCGGCCTCGGCCTCAAAGATGGTGAGGAACATCTGATGCACCTGCTCAAGCTTCTCGTCATCGTCAATGGACTCGTAAAGCTCGTCGCCGTTTTCGTCGGTGACGACATTCAGCAGGATAAGACCGTAGTCGGGGTCATCCTCGTCCATATCGGTTGGCAGGAAGGCTGCATAGCTTTCGCCGTTATAATCAATGGTGTCGAGCAGCTCAAGCTCAAATTCGTTGCCCTCGTCATCTATAATGGTAACAAAATCGTTGCCGTAATCTTCTTTCATAAGAATGATCCTCCTTATTTTCGTTCACGATCATTCTAACCCATATCACTGCATAAATCAAGCATTACGAACTGAAATCCTCTAAAAGCATCAGCAGCTCGTTTTTATTTTCGGCGGGAATGCCCTGCGCAAGCTTGTTGCGGTCAACCGTATTCAGTGTCTCGGTCTCGATATCTGTGACCTTGATGGGCGTTTTGGAGTCTGCGCCCTTAAACACGGCTACATAACCCGAGCAGTCACGAAGATAAAATTCTGCGTTTTTGTCCTCAACGGATGCGTTGCTCACACCTGCCGGCGGGGTGCTCGCCGCCTCGGGTGCGGCGATCGATCTCACTGCGCCGACCGACATTGCGGCTGCGGTCACGCAAAGCACGCAGAGCACGGCGATTTTTATTGTATTTTTCACTGTTTATCAGCTCCTTTGGGCATTATTATTCCCATGTACGCAAAAATTTAGTATGCCGCCGAAAAAATTCACAAAATGTATACTCTAGCTTGACATAATGTGTTATACTTATATACTGATACTTTATCGTATTCTACACTGTATTTTTTGATACATCACACATCGCAATTCAAGGAGGTGTGGCCGCTAAATGGAAAACGCAAAGCCCCGCAAGCGCAGTAATGTGTGGCCTGTGATCGGAACGATACTGCTGATAGGTATTCTTACCGCTTTATTGTTCCTGTGCATTTTTGCATTCTACATCAAGACCTGCATTATTCCTACGACGAAGCTTGACCTTAGCGATTACGCACTTAATCAGACGAGTACAATATATTATGAGGACTCGGAGGGAAACTGGAAAGAGCTCACGACCCTGCACGGTCAGGAAAACCGCATTTGGGTCGATTACGACAAGATTCCCAAGTACATGGAGAAGGCTCTGGTTTCCATCGAGGATAAGCGCTTTTACCGCCACAACGGCGTTGACTGGTACCGCACAGCCGGTGCGTTCGTCAATATGTTCGTCGGCATGAAGAATACCTTCGGCGGCTCGACGATAACCCAGCAGCTTATCAAGAATCTCACCCAGCAGGACGATATCACCGTGCAGCGCAAGTTGCTCGAGATATTCCAGGCCATTGAGTTTGAGAAGGATCACGACAAAAAGGAGATCATCGAGTGGTACCTCAACACCGTTTACTTCGGTGAGGGCTGCTACGGTGTTCAGACCGCCGCTCAGACCTACTTCGGCAAGGATGTCTCCGAGCTTTCGCTTGCAGAGTGCGCCGCCATCGTCGGCATAACGAACCTGCCCACCTACTACGATCCGTTCTACAGTGTTGAGAACAACAAGGCCCGTCAGGAGGATGTCCTGGCGTGCATGTACGATCAGGGCTACATCTCCAAGAAGGAGTATGAGGAAGCCGTCGCCGAGGAGCTCGACTTTGTCCGCGGCGAAAACAGTCCCTCTGCCTCATCGGTGCGCAGCTACTACACCGAGACCGTTATCTCCGATGTCATCAAGGACCTCGCCGCCGAAAAGGGCATCTCCGAGATCGCTGCGCAGACGCTTGTCTACAACGCAGGCTACGAGATCTACTGCTGCCTTGACAAGGACATTCAGGATAAGGTCGATAAGGTCTACGAGGATCTTGATGCGCTGCCCAAAGCAACGAACGGCACCTCGTCTCAGCTTCAAAGCGGCATCGTCATAATGGATCAGTACACCGGCGAGATAGTCGCTCTGTCCGGCGGCACGGGCAAAAAGACCATTAACTTCGGTCTTAACCGTGCGACCAAGACAACAAGACCGCCCGGATCTTCCATCAAGCCCATTGCGGTCTACGGCCCCGCCGTGGAATACGGCCTTATCTCCCCGTCTACCCTTGTTCTCGATGCCGATGGCTCGCACATTAAGCTCCAGGGCGTCAAGACCGACTGGTTCCCGAAGAACTCACCCAATCAGTATGACGGCATCATGACCATCAAGGAAGCACTGCGTGACTCGAAAAACACCGTTTCCGTTCAGATAATGGATAAGCTCACGCCGTCGGCATCGCTTGATTTTCTCAGAAACCGCCTCGGTGTCACAAGTCTCATTGACGGCGACGCTGACTACGCAGCTCTCGCCCTCGGCCAGCCGCACTACGGCATCACCGTAAGAGAGATGGCGCAGGCCTACTGCGCACTCGCAAACGACGGTACATTCACCAAAGCTCGCACCTACACAATGGTCAAGGATCGCTCGGGCAATGTGGTGCTTGATAACCAGCCACAGACGCAGCAGGCTTTCTCCGCCGAGACCGCCCGCACCATGACCTACATGCTCAACTACGCTGCCACCTACGGCACCGGCTATGAGTCGAGGCTGAGCAACATGCCCGTCGCCGGTAAGACAGGTACGACCTCCGCTAATAAGGACCGCTGGTTCTGCGGCTACACGCCGTACTACACCTGCGCAGTCTGGACCGGCTACGACACGCCCGAGAAGATGCGCTTCAGCGGCAACCCCGCAACGCAGATCTGGCAGGATATCATGGAGGATATCCACAAGGATCTCAAGTACAAGGAGTTCAAGATGTCAACAGGCGGCGCTGCGACCGGCATCTTCGGCAGCCGTTCCGAGCTTGAGGAGCAGAAGCTGACCGAGGCCGAGCGTCAGAAGAAGGCGGAGGAAGAGGCAAAGAAGAAGGCCGAGGAGGAAGCGAAGAAGAATCAGGACACCGATGCTCCCACCTTCACCGCCTCACCCGCAGCATAAATAAGCATTTGAGGAGGAATTAATATGGCAAACAAACCGTTGGAATATAAGGGTCATCCCCTTCAGCGTGCCGGCAACATCGTGTATTACGGCAGCATGAGTGACAAATATATAATCATGCTTCAGATAATGGAGACCAAGAAGGTCAAGGATCTTGATGTGGCGACCAAGGTGTCGCTCCAGCTCCAGCTTACAGACCCCTCCATCAAGTCGAGAGACCGTGTCGTCAAGAAAAGCGAAAAGGACGGCTTTTGGGCGGCAATGGATGTTGCAAGCGTGTGGCTTGAAAGAGCTCTCAATTCATAACCGACTTAAAGGAGAAGGCGCTGCCTTCTCCTTTTTTTAATAATTTCCGCACTGTTGCGTAATGCTATACAAATAGTATTGCTTTATGGTATAATAACGGCAAACACTGCAAAAAGGGAGGATTATAATGAAGAAAGTTCAATTCACCGAGACCGTACTGCGTGACGCAAACCAGTCGCTTATCGCCACGAGACTTCCCTATGACAAATTTGAGCCCATCCTTGAGCGGATAGATAAGGCGGGGTTTTATTCCGTGGAGTGCTGGGGCGGTGCGACATTCGATGTCTGCCTGCGGTATCTGAACGAGGATCCGTGGGAGCGCCTGCGCAAAATGCGTGCGAAAATGCCGAATACAAAGCTGCAGATGCTGCTGCGTGGGCAGAATATTCTCGGCTACAAGCATTATCCTGACGATATCGTGCGCCGTTTTGTCCGCTGCTCAGTCAAAAACGGCATCGACATTATCCGCACCTTTGACGCACTCAATGACCCCACGAACCTCAAGGTCGCCATCGAGGAGACCGTCAAGCAGGGTGCGGAGGCTTCCGGTGCCATCTCCTACACCACGAGCCCCGTGCACACCATTGATAAATATGTCGAGCTCGTGCGTGAGCTAAAGGAAATGGGCGTAAGCTCAATTTGCATCAAGGACATGGCGGGCATCATGAGCCCCAAGAGCGCATATGACCTCGTTTCCGGCATAAAGGACGCTGTCGACCTGCCGGTCGTCGTCCACACGCACTCAACGACGGGTCTTGCGTTCATGACCTATCTCAAAGCCGTTGAGGCCGGTGCGGATGTCATCGACACTGCGATATCGCCGTTTTCCGGCGGCACCTCGCAGCCTGCGACCGAGACGCTCAACTATACGCTCAAGGAGCTCGGCTACGAGACGGGACTTGACGAGAAAATTCTCATCGAAATGGCGGATTTCTTCAAGCCTATCCGCAACGAGTATCTCGCCGACGGCACGCTCAATCCCATTTCCATGTCCACCGACACCCAGTGCCTTAACTATCAGATACCCGGCGGCATGCTGTCAAATCTCTTGAGCCAGCTCAAGATGATGAACGCACTTGACCGCTTTGACGAAGCGCTCGCCGAAACACCCCGTGTGCGCAAGGACATGGGCTATCCCCCGCTCGTGACGCCCACAAGCCAGATAATCGGCTCGCAGGCGGTGCAGAATGTGCTTGCCGGTGAGCGGTATAAGAATGTCGGCGCTGAGCTCAAGGCCTACTGCCGCGGTGAGTACGGCAAGACCCCCGCTCCCATCGACGAGGCCGTCCGTGCCAAGATACTGAACGGCGAAAAGCCCATCGAGGGGCGCTATGCCGACACGCTGCCGACCGATGTTTATGAAAAGGCGGTCGAGCACCTGGGCGATAATGCCCGCAGTGAGGAGGATGTCCTCAGCTACATTGCCTTCCCGCAGGTCGCAGAAAACTTTTTCGATGCCCGCCGTGAGCGTGAGGAAAAAACCGTGCGCTACACCATCACCGAGGCGTAAGGAGGCTGGTTTATGAACGATCTTGTTAACATGTCGATCGGCGATGCCGGTCTGACCGCCGTTTTGGGCTATCTCGTTGTGTTCGTCGGTCTTGTGCTTTTGATGTGTGTCGTGATGCTCGTCGGCAAGGCGATGAAGAAAAACGCCGCTCCAGAAGCCGCTGCGCCCGCCGCAGAAAAAGCTCCCGAGCCCGCCCCGGGGTCGGCAGGCGAGCTCAAGCTATATGACACAGATCCGAGGGATGCCGCCATGATAATGGCCATCGTTGCCGACAGCTTGGGCAAGCCCTTAAACGAGCTCCGCTTTATTTCCATCAAGGAGGTCAAGGACGATGAAGTATAAGGTCACTTTGAATAACAGGACATATGAGGTCGAAGTCGAAGCCGGACAGGCCATGCTCGTTGACGAGTACGAGGCCTACTCCCCCGCCCCCGCCGCAGCACCTGCGCCCGTCGCAGCAGCTCAGGCTGCCGCACCTGC
>DQDL01000112.1:518-15256 GCA_003533405.1 Clostridiales bacterium | reverse complement strand
TCACAAGACTTTTTTGACACGCTGAAAATGGTACGGTTTTGAACCGTACCCTTTTTTCGTTATTTAAGCAGATTTGTCATGCTGCGGACGCTGATGCCGATAGTCGAGATATTGTGCAGCAGCGCAGAGGTCGCAGGCGGCAGAATGCCGAATGCACCGAGTGCTATCAATGTGCCGTTAAAGCCGAGAACAAAGCGGTAATTGCCGTTTATCCTGCTTAGCAACGCATTGGATATCCGCTTTAGCGTTGCAAGCTCGAACAAATCGTCTGCGGCTATGGTGATATCGGCGATCTCTCGTGCAATTGCCGCGCCGTCGCTTATGGCTATGCCGACATCGGCAGCCGAAAGCGCCGGAGAGTCGTTTATACCGTCACCTATCATGATAACCTTTCTGCCTGCCGCCTTCTCCTGCTCGACAAAACGGGCCTTATCCTCAGGCAGAACCTCGGCATAGAACTCGTCAACGCCCACCTGCCGTGCAATAGCGGCGGCGGTGCGCTCGTTATCGCCCGTCATCATGACGGCCTTTTTAATGCCGAGCTTGCGCAGGCTGTCCAGTACCTCGGCCGCTTCCTCACGCAGAGGATCGGCAATGCAGATAACGCCCGACAGCTCCCCGCCGATGGCAAGGTACAAGTGCGAATACTGCTCGGGCAGGGTGTCAAACTTCTCCTGCTCATCGGCCGGAACGGTGCAGCCCTCGTCCTCGAAAACAAAATGGTGGCTGCCGATAACGACCTTTTTGCCGTTTATGCGGCTGGCGATGCCGTGCGCCACGACATACTCGACCTCGGAGTGCATCTCGTCATGGGCGATGCCCTGCTGCACAGCCTCCTTGACGACAGCATTTGCCATTGAATGAGGATAGTGCTCCTCAAGGCATGCGGCGGTGCGCAGGACACTCTCGGCATCTCTGCCGCCGAAGGGTACGACCTCTGCGACCGTCGGCACGGCGTGGGTAAGCGTGCCGGTCTTGTCAAACACGATGGTGTCGGCTTTTGCGACAGCTTCAAGGTACTTGCCGCCCTTGACGGTGATGTGGTATCCGCCGCATTCACGCATGGCCGAAAGCACCGCAAGCGGCATGGATAGCTTTAGTGCACAAGAAAAATCGACCATGAGGATGGACACCGCACGGGTGATATTTCTCGTGAGCAGGTATGTAATGATTGTACCGGTAAGGCTATACGGCACGAGCTTGTCAGCGAGCGCCAGAGCACGGCTTTCGGTTGTGGATTTGAGCTTTTCGGAGCTTTCTATCATGCCGACTATCTGATCATAGCGGCTCGAGCCCTGCATCTGCTCAACGGCAATGACGCACTCGCCCTCCTCTACGACCGTACCGGCATAGACGACTGAGCCGATGCTCTTGGCAACGGCGATAGACTCGCCGGTGAGGGATGCCTGATTGACGCTCGCCACGCCCTCGGTTATTCTGCCGTCAAGCGGGATGACATTGCCGGTGTGGACGCAGATAAGGTCGCCGGTCTTTATATCGCTTATCGGCACCAAGACCTCGGTGTCTCCGGTTTTGAGCCAAACTCTGTCGACATTCAGCGACATGCAGCGTGCAAGGTCACTGAGCGACTTCTTGCGTGTCCACTCCTCCAAAAGCTCGCCGAGCTTGAGAAGGAACATGACGGAGCTTGCCGTGCCAAAGTCACTGCGGAGTATCGAAACGCCTATCGACAGTGCGTCGAGCACTTCGACCTCGAGCTTCCTATTAAATATACACCTTAGGCCATGCCGAATGTAGCGTACCGAGCAAAGGGTTGTGCGGATATTTCGTAGGGGTATGGGCAGCAGCAGCTTGCGGACTATGCGACCGAGGACTAGGCTTGCAAGCTTGTCCTGATAATAGCGGTTAAGTGAGCGGCTGCTACTCTCGAGCGTGGACTTTTCCATCGTCGTGTAGTTATACTTAAACGCACGGATACCGTCTATGACAGCAAGCCTGTCGCCGGAATAATAAACTATCATATTGCAGGTGCGCTCGTGAACGGTTGCCTGCCTTACCCCGGGCAGCCTTGCGATATACTCCTCAAGCTGGTCTGCTTCCTCAAGCGTCATATTGCACTGAGGCGCCTGCAGACGCAGTCTGCCTTTTGTCTCATGAACTATTTTAATCTTCATCGCTTTTCTCCTAAAAACATAAGCCGCCCTGACGGACGGCCTAAGCTGATAAAAGTCAGTTTGCGGTATCGCTCATTTCGGCGCTGCGCTCTTCCTCTGCACGAGCCTCGTTGATGCTCTTTGCACCGGCGAGGATATCGCTGCAATCGTCCTGCACATTGGTGGCAGTCTGCATAACGCAGTCCTTCATGCGGAGAACAGCTGCCGTAACATGAGTGTAAAGAGTTTTTGCATCACGGCTCGTGAGGATCTTTATACCGGCTGTACCGAAAAGTACGCCGCCTGCAAACAAACCTACTTCTTCCCAATCAATTTTCATGGTCTATCTCCTATTTTATAAAGATTTTGACATAAACGGAACATCATATGAGTGACCCGCTGTCAAGAGAGCCACTCATACTTTTTACATATCACGATTGATGCTTCAAACTTGATACATCGGTCAATGGTCTGGTGCTTGATGCATCCGCTTTAAAGTCCCCGCAGTTTTTTTGGCAAGAGCAGCCGTTAGGGCAGCCGATGCACTTGACTCCGTGTTTCTTTTGCTTGTGGATATACAGCACAGCCAAGACAACGATCAAAGCAATAACTAAAATTACAAGAATGTTATCCATAGTAACTGCTCCTGATTAAATTAATTTACTTGCTCAGTGCGTACTCGGCAGCGAAGCTCTTGTTGGTCTTTCTGATCATCATGGCGATGATGAAAGCAAACACGAGAACAGCGATGAGGCCGGGGAAGAAGCCTGCACCGACGGAGCCGGTAGTGATGAGCGTACCGATCTGGTATACGAGGAATGCAACGGTGAAGCCGGTTGCGAACTGAAGGCCAACGCCGCCCCAGAACCACTTGCGGTCGTTGATTTCGGAGTGCATTGCACCGAGAGCCGCGAAGCAAGGAGGAGTGTAAAGGTTGAACATCAGGTAAGCAAGAGCTGCGACCTTGGTGATTGCGAACACGCCTGCGACCTCTGCGCCAGCACCCTGCATGAGCTCGAGGGAATCGGTGTCGATGAGGTTCTCAAGGCCGACAAAGCAGACAGCCAGAGTACCGACCACATTTTCCTTTGCGATGAAGCCGGTAACAGCTGCGGCTGCGAGCTGCCATGAAACAACGCCCACGATGGGAACGAGCAGGTAAGCAAACGGTCCCGCAACGGATGCGAGAATTGAGTCGCTTGCGACATCTGCAACTTCAAAGTTCCATGTGAAGGTCTGCATGACCTGAACAACGGTGTTGCAAACGAGGATGATGGTGAATGCCTTTACGATGAAGGCCCAGCCACGGTTGAGCATATCCATGCACGCACGCTTGAGCGAGGGTACCTTGTACTCAGGCAGCTCAATGATGAAGAAGGACTTGCGGTGCTTGTAACCGACGATCTTGTTTACGAGAAGTGCGCCGAGGAGGATGAGTGCGATACCGACAAAGTACATGAGGGTACCGACCCAAGATGCATCGGCGAAGAATGCGCCGGCAAACAGAGAGATAACGGGGAGCTTTGCACCGCAGGGCATGAAAGTGGTCAGCATTGCAGTCGCACGACGCTCACGCTCGTTACGGATGGTACGGCAGGCCATAATGCCCGGGATGCCGCAGCCGGTGCCGATGACGAAGGGGATGACGGACTTGCCGGACAGGCCGACCTTCTTGAAGATGGGGTCGAGAACGACAGTTGCACGAGCCATGTAGCCGCAATCCTCAAGCAGAGAGATGAGGAAGTACATGACCATGACGAGCGGTAGGAAGCCGACAACTGCGCTTACACCGCCGATGATACCGTCAACAAGCAGAGCCTGAAGGATAGGTGCGGAATTCTCAACGAGACCGCCGACCCATTTCTGGAAGCTTTCAAGCCAGCCGACGAGGTAATCTGCGATCCAAGGGCCTACCCAACCCTGGGAGATCTGGAACACAAGGAACATTACGCCTGCGAAAATGATAAGGCCTGCAATGGGGTGAGTAAGAACCGCATCGATCTTATCCTGTGCGTTCTTGTCCTTAGTCCGGACCTTACGGGTCTCGACTGCGGCAACGATCGTGTCAACGAAAGCGAAACGCTTTCTGTCCGCTTCCTCAACGATGTTCTTATCGGTCAGATCGATATCACCCTGATGATAGGGAGCTTTCTGCTCCTTTCCGTTAAGAGCAGCAGCCGCTGCAACAACATCCTTAAGACCGTCACCGGTAGTTGAGGTGGTGTTGAAAACAGGGCAGCCAAGCTTCTCGGACAGCTTCTTGACATCGATCTTGGTGCCCTTCTTCTCGTTGACATCGTGCTTGTTCAGTGCAACGACAACGGGAACACCGAGCTCGAGCAGCTGGGTGGTGAAGAACAGCGAACGGCTCAGATTGGTAGCATCGACGATGTTTATGATCGCATCGGGGTTCTCATTTCTTACATAAGAACTTGTAATGCTCTCCTCCGAGGTAAACGGTGACATGGAGTATGCGCCGGGCAGATCGACAGCGATCAGCTCAGCATCACCGGCAAAATTCTTTTTGATGAGTGCTTCTTTCTTGTCAATGGTAACGCCTGCCCAGTTGCCGACCTTTTCGTTGCGACCGGTCAAGGCATTGTACATAGTAGTCTTACCACTGTTAGGATTGCCTGCAAAAGCAATTCTCATTTAGGTTTCCTCCTATTCCCTTTACTATTCTGTCAAGTTACCTTATGGTATGTACTCATTCGTTAGCTTGCGCTAACCGCAGGGCAAAAAGACGGACCATTTGGTCCTGACTATTGCATCATCAAACAACAATAGCCTCGGCCAGCTGGTCGTCGATGCTGTATCTTCCGTCTTTTACCGATATCGTACAGCTTCCCCTTCTGTGGGAAACGACGGTTATCGGCTCTCCGCTGTAACAGCCGAGCGAGAACAAGAAAGCGTCCAGCTCCTCATCATCAGTGTCGATACGCCGGATGATGTACTCCTTACCTTCTTCTGCTTTCGTCAAATTCATAAGATATCACCTGATTCAGATTCTCATTTGGTTGCGTAGGGCTAACTCAAAAACGAAAAATCAATTAGCTCTCGCTAACCGTGTTTTATAGTAGCAGCAGTATATTGATTTGTCAAGCTTTTTTTGCAGATTTTTTTACTTTTTTATATGTACGAAAAATGGGCTTGACAAAGTAAAGTCAAATGTATTATCATTTCCGTTAGCCGGAGGTAACATAGAGCTTTCGAGCACTTCCGACCGCAGGTTCTCTTTATGATGAATGAAAGGAGTTTGTTATGGGAAACGGTATTGAAAATGCTATAATTATTGCTGTTATATTGATCGTCGTCGTGCTTGGCCTTCTGCGTGCCAAAAAGCACTTCTCGGGCGGCGGCTGCTGCGAGACCGGGAGCAAGACCATCCGCACGCACAAGGAGCTTACCGAGCCTGTCATCGGCACAAGGGTGCTGACCGTTGAGGGCATGACCTGTGAAAATTGCCAAGCAAGGGTCGAGAATGCGATAAACCACTACAACGGCGTTGTATGCAAGGTCGATCTTAAGAAAAAGACGGCGACCGTTTCGTTTAGCCAGCCTATCGAGGATTCGCTCCTTAAGCAGACCGTTGAAAAATTAGGCTACTCGGTCACGGATATTCGCTGAGCTTTGCCTTGAAAAATTCTCGGGTTTGTGTTATGCTGTTTTAATGAAGAGGGTGTTTGAATGGCATTACAGGAATCCGGGGAAATGTATCTTGAGACGATATATGTTTTGTCCCAGAAAAGCCGCTTCGTCCGAGCGATAGATGTCGGCGAATACATGGGCTATTCCAAGCCCAGCGTCAGCCGTGCCGTCGGTATTCTCAAAAGCGGTGGCTATATCACCGTTGACAAGGATGGGTTTATCACATTGACCGAGACAGGTCTTGAGCGTGCAACGACTATCTATGAGCGGCACACGGTTTTGACTGCAATGCTTGTCGGCCTCGGCGTCGATGAAGATACCGCCGCTGCCGACGCCTGTCGGATGGAGCATGTGATAAGCGACAAATCGTTCCAAGCTATAAAAACTCACATCGGAAAATAAAAAAGAAAAACTGATATGCAAAATTGATTGCATATCAGTTTTTTATTCGTATCCCGGGGTGCAGATATCCGGCCGCATTGAGGAGAGAATGATCAATTGACCAGATTTATCGGCCTACCAGAAATGAATGCCTGTATATTCTCTGCCGTTCCGGTCATGATGCGCTGCCTGCTCTCCTTCGGTGCCCACGATATGTGCGGCGTGATCAGGCAGTTTGGAGCCGAAAGCAGCGGATTATCGGCGCTTATCGGTTCTTCGGAAACGACATCGACGGCAGCGGCATACACCTTGCCGCTTTTGAGCGCATCGGCAAGGTCGCGCTCATTTATGAGCTGGCCGCGGCTGTTATTGAGTATTATAACTCCGTCTTTCATTTTTGAGATACTGTCTTTGTTTATGATGCCCCTTGTTTCCGGAAACAGCGGGCAGTGCAGGGATATCACGTCCGACTCGGCAAAGAGCGTGTCAAAATCGACATACTCGACGGTGCCGCCGAAATCGCTTCGAACACTTCTGCTGTGGGTGATGACGCGCATGCCCATGCTGCTCGCAATCTTTGCGACCGTCTGCCCTATCCTGCCGAACCCGATAATGCCCATGGTCTTGCCGCTGAGCTCTATCAGCGGGTAGTCCCAAAAGCAAAAGTCTGGACAGTCAGTCCATCTGCCGCTGTGAACAGCCTGGCTGTGATGCCCCACATGGGCGCATATCTCCAGCAGCATGGAGATGGCAAACTGAGCCACCGACGCTGTTCCATAGGTCGGTATGTTTGAAACGGGTATCCCCTTTTCCGCGGCGGCCTTTACATCAACTATGTTATAGCCTGTTGCCAGCACCGAGATATATCTCAGCTTGCCGCAGGCTTTTATAGTCGCCTCGGATATGGGCACCTTGTTCGTCAGGACGATCTCGGCATCCGCTATCCTTCTTATGATCTCGCCGTCATCATTGGGAGTGCGGTCATATACGGTCAGCTCGCCAAAGCGGCGCAGCTCATCCCAACTGAGATCGCCCGGGTTTTCCGTATAGCCGTCAAGCACAACAATCTTCATTTTAATTTCCTCGAAACACTGATCACTTGGTTTTTGATGCGTGGGTACACATTTAAAATATATCCTTTACTGCGGGATATATCTTGCAGTATCTTTTAAATCCGCTTTTATAAACTTCGGATAGAGAGGTGTCAGGCGTAAACGTCTTGAGCTTGACGATGCAAGGGGCAGTGTAGCTTTCATCGATCACTCCGCCTGCAAGGCCGCCGGTGATCGCAGCTCCCAATGCGCCGAGATCGGGATTATCAAACGTATTCATAACGCAGCCGGTGACATTTGCCATCGTCTGCACCACAAAATTGCTTCGACTTCCCCCGCCCAGCACCGACAGTTCCTTCGGTTTGCTTCCGGTGCACTCGTAAAGCAGGTCGATAAACTGACGAATGCCGTATGCAGCGCCTTCTGTGATTGCTCTGGCAACATGGCCGCGGGTCGTGTTCAAATTGACACCGAGCAACACCGCTCTTGCATTTGAGTCGTACACCGGTGAGCGCTCCCCGTTTATATACGGCAGGCAGATAAGGCCGTCTGCCCCCGGTGGAGTCGCCGCCGCCTCGGCATCTATGATGCTGTAGGCGCTTATCCCCGTCTCATGCTCAATCTTCACGCAGTCCGGGCAGAATTTGTTCTTAAACCACTTCTGCATGGCACCGGGGCCTGACATTGCGCCGCCCAGCGCCCACTGGTCGCCGAACACAAAGGAACGCCCCTGAAGCTTGTCGCTGAAGCTGTCATTATCGGATATGGTAAACAGGACATTCGATGTGCCGAGCATAAGCATGGTCCCGCCGCTTTTCCTTCCGAAAAGAGCCAGCAGCGCGCAAACGGTGTCCCCCGCTCCGCACGAGACCGGCGTGCCTGCCGGAATGCCGAGCTTGATAAATTCTTCGCACTGCACGCCGCCAAGGAGGTCTGCCCCCTGAGCAAGCTTCGGAAGCTTTTTAAGGTCGATGCCTGCCGCGTCGGCCAGCTTCTCGCTCCAGCACTGCCGGTGAATATCATATAGTCCCGTACCGGCGGCATTGGAAAGATCCATGCACAGCTTTCCCGTAAGCTTATAGCCCGCCCAGCCCGGGAGGTGGACAAATGCCGCCGTTTTTTCGTATATCTCGCGGCAGTTGTTTTTAAGCCACAGCATGCTCGTGACCGAGGTAGCGCCTGACATTATCCTGTTTGCAAGGATATCAAAGCTTTCCTTGGGCGAAATTCTGGAATTAATCTCGGCAGTTTCCCTGCCGCTTCTCGTGTCCATGAAAATAATGCAATTATAAAGCTCTCTGCCGTGCTCGTCAAGCGGTATAAGTCCCGGGCAAAGCGCGCAAAAGCCGATGGATGCTACCATAGAAAGATCAACACCATGCTCGTCTCTGAGCTTGCACACGCTTGCCACGATACACTGCCAGAGCTCATCGCAGTCAAACTCGGCATAGCCGTGAATGGGCGATCTGAGATCCCACTGTGTGTACACAGTATTATACGCCCCGCTTACGGTGTCAAGTGCAATGCACTTGACACCGCTGGTTCCCATGTCAAAGCCCAGGATATATTTTTTCTCGCAATTATCCATCACTTATATCCCTCAACCGAGAATGCCGATGGATATCCCGGGGATATATGTTACAAGAAGCAGGGCGACAAGCGATGCGATAAGGAATGGAACACAGGCCTTAGCCACCTTCGAGAACGACAGTCCCGTGATACCGCAGGCGGTATAGAGGTTTGCGCCGACAGGAGGCGTGATAAGACCAATGGCAATATTCATGACCATGATCACGCACAGGTGTATCGGATCGATATTCAGCGAAAGTGCAACAGGCAGCAGGATCGGAACGAAAATGTAGTATGCGGAGTTGCCGTCAATAAGCATGCCTGCAATGAGGAAGAGGATATTGACGATAAGCAGGAACAGGAACTTGCTGTCGCCGACAAAGCCGAGCAGGAAGTTGGTCGCTGCGGTGCATACGCCAGTAACGGTAAGGGCGTAGGCAAAGAGGTTTGCGCACATAATGATGAGCATGACGACCGCCGTCTGCTTTGCCGAGGTCACAAACACCTCGCGCATCTCTTTCCACTTCATATTGCGGTACACAAATATGCCGACGATTATGCCGTATACGGCAGAGACAGCAGCGGCTTCCGTCGCAGTGAATATACCGCCGTAAATGCCGCCGAGGATAATGACGGGCATAAGCAGTCCCCAGATAGCATCCTTGAACGCTATCCAGCGTTCCTTCCAGGATACCTTGGGAAGAACTTTGATATTCGGATTGTTTTTGTTGAGCCAAAGGCCGGCGACCATAAGCGCTGCACCCATCACGATGCCGGGAAACACGCCCGCAAGGAACAGATCGCCGGTGGATACGCCTGAAAGAGGGGCAATGACAACGTAAGAGATCGACGGCGGGATTATAAGTCCGATGCCGCCCGCGGTCGCCGTAAGGCCGGTGGCGGTCTCCCTGTTATAGCCGCAGCTTACCATTGCGGGGATGATGATCGTGCCGAGGGCTGCAACGGTCGCGGGGCCGGAGCCGGAGATGGCGGCGAAGAAGCATGCGCACAGAACGCAGACTATGATGAGGCCGCCCTTGATGTGTCCGACAAAGGCACTGGCAAAATCTATAAGCTTTCGTGATATGCCCGATTTCTCCATTATATTGCCGCCGAGAATGAAAAACGGGATCGCTTCAAGAACGACCTTTGACAAAGCGGCATTGGAGTTTATTGCAAGCGTCATTGCAGGCAGATCCATTTGCAGCACGGATACCAATGCGGATATACCTAAACAAAGTGCAACGGGAAGTCCGCTTATGAGGAGTACGACAAATACTCCGATCAGTATCAAGCCGGTCATTTATCTTCCCCCTTTACTTCGTATTCATGCTTTTTGAGTTTGACGATCGCCGTTATGGCTATTTCCAAAAACACGGCAACAAGTATGAGAAAGCCCAGCAGACACAGCCCGCCGTACACCCACATGGGCATATTGAGGCCGGCCGAAACCTGATTTGAATTTATTTGCTGGACAATGCGCAGTGCGCCGTAATAAGCAAGAAAGCCCATAAAGCCCGCACCTATAAAGCCTTCAAAAATGTCATGGATCAGCTTGCCCTTGGGCGAAAGCTTATCGGACAGGAGATTGAAGCCAATATGCTGGTGCGACCTTGCTGCAAGCGCTGCGCCGGTAAGGCTGAGGAGAACGAACAGGTTTGTCGTTATCTCCTCCGAGGCCGAGATCGAGCTGTGGAAGATGTAGCGTGACAGCACATTCGCGAAGGTTATAAGCGTCATTGCCGCCAACAGAACAACGCACAAGATCTCAGCCATTCTTATTAGCAAAGAGCCATTTTTCTTTTTCATCAGATATAATTCACCTTTCGTATCAGTCGTCTGCTTATGGAAATGGCTATATGATCACCATATAGCCATTTCACAAGTATTAACCGTAAATTCTACAGATACTCAGGGGATGAGGAATGCGTCACAAGCTTCCTGACCGTATTCGGCCTTGTACTTTGCGATGACATCCTTAAGAGCTTCCTTGAATGCGCTGACCTGATCTTCGGTGAGGTAGCTGACCTCAAGACCGCCGTCTGCCAGCTCCTTAAGGATCTCGTCCTCCTGCGCTGCGGTGTTCGTGTTGACTTCCTTGGATGCTTCCTTCAGCTTTGCGATCACGAGCTCTTTTGTTGCATCGTTGAGAGAATCAAGAGTGGGAGTGTAGAAGGAGATAAGGAATGCGCCGTAGGTGTGACGGGTAACAGCGAGATACTTCTGTACCTCCTGGATGTTGCCGGACTTGATGGTCGCGGGGCTGTTGGACTGAGCGTCATAGGTGCCGTTCTGGAGTGCGGTGTAGACCTCGCCCCAGTTAAGAGCACTGGGATCAGCGCCGAGGGCAGTGTACATGTCCTTGTTCAGCTGAGTGCCGGAGATGCGGATCTTGATGTTCTTGAATGCCTCGGGGGTGTCGAGCTGGACCTTGCTGCAGGTAACGCACTGCAGGCCGTTGTGAGCGTAGGTGACATAGCTCAGGTTGTGATCCTTGAGGATGTTTGCAATGTACTCTCCGCCGGTGGTGTCGTATGCCTTCTCAACATCAGCATAGCTGCTGTAGGCAAACGGGATCGCGCTTGCGCCGATGGAGGGATTCAGTGCTGCGACAACGCTGGTGTCTGCGCAGTAGATATCCATAACGCCGGTCTGAGCAGCTTCAACGGAGGCTCCCAGGTCGCCGCCTGCAAGCTGAGCGTCGGTGAAGATGGTAACTGTGACTGCGCCGTTGGTCGCTGCCTCGATCTTCTCTTTAAAGAGATTTGCGACCTGCGCTTCGATAGATGTGCTGGTGCCGTTGATGGAGTACTTGAGCTCGATCTTGTTATACTCGGCAGTGTCTCCATCGTTGCCTTTGGGCGTGTCGTTGTTTCCGCATGCGCATAGAGCAAAGATCATCATCAGCGCAAGCAGCAGTGCAATAGTTCTTTTCATTGTTTTCCTCCTTTTGATAAATAGTGCCGGTTGGCATTACTCCCTAAAAATTCATTCCTCGCCCAGAATACTGCGCAGCAGCTGCGTACCCATTTGGCAAGCTCTCACGCAGGTCTCATAGGACTGACCTGCAATGTGCGGTGTGATGAGCGTGTTGCTCATGTCAAGAAGCTCCTTATAAAAGCTGAACGGCTCATTGCCGAGAACATCGAGAACCGCGCCCCTGATGCGCTTTTTCTCCAGAGCCTTTTTAAGTGCGGCATAGTCCAAAAGCGCGCCTCGGCCGGAGTTTATAAGAACAGCGTCGCTTTTCATCATGCCGATCATCTCCGCGCTCATGACCGGCGGCTGTCCCTTTACAGGCCTTGTGTGCAGCGACACATAGTCGCATGTGCTCACAAGCTCAGGCAGCGAAAGCCTTTTGACATTGCTTTTTTCCAAGGTCTCTTCGTTAATGTGCGGAGAATATGCATAGGCTTCTATATCAAATCCGCTCAGCAGCTTTCTGAGCTTCTGCGCGATATTGCCGTAGCCTATGAAGCCGAACTTCTTGTTTTGAAGCTCGTGGCTCATTCGGTCGTCGACCGCTTTTATCCACCAATAGTCGTTTTTTAGATATGCGTTTCCATAGGTGATGTCTCTTTCAAAGTCGAGTAGCGCACCCAGCGTAAACTCCGCAACAGCCTGCGCGTTCTTCCCGTTGGTGTTCAGAAGCTTTATCCCGTGCTGCCTGACATATTCCATGTCGATATTCGCAGGGCCGCCCCTTAAGGATATTATGTATTTTAATCTGTTTGCGTTTTCTAATACCTTTCTGGGCAGCGCCGCGCCGTGGATAACAAGAATGTCCACATCCCGTATATCCTCCATCAGCGAATACGGCTCACCGTAAAACTCGTTTACGCCGCAGTCGGGATAGCCCATCTTCGCCTTGGGATCCTCAAAGCACATGCCGCTTGGGATGGTCGTCTGCGCTTCCAGAGGAAAGCAGCAGTTATCAAAGCTGTAGCGCTTTATCTTGATGTTGAATTTATCTTTTCCGAACGCCTGCTCAACGTGTTCCCTGAACAGGTCGGGATCCATCATGTTATCTCCGGTTATCAGCAAAGTAAGCAAATTTCTCGCCTGCCTTTCCATATTAACTGATCACTCCTCGCCGAGGACCTTTTTTGCGGCAAGAACAAGCTTTGTATAGATACCGACCCTGGCTGTCTCGTCCACAAGCTCGGTGCGCTCGTAGCACTGCTCCATACCTTTGTCAAACACGATAATACCGTGTCCTTCCATGATAAGCGTCTTCACACTATCGCCGCCCTCGGTCAGCGCCTTGACTGCGCCATCGACAAGCTCCCTGGAGCCGGGGTCTGCAAACGGGATATAGCCGACCTTTCCGACCTTCTTCTGTGCCGATACCGTCACGATCGGGAAATCGTTAGGCATTGCCAGCGAGCATACGATGGAATTTACGGGATGCACGTGAATAACACTGTCTATGTCACTTCTGTGCTTAAAAACGGTCAGGTGGAGAACTGCTTCCTTTGACGGGCGCTTACCGCCGTAGTTTTCGCCCACGACGTTGCCGTCTATGTCGACTTCAAGAATGTCCTCAGGCATAAGGCTTCTGAGCGGCGCATTTGTTGCCGTTATAAAATAACGGTCTCCCAAACGCATGCTGATATTTCCTCCGGCTGCCGAAACAAGATGACTGTCGTAGGCTTGTTTACCAGCCGCAATTATTGAGCGCTTGACTTCTTCAACATTCATTTTGAATTCTCACTTTCCTGTTGATTTTTATTGTTACAATTTATTTTTACCATCCCCAAACGCTAATTGTCAACGTTTTTCAACATAAAATCACATTTTCGGTCATTTGCCCAAATATAGTGCATACTAATTGGCAGAAGTGCATAATACATATTCAATTTTGCGATTTTATTAACAAAATGAGCATAAAATTTTGAGGGCAAGTTCCTTTTATCACACTGAAAAGAAGTTTTTGTCCTCATTATTATGTTAGTTTGTGTTGTTTTGTGAGACTGGCCGTTTATTTTTTGGTAAAAACACTTGAATTTATTGCAAATGCTTGTTAAAATGCTATCGTAAATATTGATTTTTTTGGAGATTTATATGCTATCTGTAGACAGAATCAATTCTATAAAACAAATTTTGCAGAAAAACAACAGCGTTACGGTCGCAGACCTGGCTGAAAAGTTTTACGTCAGCAGCGAGACGATACGCCGCGACCTGCAAAAGATATGCGATGAGGATCCCATGACCATCAAGGTCCATGGCGGCGCATACAGGATACTGCCCGACGCTGACCCTCCCTACGCTTTCAGGGAGGGCTCGCGCATCGAGGAAAAAAAGCGTATCGCCATGCGTGCCTTTGAAGAGATCGACGACGGGGACTACCTGATGCTCGACGGAAGCACCACAACGCTGTATTTGTCAAAGCTCATTGCCGCGGCCTCGCTTCATGTGACCGTCATTTCAAACAGCACGGGCATTATAAACGAGCTGATCACTAACGAGAATATAAACGTCATCGGCATCGGCGGTCGCTACACGGATGCGACGCATTCGTTTGTCGGCGCTATCTCCCTCCAGCAGCTTTCGGGGCTTTTCGCCGTTAAGGCTTTCGTGAGCTGTTCGGGTATCGACATAGACAACGGCATTACCCACAACAGTGAAGAAGAAGCCGCGATAAGAAGAATGATGCTCAAAAACTCGCGCAATCGCTATCTGCTGCTCGACGGTAATAAGTTTGGCCGCTGCAAGGCGCATAAGATCATTGATCTGAATACCATCGATAAGATATTTACCGAAATGGATGTTGACACAAAATGGGATAAGCTCTTTAAGGCAAACGGCATTGAGCTTGTTCGGTGTGAATAATAGGGAGAGTGCAGCATGAACAAAACTCTCCGCAAGGATGCAGAAGCCATTGCGAGAAGCGCTGTAGCTGCGGTATGCCCCGATACTGCCGTGCGCCGTGCTTTGGATGGAAAAAGCTTTGCCGGAAGACTGTATTTGGTCG
>DQDL01000112.1:0-307 GCA_003533405.1 Clostridiales bacterium | reverse complement strand
TTGCCGGAAGACTGTATTTGGTCGCGGTAGGAAAAGCCGCGTGGAAAATGGCCGAGGCCGCGCTCCCCTGCCTGGATCACCCGCCCGAGAGCGGTATCGTGATCACGAAATACGGGCATATAGAGCACGCCCTGCTAGGTATCACATGCTATGAAGCCGGTCACCCGGTTCCTGATGAAAACACCTTTGCCGCCACACGCGCGGTACTTGAAATGACCGAAGGGCTCAAGAGCTCGGACACTGTCCTTTTTCTTCTGTCCGGCGGCGGAAGCGCCTTGTTTGAAAAGCCGCTGGTATCCGGCGATGA
>DQDL01000074.1:16650-16831 GCA_003533405.1 Clostridiales bacterium | reverse complement strand
CGGCATCCCGGGCGACATGTGCACGCTGCCTCTGGTCGAGGTCGGTGTCGCCGTTGACAGAGAGTACCCCGATATCGGCAACTGCTGGCTGACGACCAATAACCCCTGCGATGCAAACATGATGGACAATACCGCCATGTGGCGTGCGCTGTCGAGTGACGGCAAGAAGGCCGTGCACCCG
>DQDL01000074.1:6402-16385 GCA_003533405.1 Clostridiales bacterium | reverse complement strand
GACGGCAAGAAGGCCGTGCACCCGTTTGTATCGCCGCTCATGTACGATGACCCGACCACCAAGGAGCTCGGCGTACACGAGATATACTCGGCGATAGAGTTCCTCGAGGAGCAGTTCGGCGTTGCGTTTGACTGGAATGCGTTTATAAAGCACATTGAGGACACAAACGAATTTAACCGTGGCTCGCTCAACCGCTGGGATATCTACGCCAAGAGCGATAACGGCGCACTCAACTCCGTTGTGCAGGGCCTGTTCCGCATCTACTTCTATCAGCAGGGCGGCACGAGGTACTTCCTCAAGGCAAACAAGAAGATAAACCGTGTCTTTGAAAAGTGCGCGCGCAAGAATATCCACCCGTTCCCGCTTGCCCGCCACCGTGCGCTGGCTTGGTCTTGCGGCTCGACCTACTATGCCCACGGCGTTCAGTGGCTGTATAATTGCTGGGGCATCATGACCGTTATCAACATGGACTCGCTGACCGGCCACAACATCGTCGATACCACCGACCGTGACACCATGATGAGCGACATTGCCGACTGGCATGCAAGAACCCCCATGCGCACCCACACCGTCGGCGGCAACCGCCACCTCATGCAGATGTGGGAAACTGCCGAGAAATTTAACTGCGACATGATAATCATGTATGACGATATCGGCTGCAAGGGCATGGCAGGCGCTCAGGGTCTGCTTGAGGAGGAGTTCCACAAGCACCGTGATAAGTTCGACATCGTTTGGATGCCGCATTCGCTGATGGACTGCCGCATCGTGCCGACAAATGAGGCACGCAAGGTCGTAAATCAGTACATGCAGTCGGTTCTGCACGAAGAGCCCATTGACCCGACCCTCGTCGACTTTGACGACGAGCTGGGCTGGTAAGAAAGGAGCAGCAGTATGAAAGTTATCGCCAAGATCATGGGCATAAGCACGGCCACGCTCGCTGCGCTGTTTGCCGTTTACTATTATAATCTCGATATGCGTCTCATGCGCAGCATCGTCGTGCCCATTCTGGATAAGCACCACGACAGCGTCAAGCGTGAGCATCTGATATAAGGAGCGTGGACTATGAGCTATAAAAATCCGAACATTCTCCCGAGAGCGCTCTCATACGAGGAAAAGGAAAACCGCAAAAAGGGCATATACGACAGCTTTGCAAACTATCTCGTTTACTGCCAGAAGTGCAAGTATGTCGCAAAGAGCAATATGTATATCCAGCGTGCCGAGGCATACATCGACGAGCTACACGAAAAGGGCACGGTTTGCCCCAAGTGCGGCGAGAACGACTGGACGCTCGGCTATCCCCTCGGCACCCTCACCGGCTTCGTAAAATTCTGAATAACGCAAAAACGCACCGCTTTTGGGGGCGAACACAGACAAGGAGAAACCGGTTTTGACCGGCTCTTTTCCGCCCATACTTCACAAAAAAATCGGGTAATACACAAAGTATTGCCCGATTTTTGTTGTTTTGTCTGAACGAAAAATAGCTCGCTCAAAACTGCTGCGCACCCTGTAAAAGTGGGGTGCGCACCTCTATAAGGCGGAAAGCCTGTTTTACAGGGCGGATTATCCTCATCTGAGTCCGCCCTTGCGGTGCGTTTTGTTATCTCAATGTGCCTAAATAGCCTTCTAATATCAGACTCGCGGCGACGGCGTCGACGGTTTTGCGGTGCTTTTTTTCTCTTTTGCCGTTGGCGTGCAAAATGGCGTGCGCCTCGATGCTTGAGCGGCGCTCATCCCACATGACAAGCTCTATATCCGTTTTGCTGCGCAGAAGCTCGGCAAAGTCACGGCATTTTTCGGCTCTCGGACCCTCGCTGCCATCCATGTTCTTGGGTAGTCCCAGCACAAGGCGGCGCACATTGCGCTTTTGCGCCTCCTGCGCTATCACATCGGCGACACGCTCGGGGTTCCACTCGTTCAGCGTCCATGCCTCGCCGACGAGAATATTCATTTCGTCCGAAACGGCAAGCCCCGTGCGGGCATCGCCGTAGTCAATTCCCATTATCCTCATGCTTCACCTCAAACCAAAGCAGGCTCTTATATCGCCGCATATGTACAGCGAGCCGCAGGCGCAGACCATGCCCTCAAGCTCGTCTGCAATGTCCATTGCCGTGCGCACGCCCTCTTGTATCGAGGAGCAAACCTGCACCTCCTTGCCGGTGTCGGCAAAGAGCTCTGCAAGCTCGGCAGCCGGCAGCGCCCTCGGCGTGTCGGGCGTAACGGTGACGAATGCATCAAACAGGGGGGCAAGAGTTTGCACAATACCCTTATAGTCCTTGTCACGCAGAACACCCATTAAAAGCACACGCTTGTCATCGGGAAAATACTCCAAAATGCTTGCCCTGAGCGCCTGCGCACACTGCGGATTGTGCCCGCCGTCAACGACGAACCACGGCTCGGAGTGTACTATCTCAAAGCGTGCCGGCCAGCTCACGGCGTACAGTCCCGCTTCGACTGCCTCATGCTCTATCTGCCAGCCCTGTCTGCGCAGGACGCCTATCGTCTCCAGCACCGTTGCGGCGTTTTTGAGCTGATGCTCTCCCAGAAGCGGGATGGCGTAGGCCTCGCCGCCGTAGGAAAACACCTGACCGTCACGGCTGTCAAACTCGGGGTGGATGTCGTCGAAATCGGGCACGGTCAGCTCGGCATTGCGCTCGGCGCACACATCCCTCACGACCTCCATGACCTCGCCGTACTGCTGGTACATGACGACGGGGCTGCCCTCTTTTATGATGCCCGCCTTCTCGTAGGCTATCTCCTCGAGCGTGCCGCCCAAGACGGCGGTGTGATCAAGGCCGATGTTCGCAATGACGCAGCAGTCGGGGCAGGCAATGACATTTGTTGCATCGAGCCTGCCGCCCATGCCGACCTCAAGCACGACAATGTCGCACTTTCTGCGGCAGAACCACATAAATGCCACGGCGGTCATCATCTCAAACTCCGTAGGGTGGTCATCCATTGCGTCGGCGTGCATTTTCATCTCCGCAACGAGCTCGGCGACCTCATTATCCTCGATGGACTTGCCGTTTATCTGCATACGCTCGTTAAAGCGATTTACATACGGCGAAGTGTAAAGCCCCACGGTGAGCCCTGCTTTTTTGAGAACCGACGCCAGCATCGCCGAGATGCTGCCCTTGCCGTTGGTTCCGGCGACATGCACATACCTAAGCTCCGCCTGCGGATTTCCCAGACGGCGCAGAAGCTCCGTCACTCGCTCAAGCCCGGGCTTCGAGGTGCGCCACGAAACGCCGTTTATATATTCAAGTGCCTGTTTGTAATCCATTGTTTCTCTCCAAATGCGTGATAAGTTGCCCGTAAACTTAAAAGAATAATACCACTATCCGCAATTATTAGCAAGTTGAAAAGCCGGTGCAAAGCACCGGCTTCAGATTTAAATTTTTACGCTTCCGATTTCTCCTCGGCGGCGGCACGCTTGGCGGCCTCCTCCTCTTCGAGCTTGCGGTAGGCGACCTTGCCTACGAGCGTCTTGGGAAGCTCGGTCCTGAACTCGATGTCATACGGCATCGCATACTTTGCGATGTTCTTGCGGCAGTAGGCCAAAATGGCCTCCTTGGTGTCGTCATTTGCCGGAATGCCGGGCTTGAGCATGACAAAGGCCTTGACCTTCTGCATCTTGTACGGATCGGGAACGCCGATGACGCAGCTCATGTGGACAAACTCGTGCGCATCGATGATGTTCTCTAGCTGCCCGGGGTAGACATTGTAGCCGGAGGTGATTATCATGCGCTTTGCACGGCCGCGGAAGTATATAAAGCCCTCATCGTCCATCGTGCCGAGGTCGCCCGTATATATCCAAGTCAGACCGTCATCGTGCTTGCGCAGGGTCTGCGCCGTCTCCTCGGGGTGACCGACATATTCCATCATGACCGTGGGGCCTGCGATGAGTATCTCGCCCTCGGTGCCGTAGGGTACTTCCTTGTCGGTGCCGGGTTCGACTATCTTATAATAAGTGTCGGGGAAGGGCAGACCGATGCTGCCTTCCTTGGCCATGTGCGGCGGAGTGAGGCAGGATGCCGTGACACACTCGGTCGTGCCGAAACCCTCACGGATCTGTATCTTGGCATTGTGGTCGTACAGGAACTTGTCAAACTTCTTTTTAAGCTCTATCGACAGACTGTCGCCGCCGGAGAACACGCCCTTGAGCGAGCTGAGGTCGGCATTTTCCATCGACGGCAGGCGCAGCAGCGCTTCGTAAAGCGTGGGAACGCCGGCGATGAAGTTGCACTTATACTTAACTATCTGCTTTGCGTAGGTCTCGGCGGTGAACCTCGGGATGAGGATGCAGCGGCCGCCCTGAGAGAGCATCGTGTGCACGCAGACACCCAGACCGAAGCCGTGGAACAGCGGCATTGCGGCGAGCATCTTGTCACCGACACGGAACATGGGGTTTGCGGCGATGACCTGCTGGCCGAGAGCGTTGAAGTTCTTGTTGGAAAGCAGGATGCCCTTTGTCGTACCGGTCGTGCCGCCGGAATAGAGAATGACTGCGGGATCCGAGCCCTTGCGCTCGACCTTGTAGTTGTAGAAGCAGTGGCAGCTCAGGTGCAGGAAGTCCTTCCAGCGGATGACGGGAGCGTCATCGGGAATCTTCTTGACCTTGCGTCCCTCGGTGAGCATGTAGCCCGCCTTGACGGGCTTTGAAAGCTCGTCCTTGATGCTTGCGATAATAATGTTGACGACCTTGGTGTTGTGGCGGATGTTCTCAAACTTGTTGTAAAACTGGTCGAGGGTTATCGCCGTGACGGACTCCGAGGCATTGAGATAGAACTCTATCTCCTTTTCCGCCGACAGGGGATGGATCATATTGCAGATGCCGCCGACGAGATTGACGGCGTAGAACATCTGGATGGCCTGCGGGCAGTTGGGCATTGCGATCGTGACCCTGTCGCCCTCACGCACACCGATGGTCTTGAGCGCCTTGGCGCACTGCTCGATCTCTTTGACGAGCGTTTTATAGGTCGTTGACCTTCCCATGAAGTCGAATGCGACGTTGTTGGGGTGCTTTTCGGCTATTGCGGCCACGGCCTCGAACATCGAGCCTTCAAAATAGTCGAGGTGGAAGGGAACCTCACCGAGGTGATCCTTCCAAGGGGTCTTGGCTGTTATATTTTCCATACACTCTATCCTTTTTGCACAAAAATTCACATAAGGGTATAATATACCCCTGAACAAACTTTGTCAAATTATATATTTACATATTACAAAACGGCAGAATACGAACTCTGCCGTTTTGTTGGGATTATTTCAAATTTTCCATGTAATACGCTATCATATAGCCCTTTTCGGACTTGTAAGCGTTGAAAATTTTGTCTGCGTATTCCTCGGGGTAGTGCTCCTTTTTGAGCTGAGAGCGCACTTCCTCAATGACATCCTGCACGGCATCATCGCACTTCTTCTCAAGATTAAAGAACTGCTGGCGGTCGCCGTAGGTGTACATGAGAAGGCTCGGACGGCCATCCTCGGGCAGAGCGTCGTACTCGGCCTTGATATCGGCGAGCATTCTTTCGCAGCGGTCGGAGTAATACTGCTTCGTTACGGCAAGCTCCGCTGCCGCAAGCGAGCGGCGGTATTCACGGCTGCCCGGCTCGAACGAATCGCCGACGAGCTCTTTGGCGACCTCTTTTATCGTGGCTTTTTCGTTCAGAATATCCTCGGTGCAGTTATCCAGCACTTCGGTGTTCCAGCCGGAAATGTCCGCCTCCAGAAGCTCGTTTGCCTCGTCACGGTAATCGTCCACGACCTGCATTATCTGCTCGGGGGTCGAGTCCTTGGCAATGAAATACGCCCTGAACAGGTCGTACTGCGACCAGAAGAATATGCCGCCGAGGGTAAACATCAGCAAAAGCAGGTATATCATCACTTCGCCGAATATCTTGCCCTTGGTCTTTGCCATCTTATTCGTCGGGTTTTTCTCGGTGGCCTTGAGAGACTCCGTTTCGGGGAGCTTTCCGGTGTTGAGATACTCTGCGTATGCGTCGCAAACGGTCTTGGGGTCGCCGAACATGACCATTCTGCCCCTGTCGAGCCACAGCACCTTGTTGCACTGGTCACGCACCGTCTGCATCGAGTGGGAGACCATGAGTGCCGTTGTATCGCCGTTTGCGATGATATTCTGCATGGTTTTCTGGCTTTTCTTGCGGAAGTCGCCGTCGCCGACGGCGAAGATCTCGTCAAGGATTATCATGTCGGGCTCGACCATGCTCGCAATGGAGAATGCGATACGGGACTTCATGCCCGATGAGAGCGTGCGGAAGGGGCTGTCCTCAAACTCACGCATGTCCGCATAGTCGATTATCTCGTCATATTTGCCGTCGATAAATTCCTTGGAGTAGCCTAAGAGCGCACCGCGCAGGTAGACATTTTCCTTGACGGTCATGTCCTGGTCAAAGCCTGCGCCGAGCTCAAGCAGGGCGCACAGCTTGCCCTCTTTTTCTATCGTGCCGGAGGCGGGGCAGAGCGTGCCGCTGATGGCCTTCATCATCGTCGATTTACCTGCACCGTTTTTGCCGATAACGCCGAGCATATCGCCCTTTTCGAGGCTGAACGACACATTTTTGAGCGCCCAGAACTCGTTATTCCTCTTTTCCTTGCCCATGAGCCGCCGGAAGATATCCGCAGTCGCTCGTGAATCACGCTTGCGGTATCTGACGGAGACATTGTCAAGTATAAGAACCTTATTATCTTTCATTGCGCACCTCCTTAAACATACAGTGCGATCTTGTCGCGGCTGATGTAGTAGGTGTAGCCGCCGATGACCATGCAAAGAAGCGTCATGACGAGCAGAATTATGTGGTACGATACCGAGGGCACGGTGGAGTGGATGATGAGCTGCCTGAAGTAATCGATGCACATGTACAGGGGATTGCAGGTTAAAAGCCTGCGCAGAAGCCCCGGCAGGATGGAGGCATCGTAGAAGATAGCCGACGAATACATGATTATGCGGCAGATGACCGGCCACAGGTAGCTTATATCACGGAAGAAAATATACAGTGAGCTCAGGAGCATGCATATGCCGAAGTTGATGAAGAACAGGCATATGATGGGGTAAATGAGCATGAAGAAGTTCAGCTTAAAGGTGATGCCGTCGATGGCAACAAAAATGAAAAACACCGCGAGCGACACGAGAAAATCGATGAAGTTTGCAACGCTGTGCGAGAACAGAAAATACAGCTTCGGCACGGGCACCTTGCTGTAAATGGGTGCGTTTATATACAGAACGCTCATGGAGTTGCGGGTGATATTGCTGAAGTAGTTAAACAGCAGCAGACCCGAAAACAGATAAATGGTGTAGTGCGGCAGGTTCAATCCGAAAAATGCGCCGAACACTATATCCATCGTGATAAGCAGGAAAAGCGGGGCAAGTGCGCTCCACAGAATGCCCAGCGTCGTGCGCTTATACTTCTTGATAAAGTCTCGCCTTATAAGCTCTGCGAGCAGAAAGCGATTTGTCGTTTTTTCCGTCATATGAACAATTCTCCTTGAGAATTCATAATGTCAATTTGCCATTATAGCATATAACCGTGTATATTTCTACACAAATTTTTATCGCAGGGTTTATCATTGCCCTGCGATAAATTCGTTATAGTCGTCGGGGGAGTTGAAATCCCTTGTGAAGCTGTCGGTTATAAGATACCCACGGCCTATCTCACGGCTTTCAAGCGGCAGTCCGGCGTACAGGTGATACACCTGCCAGCCCTTGCACTCTGTTATCCTGCCGTCAAGGTACATGCTGCGTATAGTCTCGTACAGCGACTTAAACAGCGCACCGTCTTTTATCAAAACGGCACATATGCTCTTGTGACTGCCGATAAACAGCAGTCGCTCCGCTCCGGCGTTTTGGACGATGGTTTTTATCGCTTCCTCGGAGTAGTACACATCGCCGTAGAGAAAGCACATATTATCGCCGATAAGCTCTGCCGTGAAGCGGTCGATCTCAAGCACATTGTTCTTCGGCTCGTAACGCTCGGCACCGTCGATGTGAAGCTGCGTGTTATGCGAGGTGATGATGACCTCGGCGGCGTCGTCATACTCATGCAGGAGCCGCACCGTGCGCTCAAGCAGCGTCTCGCCGCCGATGCGGATGTTGTGCTTTGTCAGCCCCATGTAGTTGTTCCAACGGCTGCCCTTGCCGTCTGCCATAATAACATATTTCATTTGATCACACCGTGCTCACGATAAAACTGACCGAGCCTGCCGTTGCGCTGCGGCCCCCAAAGCTGAATAATGTTCACGCCCGAGGAGGTGTTGGCCTCAATGACCGTGAAGCCCTCCGCCGTGGGCAGAATGTCCCATGCGATGATGTCCAGATACGGAAACTCGTTTGACACACGCACGACATCGGCCTTGATGTTCTCCCAATTCGGGATGACCGTACCCTTTATCTGCGCACGGGTGTCGGGGTGGGCCTCGTAGACCGTGAGATTATGCAGAGTGCGGGCTTCGCTCATCATGCCGGTCCCGATATCGACATTTGCGATAAGGCCGCCCTTGCTGCCGTTATCAACGGCGCCTGTCCACGATGCGCCGATGCGCTGCACGGCAAAGCACAGCTCAAGCTTGTTCGTGTCGTTATTGCGCAGGACTATCATGCGCAGGGTGTTTGCCGAGTTGGGGTAGATGGTGTTAAGGTAATCGGCCTGATGGGCGTATGCGCACACGAACCACTCCTTACCCTTTTTAAGGCAGGCGATGAGTTCATCCTCACTTGACGGCTGGTTGTTGAGCATAATGCCCTTGCCGTTAAATTTTACTATGTGGATATCGTTGCCCTTTCCTGCGCACACGGGCTTTACGACAAAGGCCTTGACCTCGTGCAGCAGGGGAATAAGATCTGCATAGTCGTTTATGGTTCTGCCGTTCATGCCGACAAGGCGCTTGCCGTGCTTTATCGCATAGATCTCCGGCGAGGGGCAGTAGCGCTCAACCATCTGGCCGAAAACAACCTTGTTGTTTAAAAGCGAGCTGTACGGCTCATTTATGTTGCGGGATTTGTGCCAGTCAAATTCGGAAAGGTACTCCTTTGTGCCCCTGTGCGGCAGGTCGTACATTGCGACCTGATCGGGCATAAAGCCGCCGTGGATGCAGTATTTGATGCGCTTAAAGAAGCCTACGCCGAAGTGGTCGGGCGCAAACAAAATTCTGACTATCCACAGTGCAATAAGTTCAATTTTGCTCAGAAATGCGTTCAGAGATCGCCTCATGTTTATCCCTCCTCATACAGTCGATTATCAAAGCGGCTATCTTGTCGGTGGCTCGGCCGCTCTGCTCGGGGAGATATTTTTCGCAGAAACGCTTGTAGTTATCGTAGTCGTACACGCCGCTTGCGATGCTTTCAAAGAGCTTTTTAGGCTCATAGAAAACGCTGTCGGGAAATTCGTCGGACAGCAGGACATTCAGCCCGTTGCGGCTCAGGTAATCCTCAAGGTCAAACAGGTAAAAATACACCGGCTTGTGCAGTATCGCAGCCTCGATGGTGATAGCCGAGTAGTCGGTTATGACGCAGTCGCACACAGACAGCACGGTGCTTGTCGGCACATCATCGCAGGTCATTGCGCTGCCGAGGTTTTCCTCATTTAAGCGCTGGTTGGGGTGGCGCTTTATGATAAGCATCTGCTCGCCGTTAAAGTCAAAGGCATCGACAATGGCCTTGGGGTCTAATATCTCACCCTTGCGGAAGGTGGGGGCGTAGAGGATGATCTTCTTGCCCTCAAGCTCGGGATAAGCCTCAAAAAACTGCTTACGGCATTTTTCGGTGTTTTCCCGCAGCATGTCCATTCTAGGTAGACCGACATTGTACAAAACCTTTTCCTCCACGCCGAAGGATGCGCAGTAGAAGGGGTTGAATGCCTTGCCGCCTGCGATGATGACATCGTAGTTGCGGTGCATGCGCATCTCGTGTGCGATCATGCTGCTGCGGCCGAGACCCTTGTCGAGCGACTGATAGCCGGATTTTTTTATCTTGCCCA
>DQDL01000074.1:0-6235 GCA_003533405.1 Clostridiales bacterium | reverse complement strand
ATTTTTTTATCTTGCCCATGGCATGCCAAATTTGTACGACGGCGAGTGAATCCTTGTGCTTTAAGATCGACACCGCCGGCCAGTACGAGTCCAAAACGCACACCCGGGCAGTCGCCAGATGACCCATGCTCCGCAGCGTCTGCACGGCAAACATGAGCATATTGCCAAGCCCCTTGTCGGCACGCTTCGTTATTATGACCGTTTTGATATCGGGCTTCATTTCCCGCAGGCGAGCCTCGAGAAACACAAAGTCCTCCGTCGGGGTGTTCGACTGGCGGCTTAAAAACAGCACCTTGTTGTTATTTGTCGGAAACAGCTTCATGAAAAAGTATATGAAGTTCAGTATCCAGCGCAATAATATGACAGCTATCCGCATAGTTCTCCTTTAAAAAACACGCCACATTTTTTTAATGATGCAAATGCGCATCGCACTATTATACTATTAAATACTCCGTCATGCAAGCTTGCATCCGGCCTTCTTGAGCTGCACCTTGCGTTCGAAGTAGGCGTGGACATCGTTATTGTAGGTCGGGTAGCGGTGCAGGTCTTGATGTGTGTTTATCTCAAGTATCTTGAAACCGTCCGGCGTGATGACCACATCAAAGCCAAGATACTCAAGACACGAGGCGTAGCGGCACATGTCGGTGATGACCCTGCGCACCTCCTGCCAATGGGGGAACACGCCTTCTATCTTAACACCGGTATCCGGATGCATGGGGCACGGGGTGATGATGTGCTTTTTGATGACCTCGGCATCATGGAAGCGGCCGGTCACCTCGTCTGCGTAGGCGAAAATGCCGCCGGAGCCGATATTGTCGGTAAAGCCGGTCTTTTTCGTGCCGATGCGGAAGTACACATTCTCAATGACGGGGTCAAAGCCCGTGCGGTTTATGACCATGACACGCACCGTGCAGGCAACGTTACTGTATATCCTGCGCAGCTCGTCGTGCATGACGATGTACTCGGAAATGTTGTAGTAGCGCTTGAGACTGCGCAAAAATGCAAGCATTTGCTCCTCGCTGCGCTCTTGCTCGTTCACGAGATACGCCCCGTCACGGTACTCAAGCTTGTAAAAGCCCACCCCGTGCGAGCCCTCCGTCTGCTTGAGGGCGAGAATGCCCTTTTCACGCAGCAGCCGCAGCACATCCTCAAAGGTGGCAGCGTAGCCCTCGGGCGTGTCCTGCATCGTGAGCAGCGTGACCTTGCCGTCACGGCGCACGAGATTGTAGTAATACTTCGGAAGGTACGCCGAGAAATCGTCGAACATATACCGCAGCGACACCTTGTCCCACACCCATTTGAAGTAGCGGCTGTTGAGCGGTCTGAGCCACTTGTAGTCGTAGTCGGACAGACACTCACGGTAGTTTTCGTCCGTCAGATTATACTGCTTTATGCGGAAGGACAAAAAGCCCCGCTCATGCGCCCAGCGCTTCTCGGCAGCGGTGGTGAGCTTGTCCTTGTTATCCTCCCGGAGCGCACGCCTCCAGTTGCGGTACATGAAGTCGACAAAGCCGTGCCGCCGTGCAAGCAGCTCCCACATTTTGCGGTAGCACAGTATTGCCGCCTGCTTTGCGGTGACGAAGCTGCGGCGGTGCGCAAGCTTGCGCTTTATAAATGCCGCCGTCTTGGCGTTGAAGCTTTTAAGCCCCGCAAGATCCTTGCCGGTGTCGACCTGCATGATGTAAAATCCGTTGTCCGTGAGCCTTAAAAGATAGCTCATGTACTCGAGATCGGTAAACTTGGAAGAAATTTTTAAAATTTCGGCAACAATATCATTGAAACCATCGATCTTCCCGCCGTCGAAGCTGCCGTCTGCGTTCACGACCGCAAGCTCACGGTTATCCGTGTACCAGTTGCGCTCGGGGCTGCCGTCGCTGCCTGTGAGCACGGCGTACAAAAGCTCGGGCGTGCCGCAGTTTAGCGTTGCGATGCGCAGGGAGAAGTCAGACTTGCTCTCGATGTGCCGGCACACAACGGTGTCCTCGGGGAGCTCTGCAAGGTCTTGCAAAAGCTCGGCCTCCGTGACCTTGCGCCCGGCAATATAGAAGCTCTCACCGTCAAAGCGGTAGAGCGTTTCACGGGCGCAGAAGCTGTTCTCCGACGGGCGCACCGTGACGCAGCCCTTTCGGCGGATAAGCTCGGCAATGCCCGTTTCACTGCGTTCAAGCGCTTCCGCCTCGCCGTAGGGGAGGATGAACCGCTCGCCGTCCTTGGTGAGCAGCACATAGTATATCTCGGGCGTGCGCTCCCTGTGGCGGCTGAGCGCATAGCGGGTCGAGAGCCTGTCGGCAAAAAGCTGATAGGTCTTTTCACCCGAGGGCAGCAGCGACTTGTCTATTCTTGCATCGAACGGCAAAAGCGACAAAATGTCCTTATGCGACACGCCGATCGAGTTCGGCAGAGCGTATTTTTTAATGCTTTTAAGGTAAAACCACTCCTCGGCGTACTCGGGGTCAAAGCCGCGGAACGAGAGAGCGAAGCAGCCGAAGGGGTGCTTTTTGATGGTAGATGACATGAATTATCCTCCGATAACTCTGAAAAAACTTGTTTTACTGCATTATACTACATGCGTTATTTTTGTCAATCATGGGGTAAATAAATAATATGCTGTTGAAATCCGAGACAAGATGTAATATAATGATTAGACTATTATAAGTACAATAGTTTAATGTGGGTATGTATGGGCATTTGTCCGTGCGTGCTTAGAAATCAGAAAGAGGGATATAAAAGCGATGGGTATAGTTAACCGGATAAAAAGAGAGGTTTTTATCCGTCCCTGGCTCAAACAGGGCTATTCAAGAAAGCTTGCCAATGCTTATTATAAAAAGGTGCAGTGGGATAACAAGCTCGATAACGGCATCAGTATGCAGGATAAGAAGTGGGCGCATGACCACAAGTACCTTTCCACGAGCATAGAAAAGTACGATCTTAAGAACAACCTCGACAAGTACATAAGCGATGTCGATTACCTGTTCCTGCAGCCGTTCAACAACAGCTTTACAAAGTGGATGAAGGATCTTGTCACCACAAATCATGTGCTGGTGGATTATCCCGAGCATCTGCCGAAGCTGTATTTCAATATCATTGACAGGGAGCATAAAAAGATATTCCTGCCCATTGATACGGTAAACCGTGCCTACGGCGAAAATTACGACGATTTTATAAAGCTTCTCGACGAGCGGGGCAAGCTCTGCCTGCGTCCGGCATCCAGCTCCGGCAACAGAAGCACTTATATGATAGAGCGCATAGGCGATAACCGCTATAAGCTGTGTGCCGATGAGATTGACAAAGCCCGCATGACCATGTTCGGCTACGGCTACGACAAGCAGATGCTCCTGTGCGACGAGTACCCTGCCGAGCTTCCCGAGGGCTTCGAGCCGAACCCCTGCAAGAAGTCCGAGTACGACAAGGAAAGTCTGTATGAGCTTATAAACACACTCAAATACAGCTATGTCATCGCAGAGCCGTACAAGCTGCGTGAGGGCATAGGCGGCACGGTGAAGCTCTACATCGCAAGCAAAGAGCTCAAGACCACCGAGCTTTTGGATGCTTACTTCCTGCCCCACGGCGCCGAAACTCCCGAGCACCTGCGCATTTCCGCAGCAGGCGAGGTCGAGGGCAGGGGCATCACCATCCCGAACTGGGACGGCATTATTGCTGACACCTTGGAGATAGCCAAGTTCGTTAGCGAGATAGAATATTTCACAGCCTACATCCTCATCACCGAGGACGGCTTCGTCATCGACCGCTTCAGCACGAGCCCCGTGCTGCCCACGGTCGCCCACAGCGAGAAGCTCAACAACTACCTGCTCGACCGCCTTGCCAAAAAGCGCAGCAGCGTCAAGGCCACGAGGAGCAGCAGGTGGAAGGCGTTCAGAGACAAGCGCTTCAACCGCTTTGTAAAGCACTTCTGCCGCCCGGGCATCCGCCCGTACATGCAGAAGCTGTGGATGCGCTCCGTGTGGGATGATTTCCTCCACACCAAGTCAACCACCCTCGGCCAGAAGCTGTGGTGCTGGCGTCACGGTTTCCAGTCGTTCAGGATCCAGCAGTACGGACTTACGAAGGAAAACTACAAAAACTTTCTGTCGGATTATCAGTACCACTGGCTCAACAGGATAAACAACAACTATCAGATCTGGATAAACGACAAGACCACGACCCGCTATGTCATGGAGCCGTACAAGCAGTTCCTCGCAAAGTATTATTACGACATCATCAAGATGCAGGGCAAGACCTGCATAAAGGCGCTGCAGGATATCCCCGAGGGCTTCGATGCTTCCTTTGACGGCATCTTCAAGCTCCTGCGTCAGGAAAAGCTCCTTGCGCTCAAGCCCTCCGCCGGTACCCACGGCGATGGCTTCTACCGCATGGAGTACGCCGATGGCAGGTATCTCATAAACGGCAAGGAAATGACCGAGGACGAGATAATTGCGATGATATCGGACTTTAAGTCCATCTATGTCATAACCGAGTACCTGTTCATGCACCATGAGCTCAAGAAAATATACCCCAACTCCGTCAACACCATCCGTGTTGCGGTCGTGAACCAGTCCGCTTACGAGCCGAAGATAATGCAGACCTACATGCGCATCGGCTCGTCCAAGTCCGGCTTTACCGACAATGTCGGCTACGGCGGCATCTGTGCAAAGATAGACACCGCCACCGGCAGATACTACTGCCCCGAGCAGCTGCGTGACCATAAATTCACTCCCTGCCCTGTGCACCCGGACACCGGTGTCAAGATAGAGGGCATCGTTCCCAACTGGGACTACATGTGCAAGGGCGTCGTGAATATATGCAAGTTCATGCCCGAGCTTGAGTATCTGGGCTTTGATATCGCCATCACCGACGACGGCTTTAAGATAATCGAGATAAACATCCATCAGGATCTGCACAAGGTCGCCGAGCACACGCCGGAGTTCAGGCAGTTCTATCAGGATAAGATGAAGCTCAAGGCTGAGTATTACGGTATGAAAAAGTGGTAATTCTCAATTTAATATATGAAAGGATAGAAAAATGAAAGTTGCAATTTTGGGCGCAGGCAATGCCGGATGCGCAGTAGGTACCGACCTTTCCATCAAAGGCCACGAGGTCACGATCATTAAGACCTCCAACTCCCTGCATGACGATAACTATAACTACATGGTCGAGCACAACGGCGAGATGACCCTCGTTGAGGTCGACGGCACCGTCCGCCACGGTAAGCTGAGCCGTGTCACCCGTGATGTATCCCTCATCTCCGAGGCCGAGGTCGTCATCATCTACATTCAGACCAAGTTCCACGAGTCTCTCATCAAGAGAGTTGCGCCCTACTTCAAGGACGGCCAGATAGTCATCATAAATCCGGGCTATTTCTCCACCGCTTACATGCTCAAGTACTGCGGCGACAAGAAGCTGAGCATCGTTGAGGCTACAAGCTCCTTCATCGACTGCCGCATTTCCGAGCCCGGCACCATCAAGGTCGGCTTCAGAAATGTCCGCAATCCTCTGGGCGTATATCCCCCGCAGGATCTTGAGACGGTCAAGGCAAAGCTTGAAAGCTTCGACTTCCACTATCACTACTGGTCTACCGTTGAGGTCGCTCTGCATAACCCCAACCTCATCGTCCACACCGTCGGCGCAATCATGTCCATCCCGAGAATTGAAAAGACCAAGGGCGAGTACTGCATGTACCACGAGGTCTTTACCCCCAGCGTGTGGAAGATACTCGAGAAGCTCGATGCAGAGAAGATGGATGTTCTCGAGCACCTCGGCTATCCCCGCCTGTCCTATGTCGATGCCGCAAAGTTCAGAAACAGCCTCGACGAGAATTTGGACGCAAAGGAGAGCTTCTTCCAGTACGCCTCCATGCCCACCAGAGCAAAGGGACCCATCGTTGTCGACTCCAGATATATTTCCGAGGATGTACCGCAGGGTCTTGTGATGCTCGAGTCTATCGGCCAGCATCTCGGCGTTGCAACTCCCGTGTGCACTGCTCTTATCGAGATCGCAACCGCCGCTCTCGGCCGTGATATGCGTGCAGAGGGAAGAACGCTCGAGACTCTCGGCCCCGAGAATGTGAGAACCATCCTCGATGCAATGAAAAAGCGCTGAAAAGCACAGTTAATGCACCCCCACGGGGGTGCATTTTTTGCTGGCATTTCTGCCGAACAGGTAGTATAATATAGCGCATGACAGACAATTACGGAAGAAAAATTGAATATCTGATAAGGTACAATAAGTTGCGCAAATT
>DQDL01000028.1:7529-7735 GCA_003533405.1 Clostridiales bacterium | reverse complement strand
GCTTTACCTACGGCGGCGACACCGCCAAGGATCAGCGTGTGTACTACTTTAACCTCAAGGAGCTTATCGACAATAAGTTCGGCACGCCAAACCCGATCCCGTTCCGCATCGTTGACAGCAAGATCGGCCTTGATATCGATGTGTCGGTGCGCTGCTCGGGCGTGTATTCGTACAAGATAGCAGACCCGCTGCTGTTCTACACCAAT
>DQDL01000028.1:6661-7301 GCA_003533405.1 Clostridiales bacterium | reverse complement strand
TACACCAATGTCTGCGGCAATGTTGAGCGGGAGTATACCCGGGATGAGCTTGACAGCCAGCTCAAGACCGAGTTTATAAGCGCACTTCAGCCGGCCTTCGGCAAGCTCTCCGAGCTTGAGCTGCGCCCCAATCAGATAGTCACCCACAACACCGACCTTGAAAATGCGATGAACGCAGCCCTTTCTGAAAAGTGGGGAGCCCTGCGTGGCCTCAAGGTTGTGAGCATCGCTCTCGGCTCGGTGACCCTGCCCGAGGACGATGCCGAGCTAATAAAGCAGGCTCAGCGCACCGCAATCATGCGTGACCCCACCATGGGCGCGGCAACGCTCGTCGGCGCTCAGGCCGATGCAATGAAGGCGGCGGCAGCCAACGACTCGGGCGCAATGACCGGCTTCATGGGTATGGGCATGGCCATGAACGCAGGCGGCGGCATGAACGCTCAGAACCTCTACGCCATGGGTCAGCAGCAGGCGCAAGCAGCACCAGCGGGCGCGTGGAAATGCTCCTGCGGCGCCGTGGCTACCGGTAACTTCTGCCCCGAGTGCGGCGCAAAAAAGCCCGTTTCCGAGGGGTGGGTGTGCAGCTGCGGAGCGGTCAACAAGGGCAAATTCTGCACCGAATGCGGCGCAAAGAAGCCCG
>DQDL01000028.1:449-6401 GCA_003533405.1 Clostridiales bacterium | reverse complement strand
GACAAGTGCGGCTGGGAGCCGGAAAAGGGCGCAAAACCGCCGAAGTTCTGCCCGGAGTGCGGCGACCCGTTTGACGACGGCGACATAGTAGGCTGATAATTATGCCTGAAAGGAGTTGGCCTGATGCAAACCTTGCAGGAATATAAATGCCCGTGCTGCGGCGGTGCGATTGCGTTTGACAGCCGCCTGCAGAAGATGAAGTGTCCGTACTGCGACACCGAGTTCGACATGGAAACGCTCAAAAGCTACGACGAGGGACTTTCCGAAGCTCCGGACGAGATGGAATGGGAGACCACGGCAGGACAGGAATGGAACGACGGCGAGACCGACGGGCTTTGCTCGTATGTCTGCGCCTCCTGCGGCGGCGAGATAGTCTGCGACGAGAACACGGCGGCGACCTCGTGTCCGTTCTGCGGAAACCCGGTCGTCATGATGGAAAAGCTCGCAGGCTCACTGAAGCCCGATATAGTGATACCGTTTAAGTTGGATAAGGAAGCGGCAAAGGCGGGATTATTAAAGCACCTGAGCGGCAAGCGCCTTGTGCCCAAGGCGTTCAAGGACGAAAACCACATCGACGAGATAAAGGGCATCTATGTCCCGTTCTGGCTGTTTGACACCGATGCCGATGCACAGGTGCGCTACCGTGCGACAAGGATGCGTGCGTGGAGCGACAGCGAGTATGATTATACCGAGACCAGCCATTTTCTCGTCAGCCGCAGCGGCAGCATAGGCTTTGAGCATGTGCCGGTCGACGGTTCGTCGAAGATGGCCGATGACCTCATGGAGTCCATTGAGCCGTTTGACTTTTCCGAGGCCGTCGACTTTCAGACGGCGTACTTGGCGGGATATTTAGCCGATAAATATGATGTCGATGCCGAGCAGAGCGTTGAGCGGGCAAACGAGCGGGTCAAGCGCTCGACCGAGGAAGCCTTTGCCTCGACCGTGCACGGCTATGACACCGTCACGACCGACAGCAGCCACATAAAACTGTATAACGGCAAGGCAAAATATGCGCTCTACCCCGTGTGGCTTCTGAACACCACATGGAACGGCAATAAATATACCTTTGCGATGAACGGGCAGACCGGCAAATTTGTCGGCGACCTGCCGGTAGACAAGGCTGCGGCGGCGTGGTGGACGGTCGGCCTGTCGGCGGTGTTCAGCGTTGTGGCCTACGGTGTCGTGAACCTGCTGTACGGCATGGGCATTATGTGAGGGAGGCGGCTATGAAAAAGAAATTTCTTGCGCTCCTGCTTGCCCTTGTGTTCAGCCTTTGCTGTGCCGTGCCCGCATTTGCGGCGAATATTGACCGCAGCCGTGTCGTTGACGGAGCGGAGCTTCTGACCGATGACGAGATATCGGCGCTTTCCGATATGCTCGATGAGATAAGCACCCGTCAGCAGATGGATGTTGTCGTCATGACCTCGGATGACCTGCAGGGCTACGATACAGCAACCGAGTGCGCCGACGAGCTGTACGAGTATTGCGGCTACGGCTTCGGCGACGAGAAGGACGGTATCATGCTGTTTATCTCCATGGATGACCGTGACTGGGCGATATCCACCTGCGGCCGAGCCATCGATGTGTTCGGCGAGTATGACTGCGATTACATCGGTAACGAAATAGTGCCCTACCTGTCCGACGGCGACTATGCCGCAGCGTTTGAGCGCTTTGCCAACCTTTGCGACCAATTCATCACGAACGGCGGTATTGACGATGATGATTATGACTATGACGATGATTATGATGATCATAGAGACTTTACCATCCCGAGCGAGCGGCTCTCGCCAATGTGGATATTCGTCTCGATAGTCGCAGGCATCCTCATTGCCGTCCTCGTTGTCGGGATAATGCGCTCGAAGCTCAAGACCGTGCGTTTCCAAGCGGCAGCATCGAACTATGTTAAGCACGGCAGCATGAATATAACCGACAGCAGCGACCTGTACCTGTACCGCACCATGTCCCGCACCCCGAGGCCGAAGAGCAACGACAACTCGTCCTCCGGCGGCGGTGGCGGCATCCACATGTCCTCCTCCGGCACGATGCACGGCGGCAGCAGCGGCAAATTCTGAAAGGGGGAACTCCGATGAAGCGACTTCTTGCCAGCTTTTTTTGTTTGACAGCACTGCTCTTACTGAGCGCATGCCAGCAAAACGACGATACGAACCTGATATCCGGCACTTATTACGCAGTCAACGATACCACTGTATCTTCTGTCGGCGATTTCGACCCTACGCCTTATCTGTGGTTTGACACGGCCGAGAAAAAGTTCGCCTATGGCCTCGATAAGGAGGTCTCATATGCGGAGACCGGCTCATATACGGTCAAGGACGGAGTGATAATTGCCACATCGAATGACAAAGAATATCGCATCGAGATATTAGACGATAAAACGCTCGCCATGCTCGGCGGCGAAGATCCCGAGCACCCCACTCGTACGGAATTTGTGCTCTATGAAGAACCGGCGCAATAACACAATAACAAAATAAAACCTCAAAACCGGCGCACCAAACGGTGCGCCGGTTTTGAGGTTTATCAGAATCATCAATTCAAAATCAATCGATATGTATAACTGTCTGCATGAGATCTTCGGGGGTGATGTTGGGGTTGTGGTAGTGCTCACGCTTCTGCGTTTTCTTGCCCATGTAAATGGACTCGGTCGGGCAGTATTGCAGGCAGCCGAGGCACTGGATGCAGTCTGTGCCGAATGTGGGGTGACCGTCGACAAACTTGATGTTGCCCTTGGGGCACAGCTTTGCACACTGTCCGCAGGAAACGCAGGTGTCCTTGTTGACGGAGAGCTTCTTTGCCTTTTTGCCGGCGAGCTTCGGCCAAGCCTTGCTCTCGACGGAATTAAACGGATTGCAAGGCGGCTCCTTCTCGGTGACCTTGCCTGCGAGGATCTCCCTTGCGATCTTTGCGGCGAGCTTTTCGCTGCGCTTCTGCGCAAGCTTCGGGGTCGTGGGCGGGAGCATCAGCGTGTGCGGGAACAGCCAGATGCAGGTGCACTGGTGGGTAACGCCCTTCCAGTAGCTGAGGGGATGAATCTTATTGAGCTTGTAAAGCCCCGTGCCGAGGTAGCTTGCCGACTGGCTGATGCCGAACACATAAGCGTCGGGGCCTATCTTCACGCTCTTCATAAACTCCTCAACTCCGCCGGGCAGACCGCCGCCGTGGCAGGGGAAAACGAAGCCGACCCTTTTCGCCTGCGTGGCATCGGTGACAATGGGCTGGGAGCGCATCATGACAATGTCGGTGTCCCCGAGAGCCTTAGCGAGATTTTTCGCAAAATCAAGGCAATTTCCCGTGCCGGAGAAGCAATAAATAATGTTGGTGCTCATAAAATCATTCCTTTCTAATGATGCGCCTATTGTAATACATAAAAAGATATGGTACAATAGTACCGTAACAAATGAAACATCGGAGGGCAAAATGTACCACATCAAGAACGATAAGCGTGCTTATGCCTCGGCGGAGCTCATATGCTCTGCGCTGCTTGAGCTATTGGAGACATCGCCGTTTGAGGAGATAACCATCAGCGATATCCAGCGGGTGTCCACCGTGAGCCGCTCGACATTTTACCGCAATTTTGACTGCATCGAGGATGTGCTGATGCTCCTGTGCGACCGCAGCTTTGAAGCGGCGTTCAAACGAGCCGAGGAGACCGGAGAGGAGATACGGGTTGCGGTGTTCCGCTATTGGTTTGAAAATGTGACCCTGCTCGAGACCATCGTCAGGATACACCGCACGGACATTCTTGTTGAGAGCCTGCGCCGAAGCGAGCAGGTGGAGCGATACTTCCGCCCGTATATCAAGGACGAGACGGTGTTTGACTACTTCTCGGGCGTCATAGCTTCGGCCATGGTCGGCATACTTTCAACATGGATAGAGCACGGCAAGACAGAGAGCGAGGAGCAGGTCATGCAGAATACCCAAAAGGCGTTTATGAAGCTAATAACGCTTGGAATCATGGGAAAATATAGGATAAAGAAATGAAAAAAGCAGACAAAACCGAAATTTTTGAATCAACTCCGATGCCCACTGCGGTCGCCAAGCTTTGCATCCCGACGGTGCTTGCGACGCTCGTGATGGTGCTGTATAACTTAGCCGACACCTTCTTTGTCGGCGAACTAAACGACGCCGTGGAAAACGCCGGTGTCACGCTCGTTGCGCCGTTGCTGCTGGCGTTCAATGCGGTGAACAACCTCTTCGGCGTCGGCACATCGAGCAAAATGAGCCGTGCTCTCGGCAGCCATGACTACGACACGGTCTACCGCAGCTCCGCCTTCGGCTTTTATTCTGCGCTCATCTTCAGCGTTATTATGGCCATTGGCTGCACTGTGCTGAAGACGCCGCTCATGCGCCTTTTGGGCGCAGATGCAACTACTTGGCAGACCACCTCTGACTATTTCTTATGGACTGTCACCTGCGGCACCGTTCCGGCTATAATGAATGTCGTCATATCCTACCTTGTGCGTGCCGAGGGCGAGGCGCTGCACGCCAGCGTCGGTATGATGAGCGGCTGCGTTTTGAACATCATCCTAGACCCGATATTCATCCTGCCGTGGGGTCTTGACATGGGGGCTGCCGGAGCGGGACTTGCGACCTTTATCGCAAACTGCTTTGCCTGCGTGTACTTCCTTGTGATACTCTACCTCAAGCGCAAGACGACCTATGTCTGCATAAAGCCGAGTATGTTCTCGTTCCGCAAGGATATCGCAAAAGACATCTGCGTCGTCGGCATCCCGGCATCGATACAGAATTTGCTCAATGTCACGGGCATGACCATTTTGAATAATTTCACCGCCGCCTACAACAGTGCCTGCGCCGTTGCGGCAATGGGCATTGCCAACAAGATAAGCATGGTGCCGCTGTACTGCGCCATGGGAATTTCGCAGGGTATAATGCCGCTTATAAGCTACAACTATGCATCGGGAAATATAAAGCGCATGAAGCAGTCGATAACATTCACGACGAAAATTTCCTTGGGAATAATCATAGTTCTGGCGGCGGGGCTATACCTCGGCTCGGGAAGCGTCATTGCGGCGTTTCTCAACGAGCCGGAGGTCATATCCTACGGAGCTCGCTTCCTACATGGCATGAGCCTTGCACTGCCGTTTCTGTGCATCGATTTTGTCGCAGTCGGCGTGTTCCAGGCCTGCGGCATGGGTGGCAAATCACTTATATTTGCGCTCATGCGCAAGCTCGTGCTTGAGATACCGGCACTGTTCGTGCTCGATAAGTTGTTCCCACTGTACGGCCTTGCATATGCCCAGTTGGTGGCAGAGGTCGTGCTTGCGGCTGCGGCCGTGATAGTGCTTTCAAAAATGTTCCGCAGGCTGCAAAACGAAAGAGGGCTGCAAAATGGCTGAGATAATTGAGATGCAAGACATTTCCGCACCCGAGCTTGCGCCGTTTGCAAGGCTGACGGAAGCTCAGCTAAGGCAAAAATCAGACCCCGAAAAGGGCATTTTCATTGCCGAGAGCACCAAAGTCATAGAATATGCGCTAAATTTCGGATGCGAGCCGATAGCGTTTTTGATGGAGCGGCGGCATATTAACGGTCAGGCGAGCGGATTGATTGCCGCCTGCTCCGAAACGCCGGTCTACACCGGCGACAGCGAAACTCTCGCCGAACTCACCGGCTTCGAGCTCACCCGCGGCGTCCTGTGCGCAATGCGCCGTCCGGTGCTTCCGACTGCTGCGGATATCTGCCGCAGCGCCCGCAGAGTAGCGGTGCTCGAGGGCCTTGCCGACCCCACGAATGTCGGGGCGATATTCCGTTCGGCCGCCGCCCTCGGCTTTGATGCCGTGCTTGTAGACAGAACCTGCTGCGACCCCTTGTACCGCCGTGCGGTCAGGGTGAGCATGGGTACGGTATTTCAGATACCGTGGACACGCATAGACAGTGCCGCAGAGCTTAAAGCACTCGGCTTCAAGACCGCCGCCATG